>UQIW01000016.1 GCA_900541235.1 uncultured Collinsella sp. | reverse complement strand
GCGGTGTCCCCTCCCTTTCAAGAAAGAGAAGAGGCGGGGCATGCCCCGCCTCTTACACCACATCTCTGCGCGCTACCCGCGCAAAGCTTCTGCATGAGAAAAAATGGGGTTTTCAACAGAACTTCGTCCAGCTCTCGGCAAGCTTTTGGCCAGTTGGGGAGGGCTGTTGAAAACTTGGCAGTCCGTTCGGCACCATTTTTGGCGCGTTCGCGCCAATGCGTGACTGACTGGGTTGAAATTCGTGTTTTCCTGTGCCTATGAAAGATCTACTTTGTGACATATCGGCTTTTAGGTACTGGCGTTTGCCCCCTCAGGTCCGCGCTCTGTGTCCGCCGCTTCCACGACCGGAAGAAGACCGGCAGCGATATGATCTCGCCCGCAACCCGACGGCTGCGGTCGCGCTCGGTTTTCCGTTGTATACATTGGTTCAGACAAGAAACAAACGGACTTGTCCTGCCAGCATTAGGCAGCGGCTGTTTCTTGGTGAGCTTCCCAGGGAATCCGTACTGGAAACGGAGCATGGGTTTTTGATTACGTCTCCTCTTCTGACGGTATTCATCATGTCGCGGCATCTGACGGATCTTCAGCTTCTTTTGGTATTGGCGGAGATGTGTGGCTTGTTTGCGGTGTGCGCTCTGCCTGCGGCACTTGAGGCGGAGCTTTCGCGTGCAATTGATTCGGGCGCGATCTCGACAACGTTCGGTTGGGTGCGCTGCCCGTCCGAGGACGGCACCGCCTCAAATTTATGGCGTCGAGACGCTTTGGTTTTGGGCGGAGACCTTGACCGTTTTTGTTCAGATGTTTGCGGGATACGTTACGGCAATAGATTTAGGACGGTGTCGCAACTTGTTCCATTGGGTGCCGCGTCGCCTTTTGAGGTCGAGGCGTATTTGCTACTTGCACTGCCGCGATCCCTGGGAGGCGTAGGCTTTTGCGACATAGAGCTTAATGTTGAAGTGATGCTAAGCACAAGTGCTCGAGCGATTGTGGGAAAGTCCCGTGTATATATCGACATACTTCTGTCTTCGCCGGACGGCAGGCGACAGGTGGCCATTGAATGTCAGGGAAAGGCCTCGCACGGACGCGCAGGGGATGGCTTGCGTGACGCTGACCGCATGACGGCCCTTCAGGCCATGGGCTACGATGTGCTTCTCCTGACACACAGACAGATATCGGATGAGGATAGATTCCGCGCGATCGTTAAGGCCGTATGCAGGATGCTCGATGCTGAATATCGTGATAAAAGCTCAGATGAGCAAAGGGCTGAGACATTACTCAGGTCTGAACTATTCGTTGACTGGACAAAATTGGGAGTAATCGACGGAAAGATGCCCGTTAGACACAAAATGGCTCGATCGTGGACGGCTGCGAATCTAAGTGAGTAGACTTTTGGCACTTTGGCGACTAGGTCGTTTTGCAACAAGGCATTTACCTGCGGCTTTATAAAGTGATATGGATGGTCTGCTCGGCAAGTTCCAAAAAGTCTACTCACTTAGTTTTTGACGAGAAGCCGATGCCGAAGGCGGTCCTATTTCAGGTAGTTAACAAGTTTGTGAGGCACGAAAAAGGCCCGAACCATGCGGTCCGGGCCTCATCGAGCTAGAGGTTATGTCTCAGGTTGCTGGCTTAGCCGAAGTAGCGCTTGAGCAGGCCGGCGAAAGCCTTGCCGTGGCGAGCCTCGTCGCGAGCCATCTCGTGCACGGTGTCGTGGATGGCATCGAGGCCAGCGGCCTTGGCGCGCTTAGCAAGATCGGTCTTGCCGGCGGTGGCGCCGTTCTCGGCCTCAACGCGCATCTCGAGGTTCTTCTTGGTGGAGTCGGTTACGACCTCGCCCAGGAGCTCAGCGAACTTGGCAGCGTGCTCGGCCTCCT
Organism: uncultured Collinsella sp.; assembly: GCA_900541235.1. Lineage (GTDB taxonomy): Bacteria > Actinomycetota > Coriobacteriia > Coriobacteriales > Coriobacteriaceae > Collinsella. The sequence continues at coordinate 64,668 of UQIW01000016.1, read as the reverse complement.
CGTGGGCAGCCTTCTCCCAGTACAGGCCGATCTCGGGATAGCCCTCGCGATGAGCGACGCGCGCCATGGCCAGGTACATACCGACCTCGGAGCACTCGCCCTCAAAGTTGGCGCGCAGGTCGGCAACGATGTCCTCGGAGACGCCCTCCATCTTGGCGACGCCCACGACGTGCTCGGCAGCCCACTCGAGCTGACCCTCCTCCTGCTTCAGGAAGCGAGAACCGGGAACGCCGCACTGGGGGCACTTGAAGTCCTCGGGCAGCTGGTCGCCGTCGAACTCTTCCACATAACCGCAAACGGGGCAAACAAACTTCATGATTCGATCCTTTCGATCGATGGCGATTGTGCGCTCGTCCGGTCCCGTAAGGGCCCTCTCCGGACGTGCGTCTTGACGAGTTCTATTATCCATAAATGTAACCAAATGTGAAGCCTATTAGGAATGATTTTTAATAAAACAATTTTGAGATATGAAGATGTTGATTGATTAACGATTGGCAGGCCGTCTTTGACCGCCGCTGAGTACAATCGGGCGAGCAAATGTTGACCTATCAACAAATGAAGGAGTTTCCTTTATGCATCTAGCCCGTCGTGCCTGGTGCCGAACATATCAGACGGTTTTTCGCATTGCATTGCCGATCCTGCCCTATACCGAGCCGCGCATTTTAGAGCATGCCGAGGATGTGCCCGCGGTGCTTCAAAAGCGCTCGATCCAGAAGGTCCTTATCGTGACGGATCCCGGCATTGCCCGTCTGGGGCTCACGGCACCGCTCGAGACGGCGCTCGCATCCAGGGGGATTGGCGTTACGGTCTATGCCGAAACGCGTGCAAACCCCACGGTTTCAAACGTGGAAGAAGCGGCGTCCCTGTATCGAGAGAGCGCCTGCCAGGCCATTATCGGCTTTGGCGGTGGCTCGGCCATGGACTGTGCCAAGGGCGTGGGCGCACGCATTGCGCAGCCAAACAAGCCAATCAACAAGATGCGCGGCCTGCTGCGGATTCATCGTCGCCTGCCGCTGCTCATCGCCGTTCCCACTACCGCCGGTACGGGAAGCGAAGCCACGCTTGCGGCGGTAATTACCGATGACGGGACGCACTACAAATACCCCATTAACGACTTTGTGCTCATCCCGCGTTTTGCAGTCCACGACCCCGAGTTTACGTGCGGCTTGCCCGCTTCCATTACGGGGCAGACGGGCATGGACGCCCTGACGCATGCCGTTGAGGCCTTTATCGGGCGAAGCACCACGCCCTATACGCGCAAGATGGCGCGACAGGCGGTGCAGCTTATCCACGACAATTTGCTCGAGGCCTATGAGCATGGTGACGACATGTGCGCTCGTCGCAATATGCTTTTGGCGGCGTATAAGGCGGGCGTTGCGTTTACCCGCTCCTATGTCGGATATGTGCATGCCATCGCGCACAGTTTGGGCGGCCGATACGGAATTCCGCACGGTTTGGCCAACGCGATCATCCTGCCGCACATGCTTCGCGCTTATGGTGACGCCGCCGCCCCCAAGCTTGCCGATCTTGCTCGCATGGCGGGCATTGCGCCGGCTACCGCGCAGGACAGTCTTGCGGCCGAGGCCTTTATCGATTGGGTCGACCGCATGAACGAGGCCCTGGGAATCCCCAAATATGTTTTGGGCATTCGCCACTCTGACATTCCCGAGATGGCGGCGCATGCCGATGCCGAGGCCAATCCGCTATACCCCGTTCCGCTTCTAATGGACCGCTTGGAGCTCGAGCATATGTACGAAGTCGTTGCAGGTGGTATGTTTGAGGACGAGAATTAGGAGGGTCCATGAACACCGAGGAAATTGCGCGCATCGTCGGCGATCAGCGCGCCTACTTTAAGACGCACGCCACGTTTGATGTCGATGCTCGACGTCGCGCGCTCGTGAGTTTACGCGATGCGGTGCGGGCCCACGAGGCCGATATCGCCCATGCGCTCAAGACCGATTTGGGGAAGTCGCATGACGAGGCCTATATGTGCGAGATTGGTACGTCGCTTTCCGAGATTCGACATCAGATCGCTCACGTGGCTCGATGGAGTCGTCCGCGCCTGCGTCCGTGCGATCTCGCTAACGCCGTGAGCGTGTGCAAAACGCAAGCCGTGCCCTATGGCGTCACACTCATCATGGCTCCGTGGAACTACCCGTTTTTGCTAACACTCGAGCCGCTCGCCGGCGCCCTTGCCGCGGGCAATACCGTGGTCATCAAGCCGAGTGCCTATGCTCCGGCATCGAGCGCGGTGCTCAAGCAAATCTGTGAAGAGGCATTTGATCCGTGCCTGGTGACGGTTGTCGAGGGCGGGCGCGCCGAAAACGAAGCGCTGCTCGATGAGTGCTGGGACAAGATCTTCTTTACCGGTAGCGTTCCGGTCGGCAAACTCGTCATGGAGCGCGCAAGTAAAAACCTTACGCCCGTGACGCTTGAGCTGGGCGGAAAGAGCCCCTGCATCGTGGATGCGACGGCAAACTTGAAGGTTGCGGCGCGGCGTATCGCCTTTGGTAAATGGCTCAACGTGGGGCAGACCTGCGTGGCGCCCGACTACCTGCTGGTCGATGCGCGCGTGCACGACGAGCTGCTGGACCTCATCAGGGAAGAGGCCCGCCGTATGTTTGGCGAGCATCCGCTCGATAACGAGGATTATGGGCATATCGTCAACGCCAAGCATTTTGCGCGCGTGCGTGGGCTGATCGATCCCGATAAGGTTGTGCTTGGAGGCACGGCGCGCGAGTCATCGCTCAAGATTGAGCCGACGATTTTGGACGGCGTGACCCCCGATGACGCCGTGATGCAGGAGGAGATTTTCGGCCCCATCTTGCCGGTGCTGACGTTTGAGAGCCTAGACGAGGCCGAGACGTTTATTACGGATCGTCCGACGCCGCTGGCTCTGTATATCTTTAGCCAGGATCGCGCAGTTCAGCAGCGCTTTGTGCGTTACGTGCCCTTTGGCGGCGGCTGCGTCAACGACACGATTATGCACTTGGCTACGAGCCATATGGGCTTTGGTGGCATGGGTGCGAGCGGTATGGGGCAGTACCATGGACGCGAGAGCTTCGATACGTTTAGCCACAAGAAGAGCATCGTGAACAAGGCAACGTGGCTGGACGTGCCATTCCGCTATGCTCCTTACGCAAGCTGGAAGCACAAGTTCGTGCGCATGTTTGTGCATTAGAAAAGGGCGCAGGTAATACGAACAAGTGTTCCTATTACCTGCATTTTGCGTTAGACTACTGTTATGGAGCACGGATGGGCCAACTCCCTTTAGAAGGGATTTGGTATGAACGTAAGCGATGTTATTTCGTTATTGGCGTTGTTGATTGCGGCTATCGAACTCGGTCTGTTTATCGGCCGAATGAAATAGCCGCCCCCGCGTAAGCGAAGACGGCCACTTCTCACGATGAAAACGTGTATCGGAGTTGGCAAGACCCGCGGCAACGGGTGCCATCCGTGTTCCTATCTTATCTGCAAGCGTTCTGTCGCGCAAGCGTTGAGGCAAACGATTGAAGGACGCAGACAGGATGTATTTGTGTCCGCACGGGACCGTAGACTTCTCAATAAGGTTACACACCGGTTTATCCGGCCGTTAGAGGAGCTGCTATGTACGAGCCTTCGCGTGTTCTTCTGTCATTTCACATTGCAGGATTTCAGTATACCGATGGCGCCTTGGTCTTGGGCGATCTTAAAGCGGGCGATAAACTGACGCTGTGTGCCGAGCGCGATAATCCCCATGACCCCGAGGCAGTTGCGATCTACTATGGCAAGACCAAACTTGGCTACGTTCCGGGAAACGAGGTTGGCCCACTGTCCTTGATGATGTATTACGGCCACGAGGACGTATTTGAGGCCCGCGTGCAACAGGTTGCCCCCGAGCGCAGCCCGTGGCATCAGGTGCGCGTTGGGCTCTATGTGGTGGATGCTCGCTAATCGGTATGGGAGACTGCCATGTTTGATGACGATGACCTGTTCGATCTGACAGACGATCCGTTTGAGTGGGATACGCTACTCGATGACGATGAGTTGGAGCGGGATCGTAAGAAGCGGCAGGGCAAGAACGCCCAGGGTGACGCTTCGAAAAAGCAAGACAAGCGCCGCCGCGGACTGTTCGGCGGGCTCTTTGGCTAACCGCCGCATCGCTGTGTCTGTATACTTAGCACGAGTTGGATGCATTGCGAAATGAGGGCATAGACGATGATGTGGTTTACCGCCGACCTGCACCTGGGCGATACGAATATCTTGCACGACATGGATCGACCGTTTGATTCGGTCGAGGAGATGAACCGCAAGGTCATCGATGCCATCAATGAGTGCGTGGCTGCGGACGACCGCCTCTATATCCTGGGAGACTTTACGTATCGCTTGCCCATGGCGGAGGCGGTGCGCCTGCGCGAGCGTATCGAATGCAAGAATGCGACGCTCATCCGCGGTAACCATGACGGCGACTGGGAAGATTCCGACGCCCCGCAAATTTGGGAAGACGTGCGCGATTACCTGGAGATTGCTCCCGGCTATGCCAAGGGCCATCGTCTGGTTATGAGCCACTACCCCATGCTCAGCTGGAACGGCAAGGCACGTGGCGCCATTATGCTACATGGGCATATCCACAGCAGGGGTGACCGCACCAACGCACGCAACCGCGATCGCGAGCGCCCGATCCTGCGCTATGACGTTGGCCTTGATGCCAACGACTACAGACCCGTAAGCCGCGATCAAATCCTGGGCTTCTTTGGACTGTAATTCTCGAACCACCACAAAGGGGACAGGCACCTTTGTGGTGGTTCTGGCGCCGTTGCCATTATGGCGGTGGCGCCTTTTTTGTCCGCGTGGCGCGGTAGAGTGTAGGCGGTTGAAATTTGCGTCCATCGAGGAGCTGCTATGAACGAGATCAAGTGCCCGCATTGCGGCGAAGTTTTTAAGGTCGATGCGTCCGGCTATGCGGATATCGTCAAGCAAGTGCGCGATGCCGAGTTCTCGCGCGATCTTGATGAGCGCGTAGCGGCGGCTCGACGCGAGGGCGAGCAGGCGCTGGAGCTTGAGCGTTCGCGTTCGGCGTCTGCCCTGCAGGAGGCGGAGTCTCAACGCGACGCTCAGCTTGTCGAGCAGAAGAACACTGCGGATCAGAAACTGGCGCAAGAGGTTGCCAAGCGCGATGCTGAGCTTGCCGAGCTGCGCGCTAAGCTCGAGGGCGCTGCCGCAGAGCGCGAGAGTGCAAGCCAGCGCGCGGCGGTTGAGGCACGAGCCAATGCTCAAAAAGAGAATGCCGAACTCCAGCGTGAGATTGATAGCCTGCGTGCGCAGCTTGGGCGCAAAGATGACGAAGCAAAGCTTGCCGAGTCGGCGGCGCGCAACGCTGCTCAAAACGATTTAGCTGCACGCGACGCTCAGATTGCCGAGCTGCAGGCCAGGCTTGCCGCGGCGGACAAGGCCCAGGAGATGGCGCTTGCCGCTGCCGCGGCAGAGTCGCAGCGTGAGCTCGATGCCGCTCGCAGCGAGGCCGAGCGCGCGTTTGCTGACTATCGCGCGAAGGTGCAAGAGAAGTTTTCCGCCGCAAAGGCTCAGTCCGAGCAAGAGGCCGAGGGCCTGCGTGCCCAGCTGCGCGAGCAGGAACTGATGGCAAAAATGAACCTGTCAGAGGCGGTCGCCGCGGCGGAGCGAGAGCGCGATGAGGCGCGTGCCAAACTGACGAGCGAGCTGGCGGTGCGCGATTCTCGCGAGGAACAGGTCAAGGCGGCACACGAGCTCGAGCTTGCGCAGGCCAAGCGCGCGAGCGATGACCTGATTCGCTACAAGGACGAAGAGATTGAGCGCCTTAAGGACATGAAGGTCCGCCTGTCCACCAAGATGGTGGGCGAGTCGCTCGAGCAGCACTGCGAGACCGAGTTTAACCGTCTGCGCATGACGGCGTTTCCTAACGCGTACTTCGAGAAAGATAACGATGCGTCCGAGGGTACCAAGGGCGACTTTATCTTCCGCGAGTGCGACGCGAGCGGCAACGAGGTCATTTCGATTATGTTCGAGATGAAAAACGAGAACGACGAGACTGCGACCAAGCATAAAAACGAGGACTTCTTTAAGAAGCTCGATCACGATCGTCGCCAGAAAGGCTGTGAGTATGCGGTGCTCTGCACGTTGCTCGAGCCCGAGAGCGAGCTCTATAACGCAGGGATAGTCGACGTGAGTTACCGCTATGAGAAGATGTACGTGATCCGCCCGCAGTTCTTCATTCCCATGATCACGCTGCTGCGCAACGCCGCCATGGGTTCGCTGCGCTATAAGCAGGAGCTGGCGGAGTACAAGCAGCAGAACATCGACGTCACGAACTTCGAGGCCAAGATGGAGAAGTTCAAGAACGACTTCGGCCGCAACTATGAGCTTGCGAGCCGTAAGTTCCAGACGGCGATCGAGGAGATTGACAAGACGATTAGCCATCTGCAGAAAACCAAGGAGGCATTGCTGTCCTCCGAGAACAATTTACGTCTAGCCAACAAGAAGGCCGACGATCTTACCATTCGCAAGCTCACCTGGGGCAACAAGACCATGAAGGCGGCGTTTGACGAGGCGCGCGGGGCTGCGACAGGGGCAAACGATGAGCCCGCCGAGGCGGATTCGTATGAGGTCGAGGATGCCGAGTAGGGGATAGCGTATAGTGCAAAAGCGGGGCCGCTGGCGATACTGCCAACGGCCCCGCTTCGTTCCAGTATGTACGGCTAGTCCTCGAGCAGGTCCTCGATAAAGCCGACGCGGTAGTTTTTGAAGATGACCTCGCCGCCGTCTTGCGTGGCATCCAGGTCGACATCGCCCATGATGCCAAAGTCGTGGTCGCCATCCTCGTCGGCAAAAATCTGGTGCACGTGCCACACGTGATCGGTCTTCTCGTCGCTCCCGTCGATGGTAAACATCGCGGCGCTGCGGGCATCTCCGTCGGTGAGGATTTCCTCGTGCTGCTCATGGTAGGCATCGAGCGCCTTTTGCCAGCGGACCTCGCTCATGCCCCAGTCCTCGTCGAGTTCGCCCAGGTCGCGAACGTGCTCGCGGGCGGCAAGGGTCACGCGGCGGAAGAGTGCGTTGCGCACCAGCAGCGTGCAGCCGCGACGGTCCGCAACGACCTCGTCGATGCCCTGCGGCGGCGCGGCGTCGAGGGCCGCCGGGTTGCCGGCGTTCTCCCACTCGTCCACCAGGCTCGAGTCGACCGAGCGTACCACAAAGCCGAGCCACGAAATGATGTCGCGCAAGCGCTCATCGCGCTTCTCAATGGGCACGGTGCGATCGAGGGAGCGGTAGGCCTCGGCTAGGTAGCGCAGCAGAATGCCCTCGGAGCGGGCGATGCCGAGCTTTTGGATATAGCCCTTAAAGTCGCTCGCGCTCTCCAACATGTCGCGCAGGACGCTCTTGGGCGAGAGCTGGTAGTCGTTGGCCCAAGGTACTTCCTGGCAGTACTTGTCGAAGGCGGCATCGAGCAAATCCTCGAGCGGCTTTTCGTAGGTGACATCCTGGATGCGCTCCAAGCGTTCCTCATATTCGACGCCGTCGGCTTTCATCTCGGCCATAGCGCGATCGCGTGCGGCACGTTCCTGTGCACGCAGCACTTGCTTGGGATCTTCGAGCGTTGCCTCGACCATTGAGATTAGATCCATGGTATAGGTCTCGCTCTCGGGATCGAGCAGCTCCAATGCGGCAAGCAAAAACGGCGAGAGCGGCTGGTCGAGCGCGAAGTCCTCGGGCAGATCAACCGTCAGTGCATAGTCGATGTCTGGTGCGGCGTCAGTCGGGGCGTCGGGTGCGGGCGGCACCTCGGTGCGAACGACGACGCCGGAATCGATGAGCGTGGCGAAGATTTCGTCGGCGCGAACCTCGAGCTTGGCCTTTTCCTCGGGAGTCTGCAGACTCGTCTCGATGAGGTCGTGCACGCGGGCTCGGGCATCGCCGCCCTGCTCGACCACGCTAATCACCATGGAGTGCGTGATGCGCAGGCGCGGCTTGAGCGTCTCGGGCTGCGTCTCGATCAGGCGCTCAAAGGTCTGCTTGTTCCAGGTGACAAAGCCCTCGGGGGCCTTCTTCTTTTTAATCTTGCGGAGTTTTTTGGGGTCGTCGCCCGCCTTGGCCATAAGCTTGGCATTCTCGATCTCGTGCTCGGGTGCCTCGGCGATCACCATGCCCTCGGTATCGAAGCCCGAGCGACCGGCGCGACCAGCGATCTGATGAAACTCACGGGCGCGCAGGCGACGCATCTTGTAACCGTCGAACTTGGTGAGCGCGGTGAGCACCACGGTGTGGATGGGTACGTTGATGCCGACGCCGAGCGTATCGGTACCGCAGATGACGGGCAGCAGGCCCTGCTGCGCCAAGCGCTCGACCAACAGGCGATAGCGCGGCAACATGCCAGCATGGTGCACGCCGACGCCGCAGCCGAGCAAGCGCTTGAGGATCTTGCCGAAGGCCGTCGAGAAGCTTGTCCCCTTTGCCGCTTCTTTGATGGCTTCGCGCTGCTCTTTGCTGGCGATGCCAAAATTGGCGAGCGACTGTGCCGTCGCAAGGGCGGCATCCTGGCTAAAGTGCACGATATAGAGCGGGGCCTCGCCGCGGCGCATGGCGAGCTCGACCGTGCCTTCGAGCGAGGTCGTCACATAGTCGTAGCTCAGCGGCACGGGGCGCGGGGCATCGACGACCAAGTCGCAGGTAGCGCCGGTGTGTTCCTCGAGTGAGGCGGCGATGGCAGTGACATCGCCGAGCGTGGCGCTCATGAGCATGAATTGCGTGTGAGGCAGGGTGAGCAGCGGTACCTGCCAGGCCCAGCCGCGATCGGGGTCGGCAAAGTAGTGGAACTCGTCCATGGCGACGCAGCCAACATCGGCATCTTCGCCCTCGCGCAGCGCGTCGTTGGCAAGGATCTCTGCCGTGCAGCAGATGACGGGTGCCTTGGTGTTGATATGCGTGTCGCCGGTGATCATACCGACGTTATCGCGGCCGAGCACCTGTACCAGATCGAAAAACTTTTCACTGACCAGAGCCTTGATGGGGGCCGTGTAATAACAGCGCTTGCCCTGCGCCATGCCCATAAAGAGCATGCCCAGCGCGACGAGCGATTTACCCGATCCGGTCGGAGTGCCCAGAATGACGTGATCGCCGGCTGCCAGGTCCATGAGGGCCTCTTCTTGGTGATCCCACAGCTCAATGCCGCGATCGCTCGTCCATTCAAAGAAGCGTTCGAAGGCCTGGTCGGGCGTGAGCCATGGTTCGGGCTCGCTGCCGTCCTCGGGCTCCCACCAGGTGGGGGAGAGCGCGCCGAGCGAGCCGAACTCGGCTTCGGTTCCCGTGCCGCCCGAGAATGAGCTGGCGGCCCCGGCGCCGGAGACGGTGCTGACGGCGGTATCTGTCGTGGTCTGTGCCATGTGTTTGCTTTCTCTCGCGATTGTCCGCCAACTATTATGGCGTAGCGTCGCATCGATGCGTTCGCAGGCAAGAAAATGCAGGAAATGGGCGTTCTGCCCAGCCGTTTGGTGCAGTTGCCAGCTAAGTGAGTAGACTTTTTGCAATATCGCGAGCACATGGCTTTTGCGCAAGGGCTCTACCTGCGGTTTTAGTATTGGTTATGCGGGTTGTGCTTGGCTATTGCAAAAAAGTCTACTCACTTAGATTTGAGGGACGTTTGCTGGCGCCTATTTGCGCTTGTTTGCCGAAGCTGCGACCATCAGAGGCCCCTGGGACTCTTGCGGTAGACGCTTCTTGCCCTTGCGGGCACGGTTTCTAAAGTTCTCGACGGCCTCTTCCATGCCCAGAGGCACATAGGCGAGCTCATCGAGGTTATCGGGCAGGTAGCAGGCTAGGCTTTGCTCCTGCGCGCGGCCCGCCGCGAGCTGTTCATCGCTGGGCTGCGCTCCAGGTGTGGCGCAAATGCCATAGACGGCGGCACCCATCTCGCGCGTGCGGCGCTCGTACTCGGTCTCGGGATGCTCGGGATGGTCGCGGCGGACGTCGTCGCTTACCCAAAGCGTATCGTAGCCGGCCGCGGCAAACTGTCCCAGGGCGTAATCGCGCAACGGCTTGCTATCGGTGCGCAGTGTGACGGTAGCGCCGGCTGAAAAGAGCGGGCGGTAGAGCATCAGATGGTCGACATGGACGAGTCGTTTTTTAGCGTACTTGGCCTTGGGCTGCGGCGTGGGAAAGTTAATGGTGATGGCATCGAGCTCGCCTGCGGCAAACAGCTGTGGCAGCGATGCGGCGCCTCGGGGCAGGACGAGTGCGTTGGATAGCCCCTGTTCGCAGATTTTCTGCGCGGCATAGGCGATGCAGATGGGCTCCTGGTCCATGCCGATAAAGAGGGTGTCGGGCTCGCGGTGGGCGCGCTCGACCAGATAGGTTCCCTTGCCACAGCCAAGATCCAGGTGAAGGTGTTCGAAGGGCTTGCTGCCAGCTGGCGCGCAAGCCTCGCGCCAATCTCCGGCATAAGCCTCGGGGTTCGTCTCGATCGCATCGGCGTAGCGCTCCAGGCGCTCCTCGAGCACAAAGTTCTTAGGCGTGCGAACGTGGACGGCTCCCATGAGGCTCCTTGGTCATAAGTATGGAACGCATAGCTGCGCGTTCCGTCAATGGGTTGAAAAAGGGTGGGCATAGTTTGCCCGAAAGATGCGGTGCGGCTCGGCGGCGAATCGTCGGTGCCTACAGACGTTTGAGAATCACATAGCGGTTGAGCTCGCCGCTGCGACCGTCGGCATGGAAGCGCTCAAGCTCGCGCACGGGGACCTCGCCGCTCTTGTAGAACGTACGGACGCCGCGCACCAGGTCGGTGATCTGCTGATCGTCAAAGTGATGGCAATAGCGGTAGGCGTGGCGGTCGTTTTGCCAGCCGATGAGGTGGTCGCCGGCTTCAAACTGCGCGGAATCGTAACCTTCAAACGGCGGGGTGAGCTCGGCACGGGCCTCGGCGCGAACGGCCTTGCGCGCCATGCGCTCGTCGTTCATAAACTCCCAAAAGCTGATGGCGATGATGCCGCCCGGGCGCGTCTGGCGCACCAGGGCGTCGAGCACGCGTACGCGGTACTCGCACGACGGCACGTGGTGCATAAAACCAAAGCAGACCGAGATGTCGGCGAGCGGGGCGTCGAAAAGCACGTCGGGTGTCTCGGCGGGGTTGAGCTTCATGAGGGCGTCGAGCACGTCGAGTTCCTGGAAGTGCAGGTTGGGAATGCGAAGCGCGTGGCCATGTGCATCGATGGCCAGGTCTTGGCACGAGTCGACGCCATAGAACTCAAACGGGCAGCTGGCATCTGCCGAGGGGTTTGCGCCGTCGACACCCTTGGCGGCAAGTGCGCCGCCGGCTGCAAAGTTCTCGAATCGCATATTGCCGCAGGCGAGATCGAAGACGCGGACGGGATGCTCGATCGTGGCGACGTCGAGCTGCCCGAGCGCGATGTCCATGGTGCGTACCCAGCCGGGCCACGGGGCCTGGCGCGTATCGGAGAAGGAGGCGGAGTGCTCGCGATAGAACGTGTTGTTGAGCTGGATGAGCGATGAGGCGAAATCGCGGTTCACGGCGCGGGACTCCCTCCGTTGGCGGTGCGGAATAAACAGTACGACCATACTACCGTTAACGCCGCAACGGGGACAACCAAGCTACGGGTCATTGCTTTGTTTGGACACATTTCCGCAGCTCATATGTGCCCGCAACCGCCGGTTGTCAAAAATCTCACTAGAATAGGTGGCATGCTCTTGGCGGTGGCGGATAGATTTTTAACTGTGCAAGGCGCCTTAAGAACAAAAACGGTCCGGCGGCACGGCTGGCATCACATAGGAGGAACCATGAATGTAGAAACTGCGCAGCGGCTCGCCGACCTTCGTCGCAGCAAGGGTTTTAGCCAAGAAGGGCTGGCGCGAAAGCTGGGGCTGTCGCGCCAGGCAGTCAGTAAATGGGAGCGCGCGGAGAGCTCGCCCGATACCGAGAACCTGATCTCGCTCGCCAAACTCTATGGCGTGAGCCTGGACGAGCTGCTCAATCCGAGCGACGAGATCGAGGACGATATCGAGTTTGAGAACGAGGACCGCGCCCGTCAGCGCGAGGCCGAGGCGGCAGAGCGTGCTCGCACCCATGAGGCGGCGGCACGCGCCACGGAGGCAGCTACGCAGGCAAGTGATGCCGCAGCCAAGGCGGCGCAGGCGGCAAGCTGGAGTGCGCAGGCCGCCAATGCCGCTACGGCGCAGGCGACGAGTGGCACCGCGGTTGGCTCGACTCCGGTGAAGGGCCCGTTCCGGTCGTTCCCGTATTGGGCCGTGTGCTGGCTGCTGTTCTTTTTGCTGATGTTCCTGTTTGGTGCCGGCCCCTTTGCCGCGCTGATCTTCTTTACGATTCCCATCTATCACTGGGTGGCGCGTGCGCTCGATGGTGATTGGGCGCGCGGGGATATTCAGGTTGGTCCGGCGTCGGTGGCGATCAAGGCCCAGGGGAAGGATGCTTCTGCGGAACCCGATGCTGACGTGGCTACCACGACCACCGCTGAGCCATGTGCCAAAGAGGGTGACGAATGATGAAGCTTTCGCATGAATCCAAGGTACGCCTGGGTGTTGGCATCGGAGCGTTTGTGCTCATTGTTGGGCTTGTCTTTGGCGTTTCGCGGACATTGATTCATTTTGATGGTCCGTGGGATCTCGACGATGTTGTATCCGGCTTGTCTGGTATGGACGATGCGCTTGACGAGGACGATCTTTTGGATAGCGGTAACTATTCCGCTCGGCCTCAACAGCTTTCGAGCGAAACGTTTGATGCCGACGCGTTCACATCGCTTGATTTGGACGTGACGTCGGGCACGGTCGAGGTCAAACACGTCTCCGGCGGGCCAGTGCGCGTAATTGAAAGCGGTCGCGTGGCAACGGGGACCGTTGCCTTCGATGCGGCAACCCAGAACCTGGCCGAAATCAAGGGTTCTACGCTCAAGATTCGCCAGTTCGATTGCGATGACGAGCGCGCCATTGACCGCACGGTTACCGTCGAACTGCCGCGCGATGTTGCCGATAACATGGTGGGCATCACAGCGAATGTGGGATCGGGTGATCTGACGGTCGCGGGCATTGCGTGTCATGACCTCAACCTGACTTTGGACTCGGGAGACGTCGAGTTTACGGGTACCGTGACCGATACCCTGAATGCCGAGGTCGGTTCGGGCGATGTGACGTTCGAGCTCTACCAGGCCCCCGCGAAGTCGATGGACGTGAGCGTGGGCTCGGGCGATGTGGAGATGACGGTTCCGAACTCGACGGGCTTTAAGGCGAGCCTCACCTTGGGCAGCGGCGACTTCGAGAGCGATTTCCTTCCGCTTGGCTACGACGGCGAGACCGTTTTGAATCTTGAATTCGATAACGGCGATAAGTCTGCCACGTATCGTTTTGAGGTCGGTTCGGGCGACATGTCGTTTGATTCGGAGTAGTGAGGCAGACGAAAGCCTAGGCGAAGATATAGACGCGCTGTTTGGTGAAGGCGTCGAAGCCGAGATTGGCTTCGGCGCCTTTGCCTTTACAATGGGGGCATGGAACAGATTATCTTGAACATACTCGAGGCTCTGCGTCGCGGCGAGACCGTGGACGACAAAGCGCTCGTCAAACTGATACATGCCGAGGCACGCCGTGAGGGTGCCGACAAGCGCGATCTGGCCAAGCGTCGCCTGCTGCCGTTTTACCAGCGGGTGAAGCGCGAGGAGCCGGCTCGTTGGACGGTATGGAATGTCGACGCCGAGCTAGAGCGTCAACTGCTGCAGGCGCTACGCATGAAGCCTCGTCGCACGGCTTCGGGCGTAGCGACCATTACCGTCATCACCAAGCCGTGGCCGTGCTCGGGCGATTGCCTGTTTTGCCCCAACGACCTGCGCATGCCCAAAAGCTATCTGCACGCCGAGCCGGCGTGCGCCCGTGCAGAGCAAAACTGCTTCGATCCATATCTGCAGGTGAGCGCCCGTTTGACGGCGCTTTCGCAGATGGGGCATGCGACCGATAAGATAGAGCTCATCGTGCTCGGTGGCACCTGGAGCGACTATCCGGAAGGGTATCAGACGTGGTTTATGTCGGAGCTTTTCCGTGCGCTCAATGACGATGCCGTCGCCGGCGTGGCGGCAAACCCCATGTTGGCGCGTCCGGGCATCAGTCGTGCCGAGGCGGGGCGCCTGCTCGATGACGCTCCCGCCGATGCCCTGCCGCCGGTGGTAGCGGAGCGTCGCGAGCGCTATCGGGCAGCCGGCATTGCGACAGACGAGGTCGAGCTTGCTGCCGGCGTTGCCGACGACCAGGGGCGTGTGGATGCTGCCGTGGGCGGCTACAACCGTGCGGTGCGTCGTCTGTACGGCCCCGGTACGCCGTGGGGCGAAGTCGCCGAGTGGCAGACGGCAACGATGGAGGAGCTTGAACGTCAACAGCGCATCAACGAGACGGCGAAGCATCGCGTGGTGGGACTCGTTATCGAGACGCGCCCCGATGCCGTAACGCCGAAGGCCCTCACGCTTATCCGCCGCCTGGGCTGCACCAAGATCCAGATGGGCATCCAGAGCCTCGACCAGCACCTGCTCGATATCAACGAGCGGCGCATTTCGGTGGCGCAGATCGAGCGGGCGTTTTCGCTTGCGCGCCTGTTTGGCTTTAAGATTCACGCGCATTTTATGCTCAACTTGCTGGGCGCCACGCCCGAAGGGGACAAGCGCGACTACGAGCGCTTTGTGACCGAGGGGGCCTTTATGCCCGACGAGGTCAAAGTCTATCCGTGTGCACTCATCGAGGGCTCGCGTCTGGTGGGCTGCTATGAGCGTGGCAAGTGGCGTCCCTATACCGAGGAGGAGCTGCTCGATGTACTGGCCGATGACATCGTGGTGACGCCGGCGTTCTGCCGCATCAGTCGCATGATCCGCGACTTTAGCTCCGATGACATCATGGTGGGCAACAAGAAGCCCAACCTGCGTCAGCTCGTCGAGAATCGCTTGGCGGCTCGTGGAGAAGGCACAGTGGTGCGCGAGATTCGCTATCGCGAGATCAGTACCGCGGGTGCCGACTTGGATGAGCTTTCTCTTGATGAGGAAGTGGCGTACGAGACGCCGGTGACTCACGAGCGCTTTTTGCAGTGGGTGACGCCGCGGGGCAAGATCGCGGGCTTTTTGCGGTTGTCGCTGCCCGACCATTCGTTTGTTGCCGCACATGCGGACGAGTTGCCGACGACGCCGGACGAGGCGATGATTCGCGAGGTGCACGTGTATGGCATGGCGGCGCGCGTGGGCGATCAGGGCCAGGCGGCGCAACATCACGGGTTGGGGCGTTTGCTCGTAGAGCGTGCGTGCGAGATTGCCCGGGATGCGGGTTATGCGCGTATCAACGTGATTAGCGCGATTGGCACGCGCGAGTACTATCGCCATCTTGGATTTTATGACCATGGCCTTTATCTGCAAAAGGAGCTCTAGATGAACAAGCCGAGTGTTTCTGCCGGCGTCGTTGCCGGCGTTGCTCTGGGAGCCGCGGCGCTTGGTGCGGCCGCTGTCGCTGTTCGTGCTGCCTGTCTGCAGGTTGCGCGAACCCGCAATGGCTTGGCGCGTGTGAAACGCGTGCACGACGAGGGCGGCGACGAAGTCCGCGTATTGGTGCAAGGCGGCGTCTACCAAAGCGCGAGTTACGTTGGTGAGCGCTGGGCGGAGCCCGTCTTTGCGTACTATCGCGCGTTTAACGACGTGTTTGAGGCCGAGGATGCGATGCGCGACGCTTATGGTCACGGTATCGACCGCATGCTTATGCTGGGCGGCGGCGGGTTTGCCTATCCTAAATTCGCCCTGATGTCGCACGAGGGCTTGCGCATGGACGTCATCGAGTATGACGGAGAGATTACGCGCCTGGCGCGCCGCTGGTTCTACCTAGACGAGCTGGAGCGCGCGGCGGGCGATCGCCTGCGGGTGATAACCGCTGAGGCTCGCTCGTATCTGGGTGTGACGAGCGTGGGCCATCGTCGCTACGACGTGGTCGTGAGCGATTGCTTTGGCGGTGCCGAGCCCGTACGCGAGTTGGCGACGGTTGAGGCGTTGCGTCTAGTGCGGGGCAGCCTGAATGCCGGCGGCATCTACGTGGCCAATATCGTGAGCGCAAGCGAGGGGAGCGATGTGACGTTCCTGCGCGATTGCGCTGCCACGGCACTCGAGGTATTCGCCCACGCCTGGGTGGTCCCATGTGGCGATGCGGAGTTCGGCGGCGAGGAAAACTACCTGCTCATCGCCAGCGACGGCAACTACGCCTTTGCCGAAGCCGTGCCCTTCGACACCGACTTCCTCGGCACCGTCCTTCACGACAAATAAGTCTCCTCGTCCCAAAAAGACTGGTCTTAGGCGTGGTCGCGCCAGCCGAGAACGCGCTGCTTCATGCCTTCGATGTCGAGCACGCCTTCGGCAAAGCCCTTGCGCACGAGCTCTTCGGGAACAAACTCGTCGTAGCGGTCAAAGTAAGGCACCTCGCCGGGATAGACGAGGTCGATGGGGTCGAAGTCTTTCTCGGCTTCGGCGGCGAGCACTTCAAAGAACGTCTTCTCGTCGGCCTTCATCTTAAACTGCATAAAGTACGGGCGTGACGGGTCGAGTCCGCGAAGGCCCAGCTCCGCGGCACATTTAATCTTGAGCATGCGCTCGAGCGCCAAAAAGGCGTAGCTTCCCAACCAGGGGAAGAGCACCCAGGTGTCGCCGCCCAGGTTAATGAGCGGCTTGGTTCCCGCGCCCGAAATCTCGGCGGTATGACGAGCCTGCGCAAGGCGGGCCCGTGCGTTACCCATAAGGTACGGATATGCTGCGTGCTCGTTGAGCGCCTTGCGCATGCGCTCGAGTACGTGTGTATTGATATCACCGGGGCAGTCGCCAAAGTAGGCCGGCACCCGGCCCTTGACCTGCGTGGCAAAGACGGTGTGGCGCTTCCAGTCCACTTCCTCGACAATCCAGCAGTGTCCGGCGATGGCGATGCGCTCACCGGGCGGTGGCGGATTGACGATCGTGCCCAACTCGGCCGACTCACTGCGAACGGTGAACTCCTCGTTTTCCTGGAACACAGCGTAGAACTTAAAGTTGTTAATGATGCGCTCGCCCGCGAGGCCCACGATGAGTCCGCCGCCCTCGGTGACTTGGATATGGTCGATCTTGATGAGGTGGCGCAGCAGTACGCGATAGTCATCGGCCGAGATGCGATGGAAATAGCTAAGCGTGAGCACACGCTGGGCAAGCTCTGCCGGCGTGAGCTCTCCGGTGCTGGCAAGCGTCGACATAGTCTGGTGGTAGAGCAGGCTGTAGGGGAGTCGATCGAGCTCGGGCGGCTCGACCCACTTTTCCTCGCGATAGAGTTGTACGAGCGCGATGCCCTGCAAGAGCTTCCACGGAATGGTCTCGGGCATCATCGTGCGCGGCTCGGGCTCTTCCTCGCGCATGACAAACCACATCTCGGGCGGAAGATCGCGGCGCCCCGTGCGGCCCATTCGCTGCAAAAAGGAGCTGACGGTAAACGGCGCATCGATCTGAAACGCACGCTCCAGACGGCCGATATCGATACCGAGTTCCAGCGTAGAGGTGGTAACGGTCGTCTGTGCCTGTTCCTCGTCGCGCATAAGCTCTTCTGCCGTCTCACGCAACGATGCCGAAAGATTGCCGTGATGGATGAGGAAACGGTCGGGCTCGTGTCGACTTTCGCAGTAGCTACGCAGCATGGAGCATACGGCCTCCGCCTCTTCGCGCGAGTTGGCAAAGACCAGGCACTTGCGGCCGCGGGTGTGTTCGAAGATATAGCCCATGCCGGGGTCGGCGTTGTCTGGTGCTGTGTCGGTGGGGTTGAGTAATGCCTGTTCGGGTGCTCGGGGAATGTCGACTTCGCCCTCGGGGGCCGAGGAAGCGCGACTGTCCTTGGGGGCAGCCTTGCCCCGTGCCTGCTCGCGACGTTGGCGGCGTTCCTCCTGTGTGAGTTGTCCGCTATGGCGCATGTCTTGGGTGCTGACGGGCAGTGCCGCGGGTGCCGCTGCCTCAATGCGCTCGCATGCAAGCACTTCGGCCTCTTGAGGACCCATGCTCTTGAATCCCCGCTGCTGCGCCTGGGGACCCGAGTTGTAGAAGTGCTCCATGGAGATACGCCACACGCGGCGCGGTTCCTCAAAACGAGGGATAACGCAGTCGCGTCCCGTTCCCTTCGAGAGAAAGGCACCCGTGCGCTCGGGGTCGCCGATGGTAGCCGAAAGGCCAATGCGGCGGGGTTGTACGCCGGCCATGCGCGACAGGCGCTCAATAAGGCAGAGCGTCTGCCCGCCTCGATCGCCGCGCATAAGCGAATGGACCTCGTCGATGACGACGTAGCGCAGATCGCAGAACATGCGCGGAATCGCCATGTGCTTATGGATCAAGAGCGCCTCGAGCGACTCGGGCGTAATCTGCAAGATACCGCTCGGCTTTTTGATGAGCTTTGCCTTGTGCGACTGCGAAACGTCGCCATGCCAGTGCCAGACGGGGATGTCGGCTTCTTCGCAGAGGTCGTTGAGGCGGACGAACTGATCGTTGATGAGCGCCTTGAGGGGGCCAATGTAGAGGGCGCCCACGCTTGCGGGCGGGTTCTCCCAAAACTCGGTCAGGATGGGAAAGAAGGCCGCTTCGGTTTTGCCGGAAGCTGTGGATGCCGTTAGGAGCACATTGTCTTGTGTGTTAAAGATGGCATCTGCTGCCGCAACCTGGATAGAGCGCAGACTCTCCCAATCGTGGGAGTAGATGAAGTCTTGGATAAACGGGGCGTAGCGGTCAAAGGCGTTCACGGGGCCTCCTCTCAAAAGCGGAACTCTCAACGCGGTGGGCAGTGGCTCGCTACATTACTGTCTCGACGTTTGCCCAGATAAAACCTGTCAAAATAAACCTGTCCCTTTTTGGCAGGTTAGATGGTGAATTCGGCGAAGTTGCGATCGTCGGATGATGTGGGCGATTCGTTGGCCGGTGCCAGTGTGTCGCCGCCGACGCTTTGCAGCAGCTCGGCCACGTCGGCATCGGGGTTTTGGCACAGGATATCGAGCAACTCGATAAAGTCGCGGATGACCTCACGGGGCGTCAGGTGCGTGTCGGCTCCCACGCGGCCAAACTCAATCTTGAGGAAGTCCACCAGGTCGTTCTCGGTAAGCGTAGGCGTCCAGCCAAAGTAGCCGGCATGGATCTGCATGAGCTTTTCGATGAGCACCAGCAGCTCCTCATAGGTGAGCGGCTGCAGGCGAATGATGGGTGCGAGCATGTCTTTGAGGTCCTCGCGTGCAAAACGGCCCTGGGCGAGGCGGCTGCGCAGAGCCTCGTAGGAAAATACGCCGCGTCGACGGTCTTCGATGGAGGTTGGCGTGCCGCCCATGATCATGCCCAGGTACTGTGCCTTGCCTTGCAGTGTGTCGTTGTACATGGTCAGGATCTTCTCGTAGTTGTACTGGCGCGTGATGGCGTTGGGGATCTTGTACAGGTTTACGAGTTCGTCGATGAGCACCAGCATGCCCTTATAGCCGCTGCAGACCAAAAAGCGCGCGATGAGCTTGATGTAGTCGTACCAGTCGTCGTCGCTGATGATGGTCGAGGAGCCCAGCTCGGCGCGTGCCTCGCTCTTGGTGCGGTACTCGCCGCGAATCCATTTGGTCACGCGGCTCATGCTCTCTTCGTCGCCCTCAGAGACGGCCGTGCGATAGCGACGAAGCATGCGGACAAAGTCAAAACCGTGGACCATCTCCTCGAGCGGGGCAAGCTGGGCATTAACGGCTGACTCGTCGGTATTGGCGCACGAGGCGACCCAGCGATCCAGGATAAGGTTGAGCGCGCCGCCCTCGGGGCGCGTCTTGGTCGATATATTGCGGATGAGCTCGCGATAGGTGGCCAGACCCTGCCCCTGACCGCCCTGCAGGCGACGCTCGGGCGAAAGGTCGGCATCGGCGACGACGAAGCCCTCACCCATGGCGTGCGTACGGATGGTTTGGAGCAAAAAGCTCTTGCCGGCGCCGTAGCGACCGACCAAAAAGCGGAAGCTTGCGCCGCCATCGGCTATGAGGCTCAGGTCGGTGAGCAGGGCGCGGATCTCGACCTCGCGTCCCACGGTGGTGTAGGGAAGGCCGATGCGCGGGACGACGCCGCCCTTGAGCGAGTTGAGAATGACGGCGGCGACGCGCTTGGGCACACGGGGTGCTGTGGATGTGGTATCACTCATGGTCTAGATATCCTCTCACGTCTGCTTCGTAGTCCTCGATTATCTGCGGTCCCGCCGCGCCGAATTCAATAACGGTGTCGCCCACGAGGTCAAAGAGCGCTTCGTTGATGTTGTCGACAAGCATGTCTTCGCTCTGGCCCGACCTCTCCACAGCCGATGCTGCCTGCGCCGCGTTCTGCTCGAGCAACGCACGAAGATAGTCTTCTGCGGCGTGGGCGAGTGCGGATGCGGTGCCGGCGGACATGGGCGTTGCGGGTGTGGGCTCGGGCGCGAGGAGCGGGGCCACGACACCAAACTGCTCGGTGGAGATGGTCGGCTCGTCAGCCTCATTCTGCTGCGTGGACGCTGCGGCCGGTTCGGCAATCATGTTTGCCGCGGGTTCGGCTTCCGGTTGCCCAGAATCTGCTTCCGCGGCTTCCGTAAGCGCATCGTCCTCGCGCTCCTCGTCGATCAAAAGCGCCTCGCGCGTCTGTGCTGCGGCGTTTCGGATATGCCCCAGCTGGCTCAGGTCGATATCGATCTTGACGGGCTGGTGTGCAGCGTCCCACGAAAGCCAGGCCACAATCTCATCGTCGATGATCTTGGCCAGATATTTGGGAACCTTTTCTTCCTTAAGGGGATGAGCGGGATCCAACGCCAAGCGCAAGCGCTGATCGCAGGCACGCATCATCTCGCCGAGCTTGCTGCTCTTTTGTCTGCTGCCGTGGATGCGCATGCATTCCCAAAAGCCGTTTTGGCAACGGTAGATATGGATGGGGTCCAGACGATATTCGCAGTCCTTGTGGCGCTCGGGGGCAAAGAAGACGGCCGAGGCAAACATGGTATAAGGCATGGCCGTCTCCTCCCCAAACAGGCTCGCCACAATGCCACTCTTTCGGTGCGTGTCATAGTAGCGGGCCATGCGGACATAGACGGCGCAAGCCACGTGTCGCAGGTCGCGATGGTGCGCATGGTTGATCCTTGAGTTGCCCAGGTTGTAGGTCGACAGCGCATTGATCGCAGCCATCAGTCGCTCCTCGCGCGCCTCATCGGGCGGCAGGGAGAGGGTCGGCTCGGAGGATTTGCGGCGTTTGGTTGCTGGTGTAGCGGGTGTAGGCAAGGGCTCGATATCGCGTGCCGCACGGCGCAGCTCAATGAGCGCCTTATCAAATAAGACCGTTTTGGAATCGCTGAGCAGTTTGGGATCGAGCCCGTGGAATACGGCGTAGTCCTGCAGCCATACGCGCGCGAACCGGTCGATGCCGGGCTCATAAGCTCGGTATGATTCCCAAAAGGCTTTGATTTTGCGGAAGCCGTCGAGCGGATTGTCTACACCGATGCCGCAGATGAGCTCGTAGAGATATAAAAAGGCGAAGGACGTGGACGTCTCTTCCACTTTTTTGCGGCGCACCTGGGCGCGCCAGGTAAAGTAGCCGCGCAGTTGTCGATCGCTCATGGCGTTGTAGGTGGGAAAGTACGACTTAAACGTGCCGTTGTAGGGACAATCGTCTTCGAAGTCGGCCATCAGTAAGCCCTGACGGTAAAAAAGCTCCGCCTCTGATAGCCAACGCCCCGCGCCGCCCTTGGGATCATCCTGCCAGCGCGATATCTCGCGCATCTTGCGGTACTGGTCGGGGAGGAAGTTCTGCATCTGTCGGCCGGTCTTGAGAATCGGCTCGTCAGCATAGATTTTATTTGAGAAGCGGGCGGACTGATGGGTCCGAGCCTCGGCCATAATGCGCTCGATGAGCATCTTGACGTCCTGGTCGGCCACCGCCCTCTCCTCTCCCTATACGGTGTCGGTGACCTCATATCATAGCACAGCATCAAACAGATGTTCGAAATGCCGCAACGTAGATAGATTTAGAACAGGAGGGCGTAGATGACGGCTATGACGACGGCGGGCAGCATGTTGGCCGTGCGGAAGGTCTGAGGTCGGATAAGGTTGACGCCGACGCAGAAGATGAGCATGGATCCCACGAGTGAGAGGCTGTCGAGGGCCGCCGTGGTCATGATGGGGGAGAGCGCGCCCGCAAACAGCGTGATCGTCCCCTGGAACACGGCGACGGGCAGGGCCGAGAAGATGCAGCCGCGGCCGAGCGAGGCCGTCATGGTGCAGACAATGATGCAGTCCAGTGCACCCTTCAGGGCGAGTGTGGACCAGTCGCCGAGCAGGCCGTCCTGGATTGACCCCACAATGGCCATGGCGCCGATACACACGGTGAGTGAAGCCGAGACAAAAGCGTTGGTAAACTCGTTATCGCCCTCGCTGCCAGTCTTGCGCTTGAGCCATTCGCCGAGGTCTTCGATGGCGGCCTCCAGGTTGATGGCCTCGCCGATAAGCGAGCCGAGCGCAAATGAGACGATCAGCATGGTGGTGCCGGTGGTCGCCAGGGCTTTCCCATCGATGACGAGCATCTTTTGCATGGTGCCGCCCAAGCCGATAAACAGGACGCACAGCCCGGACGCCTTCATAAGGGTATCTTGGATACGGGGCGTGATAAAACGGCCGCCCGCTAATCCCAAAAGACCGCCCGCAATCAAAAGCACAACGTTGATGATTGTTCCCAAGCCCGGCATGAGCCCTCCCGTATTGATGCCACCTTGGCAATCGTAGCAGAATGGAACGCAGGGCATATCGCGACTTGTCTAATACGTTATATGAGTGGTATTAAGTCTGGCGTTCAGCGGGAAAGCCCTAGGTTGTCGTCGGAACGTAGGGATAGTATTCAAAGCGTAGCGTCATCAGCCGTTGCGGGGACTCGATGCCCGCGGCGATGATATCGGCATCTCGGGCGCGGTCAAACCCTTCAAGTTCAATCTGGTACGAGACGTCTTCCATAATGTCCAGACGTCGCCAGGCTAGGAGTGTGTCACCATCGAATTCTAAGGTCTTGCCTCCGTCTGGAGCAACGGCGTATAAACGCAGCTTGGCGGTGGTTGCAGGGTCGACAACCGTGACCTTTTTAATTTCGTTTCGAGTATTCTTGGCGCCCAACAAGGTGAGCAGTGTTGGGGCCACGACCTCGCCCGATGGCAAAAAGACGACTTCGATGGATTCAGGAAATGCGATGATGGCTGACTTGCGGACGGGCTGATTGGCGGCGGCAACTTCGATGTTCGCAGCGTCGACGACCTCTGTGTGGTCGAGCGCGGCAAGCACGCAGCAGTTGCCTTCATCGATCTCTTGAGGATCAGCAAGCCCCAGACTGTCCGCGAACTCGGGATCGTTTGGATCGGCAGCGGGCTCATTCGGCGCTTCGAAAGAAGCTGGGACGCTGTTTGTCGGCGACGGCGTGTCGCCCGCACCTGCTTCTTTGTCCGCGCTCTCTTCTTGTATGGTTGCGTTGATGGGTTCGTCGTTTGGGGGGAGCGTCTTGGCGTCAAACGCGGAGGGGAGAATTCCGATGGCTCCGGATCCGTTCCACTCCATTTCGAGAAGCGCCGGGTCGGCAAGAATGCGTTGCCTGCTTTGCGCGCGGGCATCGATTTCAATAGGGCCTGCCTCTATCCCTCGTGTAAGGCTGAGTGATCCGGCTGGCTTCTCGAAATGAGCGTCTGTGTCTTTGGTACTGACGGCGTAGAACAGCAGGGACGCTTCTCCCGCCGCGATGGCATCGGTACCGGCTTTGGTCAGCCGCAACGATGCCGTGAATGAGAGGGTGGGCTGCGTGTCGTCTGCATTCGCGGCGGCGCAGCCCAGACATATACCGCCTCCTTTCTCAAAAAACGTACCGTCGAAGGCGACCTTCGCTCCGTTCGCCGAGTCATCGACCGAAGCGATGTCGATGCGCAGCTCTAAATTGCATGGATCGCCATCTGCATCGAGCACAACCGAGCGCCACGTGCAGACGGCGCACCCCGCCTGGGAGCCGTTTGCCTTGTTCGAACGATTGATATCCACGACTATCGAGCCGTCCGTATTACGACGAAGGCATCCCGAGGTTGAGATTGCGGCCTGTGCGATCGAAAAACGCTTGCACGCAATGGCGCTCGACGGATTTGGTGCGGAGCTTAGGGCCGCTGGTAAGGAGTCTGCCATGACAGGAGTCGCCCAAGCGGCGACAGGCGTTCCGGTTGCGAGCGCGCCGCAGAGTGCGACGACGGGCAAAAGGTTCTTCGATGCCATGGGGTCTCCTTAGCTAATTTAGTGCGGCCTGTCCGTGTTTTGTTTCTGGCTGCGTTTGATGTGCAGACCGAGGCCGGCGGTTCCCGCGCCTGCTGCTGTGGCGCCTGCTGCCAAGAGCCATCGTCTGTCGCCTGTCTGCGCCAACGGTTCCTCGCGGTCGCCGCGGTCGAGCTCCGAGAGGTCGACCGTCACTTGCGTGGCGGCCTGCGCCTGTTCTTGCTGGGCAAAGGCCATGGCTGGCCCAAACGCTAGGATGCTGACGGCGGCGGCCAGGGCGACGGCCTTATGCCGTGTGCGCACCGGGCTCGACCGTCCAGGTGATCGTCGCAACCTGATCGCCTTCGCCGGTTACGCGGAAGATGTCGCGCGTGACGCGGGCGACGTTTCCGCTTGTCTTGAGCTTGATTTTGTCCGTGCCGCCGGCAATGCCCTGGTAGCCCATGTCGAAGGCTGCATTCTTGGAAAGATCGAGGCCCGTCCCTTGCGCGGCGGCGCTGGCGTTCTGGAGCGCGCCGTCGGGGCCGACCTTAAAGTCGATGGAGTTCTGCGCGGTTCCGGCCTTGGCGTCGGCGGCAATGGTCCAGGTGTTCATGGCGTCGATCTTCATGTTGGTGACATGGATGCCGTAGGCCGAATGATTGTCGATGGTGGTCGCGTCTTCTGAGGGGCCCTGAAGCGTGCCGTCGGCCTTGGCGACGAAGGGAATAACCGTCGGAACTTTGAACTCAACGTTGTCGATCTCGGTCCTGACCATTACCTTCGTGGTTCCAACGCGCCCGGCTGCCATAGCTGGCGTCGGGGCGGCGCCCATTGCGAGCGCGAGCGCGAGCCCTGTGCCCACGACGAGCGCTCTGACTCCGTTCATGTTCCTGGTGATGTCCATGGTCGTTCCTTTCTATTCGCCGCGGGCCGTCCCCGCGATGATTGGACGAATGCTGGTGAATTGCATGCGGTGCCGTGTCGGCCGGAAGGCTAGTTCTCGGTTTGCTCAACCCGTACCTTGACACGTGTCGGATTGCCGTGGCTGTCGAGGGTCTTTGCATCGAGTGCCTGGATCTCGATGTACGCCTCGCCTTCTTTGATGTCGCCGGCGGGGCACGTCTCGATTGTCTTGCCGGTCTCGACCACACCGGATTCGTACATGGTCTCGTCGTTTTGGATGACGCGGAATCGCTGGGGAAATTTATTGTCTTGGACGTTTTGCACGTTGACGCGCAGTTTGCCGTCCTCCTGCAGCTGAGCGACCGGCGCGACCGAAATCGTCATCATGTTGTCGCGGACGATGGCGTCGAGCTCATCTTGGATTTCCTGGCGCGTTTTGCCCTCGGCCGTCGTAACCGAAGCGCCCGCCTCGGGTACGGGCTGCGACTGCCAAACGTATAGTCCTACGGCGACAAGGGCACAGACGATGGCCAAGCAGGCAACGATGAGCTTCTTGCGACGACCCAGGCCTGCAAAGTGGGGTGGCTTCTTCGCGCTCATGCGGCATCCTTGGCGGTATAGACGCGCGCAAAGGTGGACGGGTCCGCTCCAAAGAGCATGTGAAGCATCAGACGGCGCGAGTAGACGAGCTCGTCGAAGTCGGGAGGGAGCTCGATGTCGTGGATATGCGCGATGTGGTGGGCGAGCGCCGAGAACGACTCGGGGTCGCAGATCACATCGGTGGTAACGTGGTAGACCGTCGTATCGGGGAATGCCTCTTCGTCGAAAGGCAGGAGATGGGGATCGTCGTCGACTTCGATGGCGATGCCGTACTGGGGCCAGTAATATGCCATGGGAACCTCCCTGCTTCTGGGCCAAAACTTCTATCGGTTTTGGCTGTCGACGCCGACCTTATCAGCCGCTACTTGACCAATTTCTGACCAAATGCTTGACGGATTGGCGTCTCCGCAGGTAAAAGGCGGCAAAAAATACTCCAACTTTTTTCGAGCGACAATCGCGCGGTCGGCGACGGCGGGGCCATATGTGTCAAAAGCATCGTCTGCCGAGGAAATCAAGCCGCTCGCCGAATTGCACGAACGTAAAAAACGCCAATTATGGAGACGGTCTCGAACACGTCGACGAAACGATGCGGTAACATCTCCCTGCAAACACTGTAGTTAGCTAAAGGGGGAGTTCGCGTGTCTGCAACCATCAAACCCTTCACCGACGAGTTCGAAGAGTATGGCCGCGATGAATCTCGCGCATCGGGCGAGGCCTCGAGCATCTCGTTTCCGACAACGGAAAACGAGGTCCGTGCCATTTTGGAAAAGCTCCATGCCGAGCGTGTTCCGGTAACGGTTCAGGGCGCCCGAACCGGCCTTGCCGCCGGCGCCGTGCCCCACGGCGGGCATATCCTCAATACTTCCCGTATGAATCGCTATTTGGGCCTTCGCCGCGATGAACAAGGCCAATTTCTGCTGCGCGTGGAGCCGGGCGTTGTGCTCTCGGAGCTGCGCAAGCAGCTGAGCAAGAAGGTGCTGCCGACCGCTGGTTGGGACCAGGCATCGCTTGAGGCCTACGAGGAGTTCCAAGAGGCTCCCGAGCAGTTTTTTCCCACCGATCCCACCGAGGCGTCTGCCTGTCTGGGCGGCATGGCGGCATGTAACGCCTCCGGTGCCCGCAGCTACGCCTACGGCCCCATGCGCCCACATATCACGGGACTCCACGTCGTGCTGGCTGATGGCGATTTGCTTGAGCTTCGGCGCGGCGAGGCTTTTGCCCAGGGCCGCCACCTGTCGCTCGTGACGGCAGCGGGCCGTACACTCGAGCTCGATCTTCCCGGCTATACCATGCCCAAGACAAAAAATGCTTCGGGCTATTTCGTTGCTGACGATATGGATGCCATCGATCTGTTTATCGGTGCGTGTGGCACAATCGGTGTCATCACCGAACTCGAGATTGCCCTGCAGGTGGCACCCGCGGTCGTTTGGGGCGTGAGCTGCTTCTTCGACAGCGAAGACAAGGCCGTGTCCTTCACCGATTCTGTGCGTCCCGTCCTGTCCCATGCGGCTGCCATCGAGTACTTCGATGCTGGCGCCCTGGATATTCTACGTCGCCAGCGCGAGCAGTCGACGGCGTTTGCCTCGCTGCCTGCGCTCGACAAAGACGCCAAGGTCTGTGTCTACGTGGAGCTCGACTGCGACGACGAAGCCCAGGCGACTGAGGAGCTGTATCACTTGGGGTGGGTACTGGAGCTTGCGGGCGGCAGTGACGATGCGACATGGGTCGCGCGCACCGAGGTCGATCGCGAGTGTCAGCGATTCTTCCGCCATGCGGTGCCCGAGAGCGTCAACATGCTCATCGACGAGCGCCGCCGCATGGATCCCACCATCACCAAACTGGGTTCGGACATGTCGGTGCCCAACGCGCACTTGGCCGATGTTATCGCCCTCTATCGCCGCACGCTGGCGGAAAGTGGGCTTGAATCTGCCGCCTGGGGGCATATCGGTAACAACCATCTGCATGTGAACATTCTGCCGCGCGATGCACAGGATTATCGCCGCGGCGCAGAACTCTTTGCCCAGTGGGCTTCCGAGGTCACGGCCATGGGCGGTGCCGTCTCCGCAGAACACGGCGTCGGCAAGATCAAGGCGGGCTTCTTGGAGACGATGTACGGTCACGAGGCCATGGTCGAGTCGGCGCGGCTCAAGCTCCAGCTCGATCCTGCCGGGCAGCTGGGTCGCGGTAACCTGTTTTCGGAGAAGCTCTTGGATGAGCTCGTCCAGAAAGGGGGCGCGTGAAGATGAGCGATTTCCATATGGTGGTGTGCGTCAAGGCCGTGCCGGGCAGCACCGAGGTCAAGATGGACCCCAAGACCAATACCATCGTGCGCGATGGCAAGCAGGCGGTCATTAATCCCTTTGATGCGAGCGCTTTGGAATGCGCGCTGGCGCTGAAGGACGACTTTATCGGCTTTGGCATGGATGTGCGCGTGACGGTGGTGTCGATGGGCATCCCCGCGACCGAGTCGCTGCTGCGCGACTGCATCGCTCGAGGCGCCGACGATGCGCTGCTGCTGACCGATCGCGCCTTTGCAGGTGCCGATACCCTGGCAACCACCTATGCCCTCAAGTGCGGCATCGAGGCGCTCGACGAGGACTTCGACCTGCTCATCTGCGGCAAGATGGCGGTGGATGGCGATACGGCCCAGATTGGTCCCGAGCTTGCCGGTGCCTTTGATATTCCCTGCGTGACCGACGTGAGCTGCGTGCAGAGCGCGGGCTTTACGACCTGTGGCTCGCTGGCGCTCGTTCACGGATGCGATGCCGGCGAGGAGACGGTGTACCTTGAGATGCCGTGCGCGATGACGACTGCCAAGGAGATTGGCCAGTTGCGTATGCCGAGTATTGCCGGTATTCGCGCGGCGGAGGAGGCGGACGTGCGCGTGGTCAGTGCCGCCGACGTGAACGCCGACCCCGCGCGTTGCGGTCTTGCCGGGTCGCCGACACAGGTCGTGCGCTCGTTTGTGCCCGACCGTGACCAAACGTGCGAGGCCGTTGAGGGGACGGCGTCCGAGCAGGCGGCAAAGCTTGCCAAGATTATCGAGGGGATGGCATAGATGAGCGGACTGATTATCGATAGCGAAGCCTGTATCGGCTGCGGTCGCTGCGTTCGCGCCTGTGCCTCGGGCGGCATCGTAGTGGAAGGCGAGCGACCCAGCCGATGCGCCCGCGTAACCGACGGCTGCATCCTATGCGGTGGGTGCGTCGACGCCTGCCCTGTCAACGCTATCTCGATCGAGCGTGACGAGGCCGCTGGTGCGGTGGACCTTGATGCATATCGAGACATTTGGGTATTCGCGCAGACCGACGAGCACGATACGGTGACTCCCGTTGCCTATGAGCTTATGGGCAAGGGCCGCGAGCTTGCCGATGCTCGCGACTGCCGTCTGGTGGCACTGATCGGTATGGGTCCCGAGGGTTCTCTCGGCGACCTGGAGCATCTGGTTTGCGCGGGCGCCGACGAAGTCCTGGCCTGTCGCGACGAGCGCCTGCGCCAAAACGATGCGGAGGTCTACGCCCGCTTGATCTGCGATTTGGTAGCCGAACGCAAACCCGAGGCCATCCTATACGGTGCGACCGCTTTTGGCCGCGAACTGGCACCCGGCGTTGCCGTGCGCTTGCAGACGGGCCTTACGGCTGACTGCACCGTACTTTCGATGGATACGGAGACGGGGCTGCTGCAACAGACGCGTCCGGCGTTTGGCGGCAACCTGATGGCCACCATCGTCTGCCCCAATCATCGTCCCCAGATGGCAACGGTTCGTCCCGGCATCTTTAAGGCGCCCGACTTTGACTACGACCGCTCCGGCACGATCACCCAGATATCGCTTGCGGATGATGCTAAGGCTCGTGTCGAGATCTCGATTCCCGCCGAGGAGTGGAGGCAGCAGGCCTCGATCGCCGATGCCGAGCGCTTGGTCGTGGTGGGCCGCGGCATTGGCTCCAAGAAGAATCTGCCCCTGATGCGAAGGCTCGCCGAGGCTCTGGGAGCCGAGCTTGGTTGCACGCGACCTGTCGTGGAGGCCGGCTGGTTGGAGTGTCGCCATCAGATTGGCCAGACCGGCGTATCGGTTTCGCCCAAGCTTCTCGTGAGTATCGGTGTTTCGGGCGCCATCCAGCATCTTGCCGGCATCGGTGGGGCAGAGTGCATTATCGCCATCAACGAGGACCCGGATGCCCCCATCTTTGGTGCTGCCCAGTACAAGGTTGTCGGCGATGCCGTCGAGGTCGTCGAGGAACTGCTGGCCCAGCTTGAGCGCTAGGCGCGCGCCAGCCAGTCGCGCATCTCGTCCTTAAGGCGGCTCCAAGTCGCCTGCGTGGCGGGGTCGGTAAAGGGCCGCGTAATGCCAAAGGGCGCGTCGAGCAGGCGGTAGATATCGCCCTGCTCGCGCGCCAGCGCGCGGCTTGCTGGATAGACGAGCTCAAACATAAAGCAGATAAGCCCCACCAAGAAGTCGGCGGGCTCATCGCGCTCATCGCGTGCGACACAGCGGTGCTCGTCAAAGGCGGCAAGTGTCGGCGACGAGAAACGGCTGCCGAGAAACGTCTTCTCGTCCACCTTGAGGATAGTGTCGACGGTGCTGTCGGCGATGGTGCGCATAATGTCGATCTTGTCGCCATCGCGCACGATATCGCAGAAGCACCGTGTACGCTCGTCGAGTTGTGCCGGCAGGCGAAAGTCGCTGTGATAGGCGATGCTCGCTCGGATGAGCTCGTCATGCGCACCGGTTTCGATAAAGTCACGGATGTTTGTCGTGGCGGGTGCATCGGCGGGATTCTCGCCAAAGAGGACCTCGATGCCCAGCGCCGCATGGCTCATGCTCTCGGCGTCCTTAAAGGTGTCCCAGCGTCGCAGCTGCTCAAAGCGGCCCATATCGTGTAGCAGGCCGCAAAGCCATGCCAGGTCAATATCTTCTGACGACCAGCCCTGCTCGCGCGCTACGGCATCGCATGCCTCGGCCACGTGGTACGTATGCTCGATTTTGAGCGCGATGCGTGGGTTGGTGGCGTCGTAGGCATCGGTGTAGCTTTTGAAGGCCGCGCGCGCCCGGTCTCGATCGATAGCTGTCATAATGACTTCCTAAAAAGTTGTGTCTTTCGATCCGGTGGCAATTGTAGGTGAACTCGGTTGCTGTCGGATGATGATTCTGCCGTATCGCTACATGCGGCTCGGAGACCTTGTCAGGATGAGAAGCGTATGGTGTTCAAAATCGTTAGAACCGTCTGGCCGGTGATGCTTACCTATGTTGCAATAGGCGCGCCGTGCGGAATGATCATGGGGCAGACGGGAATGGAGCCCTGGATGGTCTTTGCCCTGAGCAGCACGTTTGTGACGGGCAGCGGCCAGTTTATGATCTGCAATCTTTGGCTGGCGGACGTGCCGGCACCTTCGATTATCGCGAGCGTTGCCGCCATCTCCTCGCGTTTTGCGCTTTACTCGGCATCGATCGCGCCGCATCTGACGGGTGCCTCGAAGCGTCAGACGCTGGCTGTTGCCGCGACACTTACCGAGGAGGCATATGGCATCTCGCTTGCCAAGTTGGTTGAAGGGGAGGATTGGGGCCCGCGCGAGTCCTTTGTGCTCAACGTGATCCTCATCGCAACATGGGGCGTTTCGTGTACGATGGGCACCATCGTCGGCGCCGTTGTCGATGTTCCCACCGCCATTGCAGCCTTTGTCTGCACCTCGCTCTTTATCTGCCTGCTCTTTTCGCAGCGGCTGTCGCGCGGCAATGTTGTCGCGGCGGTTTCGGGCGCGGTGTCCGTCGCCGTATGCAAGTTCTTGGGCCTCACGAATATTGCCGTGCCGGCAAGCGTCGTGGCCGGCATTGCCATTGCGTTGGCGTGCGATGCTGTATTTGACGGAAGAGGTGCCCGCGATGCCCGTTAACGAGTTCTTGGTTCTGTGGCTGTCGTCGTGGGCTGCTATCGCGTTCTTTCGCATCGCGCCGGCGTTCGCCTTGCGCGGGCGGACCCTGTCGCCCCGCATTACCGAGGCCCTGGGCTATATCCCGCCCGCTGCCTTTGCCGCGCTGGTCGCCAACGACTTGGTGAGCCCCGGCGCGTTCGACGCGGGACTCTGGCCTGCCTTGGTTCCCTGGATTGCGGCCGTCGGCGTCGTGGTCGTGGCGGTCAAGACAAAATCGATGCTGTGGTGCTGCGTCTCGGGCATCGTACTCTATATTGTCTTGAGCCTTATATAGGGGTGGCGTCGCGGGCGCCGAATCTCGTTCCATCCCAACTTGTCGAATTTTTCACCGAGCTGGTCTATTTCTTCTGGTACCATGGTCAAACTTTACTGTAGCAAAGCATGACGTGGGCTTTTGTTCCGCGTCAGCGGAAATGGGGGTTTCATGGCACAGGAAGCGACTGCCAACGAGCAAAAGAAATTCAAGGTTCCGCGCATCCCGGGCGACATCATGATCTATCCGATGATCGTCGGTCTTTTGCTCAACACCTTCTGCCCGCAGGTTTTTGAGATCGGCGGCTTCTTTACGGCTGCCTGCCGCGGTGGCTCCAATACCATCGTCGCCGCGATCCTGCTGTTCGTGGGCGCCGGCATCAGCTTTAAGTCCACGCCGGGCGCCATCAAGACCGGTATCGTCGTGCTGATTCCCAAGCTGGTCGTCGCAGCGGCTCTCGGCCTAGGCGTGGCATATTTCTTTAACGACAACTTCCTGGGTCTGAGCTCCGTGTCTATCATCGGCGGCATTACGTTTTGCAACATGGCGCTCTATACGGGCATCATGGGCGAGTTCGGCGATGAGTCCGAGCAGGGCGCCGTCGGTATCCTGTTCTTTACGGCCGGCCCCGCCGTCACGATGATCGTCCTTGGTGTTTCGGGTCTTGCCAACATCCCTGTCGGTACTATCATCGGCTCCATTTTGCCGCTCGTTATCGGCATGGTTCTGGGCAACCTGTTCCCGTTTATCAAGAACCTGCTGGTTCCCGGCGCCAATCCCGCGATCGCTGTAATTGGTTTTCAGCTCGGTGCGTCCATGAGCCTTTCGAGCTTCATCGCCGGTGGTATTTCCGGCATCTTGCTGGGCCTTGTCACGCTGTTTGTCGTCGGTCCCATCACCTTTGCGTTCGAGCGCCTGTGCGGTGGTAACGGCAAGGCTGCCGTGGCTTGTTCCACCATCGCCGGCACGGCTATGACCACGCCGGTTGCTCTCGCCGAGGTCGCGCCGCGCTACGCCGAGCTTGCGCCCACCGCGTACGCCCAGATCGCCACTGCCGTTATCATCACGGCAATCATGGCTCCGATTCTGACCGGCTGGGTCGACAAGAAGTTCTGCCAGGGCAAGGAGGACCTGTCGCCTGCCGGTGTCGAGGCCATCGAGGAGGCCGTCGCGACCGACATCGATGGCGAGTAACGGCCGTTACCGATAATTGATTCCGGCGTGCAATTCGCGCCGTCCGAGCGCCCGAACAGAAACTGTTTTGCAGTGATGTTCGGGCGCTTTGCTATGATTCCCTTTACCCCTGCGGAGTAAAGGGGTGTTTATTGCCCTGATTCGAATTGGGCGATTCTGACCATTCGGATATTGAAGGGATGGCGTCTAGTGGTTAAGGCACTCAAGATTGAGATATTCCTGCTATGCATGATTGTTCTTATCGGGCTTGCCGCGCGAAGTCGTCGCTCCTTGTTCTCGAGCACCCTGCAGCTATTGTTTAGCATGCTTGGCTACACCTCTGCCGCGTACATATTATTCGATATGATCTGGACGCTTTCGGATGGTGCGGACGGCACGTTGGGTATTGCTGCCAACTGGATTTCCAACGCGGTTTCGTTTTCGCTCTTTGCCATCGCGTGTCTCATTTGGTTTATCTATTCCGAGACGATGCAGGGCTCTCGCCTTGTGACCTCGCGCTATAGGGTGGTGCTTGTAACGTTGCCTACGGCTCTGGTGGTCGTGCTGGCTTTTACCAGTTACTGGACGCACGCCTTGTTCTATATCGATTCGCAGGGCGTGTATCGTCGCGGCTTTGCCTATATGATCCAGCCCATTGTCAGCTACTGTTACGTTATACATACGTCCCTGCATGCGTTTGTGCAATCTCGCAGGGTCGAGAGCTTGCAGACGAAGGCTATCTATCGAACCTTGGCATTTTTCGCCATTCCGGCCCTGGTGGGCGGTACCTTTCAGATCGTATACTCGGTGCCTGGCCTTTGTGTCGGCATAATGATTAGCATGTTGCTGCTCTACATTATCTGCCAGGAGCAACTCATCTCGACCGACCCGTTGACTGGCCTCAACAATCGCAACCGTTTTGAGACCTATATGCTGTCGCTCTTCTCAAATGTGGATCAGGCCGAAGATGTGTATCTGCTCATGATGGACGCCGACGGCTTTAAGCAGATTAACGATCGCTATGGGCATGTGGAGGGCGACCACGCTCTTCAGGTCATATCCGCTGCGCTCAAAGAAGTCTGCTCGGCGTCTGGTGGCTTTATTGCACGTTATGGTGGCGATGAGTTCGTGGTGCTCCAAAAGGCAGCAGCGGAACAGGACATCATAGATCTGTGTTCGGCGATTAACGACGAGCTCGCGCGCGCCGAGGTTCCGTATCTGTTGCGGATGTCCATCGGCTACGCACGGGTTGGTGATGGCGTCGATACCTGGCAAGACTTGCTTCGCGCTGCCGACGCGGAACTCTACCGCGTCAAGGCCGAGAAAAAGAAAGCCGGCGCCCAGATGCGCTAGAAAAAAGGGCGCACGACCGTTGCGATGGTCGTGCGCCCTTTTTGCGTTTGCGGGGGCCACCGGCCATAACGCCCAGGCGCGGTGCGGCAAGACGAGCGTCTGCCGCCGCGGCTCGGTACGAAATCAACGAGAATCAGTGTGCTCCATTGAGCTAAAGTGTGCGAACGCCCTCTTTAAAAAGGTGAGCTCGCTAGGCTTTTTTGGGTTTGTTGACGATGATGATGCCGCCGCAGACCAACAGCAGGGCAACGATGACGGTAATGGGGCTCGTGCCAGCGCCCTCGCCGAGCAGCAGCGCGCTCAGCAGCACACCAAAGACGGGGTTCATAAACCCAAAGACCGAGACGCGGCTGACGGGGTTGACGGCAAGCAGGCGCGACCACAGCGAGTAGGCGACCGCGGAGATAAGCGCCATGTAGATGATGAGCGCGATGGCGGGGGCAATCGCCGTGGGGGAGAGCGCGCCACCCATCAAAAAGCCGATGGCGGTGAGGACCAGGCCGCCGACCAAGAACTGCCACCCGGCAAGCAAGACGCCGTCGTGCTCACGCGAGAAGATACCGATCAGGCAGGTCGAAAGGGCACCCGCGACGGTGGAGGCTAGGATAAAACCCTCGCCGTCGAGCGTAAAGCCAAAGGTGCCGTCCGCGCCCGAAAGGTTGACGAGCGCGACGCCGGCAAAGCCCAGTACGCAGCCGAGCACTTTGGCCGCATTGAGCTTCTCGGTGTGAAATGCCAGGGCGGCAAAGAGGATTGCGAGGAAGTTGGCGCTGGCCTCGATGATGGAGCTCGACATGGCGCTGGCGCGCGAGAGGCCCAGGTAGAAAAAGAAGTACTGCCCGATAGTCTGGAAGAGCGACAAGATGCAGATGGGCTTGATATCGCGCGCTTGCGGAACGAGCAGTCGGCGCTGGGCCACGCTCATGCCAACAATGACCAGCATGCCGGCAAGGGTGAAGCGCAGGCCCGCGAAGAGCAGCTGCGAGGCGCTGTCGTGCGCGGGAATACCAAAGAGGCCGTAGCCGATCTTGATGCAGGGGAAGGCGGAGCCCCAGAGCGCGCAGCAAACGAGACAGCCCAGGATGAGTCCGGGCAGGGTGGCGAGATACGGCTTGCGGCTTTCCATGATGTCCTTCTCCTATACGCGCAAAGCAAAAAAGAACCCGCCACCGGGGGTGCCGGTGGCGGGTGTTGTTACCCGAGGGGATTGTACCCGATGGAAACGTATTAAGCGAAGTAGGCTACGCCGCTCTCAAAGATCGGCATGAATTTGTCGCCGGGGACATGCTCGGGCACGTTGCAGTACAGGTTGTCGCCGCGACGCTCGGCATGGCCCATCTTGCCCAGGACACGGCCGTCGGGGCTCGTGATGCCCTCGATGGCGAGTGCGGAGCCGTTGGGGTTGACGGAAAGGTCCATGCTGGGTTTGCCGTTCTCGCCCACGTACTGCGTGGCGACCTGGCCGTTGGCGATCAGCTGGGCGAGCACTTCGTCATTGGCGACAAAGCGGCCCTCGCCGTGGCTGATGGCGACGGTATAGGGGTCGTCCAGGCTGCACTGCGACAGCCACGGGGACAAGTTGGACGAGATGCGGGTGCGCACCAGACGGCTCTGGTGGCGACCGATGGTGTTGAACGTCAACGTGGGCGCATCGGGCGTGGCGTCGACGATGTCGCCGTAGGGCACCAGGCCGAGCTTGATCAGGGCCTGGAAGCCGTTGCAGATGCCCAGCATCAGGCCATCGCGGGCCTTGAGCAGGTCGCGGACTGCCTCGGTGACCTCGGGAGCGCGGAAGAACGCCGTGATGAACTTGGCAGAGCCGTCGGGCTCGTCGCCGCCCGAGAAGCCGCCGGGGATCATAACGATCTGGCTTGCACGGATGCGGCGGGCAAGCTCGTGGGTGCTCTCGGCGACGGCCTCGGGCGTGAGGTTGTTGATCACGAAGGTGTCGGCCTCGGCACCGGCGGCACGGAAGGCGCGGGCGCTGTCGTACTCGCAGTTGTTGCCGGGGAACACGGGGATGATCACGCGCGGGCGGGCGATCTTGGCGCCGCCGTACACGTGGATATCCTTGGCGCGGAAGTCGATGGTCTCGACCTCGGGGGTCTCGCCGGCGCTGCGGTAGGCGAAGACGCCCTCGATGCCGCTCTCCCAGGCCTCCTGGAGCTCGGCGAGCTCGATGACCTCGGAGCCGGTGTCGATGACATAGCCCTCGACGGTGGTGCCCAGGGGCTCGACGACAACGCCGTCGGCGACCTCGGGCAGCTCGGCGTCCTCGGCGAGCTCGACGATAAAACTGCCGTAGAGCGGGGTGAAGAGGCTCTCCACGTCTACATCCTCGGCAAGCTCGATACCGATCTGGTTACCGACGCACATCTTAAAGAGGCTCTCGGCGCCGCAGCCGTAGCCGGGCGTGGATATGGCCAGGGCGTTGCCGGTAGCAGTGAGCGCCTCGACGGCGTCAAACGCGGCGAGCAACTGCTGGGCGTCGGGACGGTAGTCCTCGCCATAGGTGGCGGGGGCGATGCGGACGACGCGGTGCGTGAGGCCCTTGAACTCGGGCGAGACGGCGCGGGCGGCCTTGCCCACGGCGACGGCGAAGCTGATCAGGGTCGGCGGAACGTTGAGCTCGCCGGTCTCGTCCTCAAACGAACCGCTCATGGAGTCCTTGCCGCCGATGGCGCCGGCACCCAGGTCGACTTGGGCCATGAGGGCGCCCAGGACGGCTGCCGTGGGCTTGCCCCAGCGCTCGGCCTCGGTGCGCAGACGCTCGAAGTACTCCTGGAAGGAGAGATAGGCGCGCTTGTGCTCAAAGCCGGCAGCCACGAGCTTGGCGATGGACTCGACCACGGACAGGTAGGCGCCCGCAAACTGGTCGGCCTCCATCAGATAGGGGTTGAAGCCCCATGCCATGGCACTCGCCGTGGTGGTCTCGCCGCCCACGGGGAACTTGGCGACCATGGCCGAGCTGGGGGTGAGCTGCGTCTTGCCGCCAAAGGGCATGAGCACGGTCGCGGCGCCGATGGTGGAGTCGAAGCGCTCGGAAAGGCCCTTGTTGGAAGCGACGTTGAGGTCGGTGACGAGCGAGGTCATGCGCTCGGCGAGCGTGGTGCCGGCCCAGCTGGGCTGCCACACGCTACGGGCGCACACGTGGGCGACCTGGTGCTTGGGTGCGCCGTTGGAGTTGAGGAACTCGCGGGACAGGTCGACGATAGCGACGCCGTTCCAGGCCATGCGCATGCGCGGCTCAGCGGTAACCTCGGCGATAACGGTCGCCTCCAGGTTCTCCTCGGCGGCGTAGCCCATGAACTCCTCGACGTCACCGTCGGCGACGGCGCAGGCCATGCGCTCCTGGGACTCAGAGATAGCGAGCTCGGTGCCGTCCAGGCCGTCGTACTTCTTGGTCACGGTGTCCAGGTCGACATACAGGCCGTCGGCAAGCTCGCCCACGGCGACCGAGACGCCGCCGGCGCCAAAGTCGTTGCAGCGCTTGATCAGACGGCAGGCGTCGCCGCGGCGGAACAGACGCTGCAGCTTGCGCTCGACAGGGGCGTTGCCCTTCTGGACCTCGGCACCCGAGGTCTCGATGGACTCGGTGTTCTGGGTCTTGGAGGAGCCGGTGGCGCCACCGATGCCATCGCGGCCGGTGCGGCCGCCCAGCAGGATGATCTTGTCGGTGGGGGCGGGGCACTCGCGACGAACGTGGTTTGCCGGGGTAGCGCCCACGACGGCGCCAACCTCCATGCGCTTGGCCACGTAACCGGGGTGATAGAGTTCGTTGACCTGACCGGTGGCAAGGCCGATCTGGTTGCCGTAGCTGGAGTAGCCGGCGGCGGCAGTGGTCACGAGCTTGCGCTGCGGCAGCTTGCCCTCGAGCGTCTCGGAAACCGGGACGGTGGGGTCACCGGCGCCGGTGACACGCATGGCCTGGTACACGTAGCTGCGGCCCGAGAGCGGGTCGCGGATGGCGCCGCCCACGCAGGTGGCGGCACCGCCGAAGGGCTCGATCTCGGTCGGGTGGTTGTGGGTCTCGTTCTTAAACAGGAACAGCCAGTCCTGGTCCTCGCCGTCGACATCGACCTTCACCTTGACGGTGCAGGCGTTGATCTCCTCGGACTCGTCGACATCGGTCATGACGCCGGTCTTCTTAAGGTACTTGGCGCCGATGGTGCCCATGTCCATGAGGCAGACGGGCTTGGCGTCGCGGCCGAGTTCGTGGCGCATCTCCATGTAGCGGTCGAAGGCTTGCTGCACCACGGCGTCGTCGATCGTCACGTCGTCCAGGACGGTGCCGAAGGTGGTGTGGCGGCAGTGGTCGGACCAGTAGGTGTCGATCACGCGGATCTCGGTGATGGTGGGGTCGCGGTCCTCATCGCGGAAGTACTGCTGGCAGAAGGCGATGTCTGCCTCGTCCATGGCAAGGCCGCGATCGGCGATAAAGGCGGCAAGGCCGGCCTCGTCGAGCTTGCGGAAGCCGTCGAGCACCTCGACGGGCTGGGGCTCGGGAGTCTCCATGTACAGCGTCTCGGGCAGGTCGAGCGAGGCGATGCGCGCCTCGACGGGGTTCACCACGTAGTGCTTGATGGCATCGATGGCGGCCTCGTCCAGAGCGCCCGAGATCATATAGACCTTGGCGGAGCGCACGGCGGGGCGCTCGCCCTGGCTGATGAGCTGCACGCACTCGCTGGCGGAGTCGGCGCGCTGGTCAAACTGGCCAGGCAGGAATTCGACGGCAAAGACGGCGCCATCGCTTGCGGGGAGTTCGTCGTAGGTCACATCGACCTGGGGCTCGCTAAAGACGGTCGGCACGCAGGAGCGGAAAAGCTCCTCGTCGATGCCCTCGACGTCGTAGCGGTTGATGATCCTCAGGGCCTCGATGCCCTTGATGCCGAGAATTTCGGTCAGCTCGCCCTTGAGCTGCTGAGCCTCGACGTCGAACCCGGGTTTCTTCTCCACGTAGATACGAGAGACCATTGGTTCCTGCCTTCCTGATCGGTTGGGCGTACGGTACGGTATGCGGCAGCGGTCGGTTTACGGGACAAGCCTCGCGGTCGCCTTGAGCCACATGTTTGTAAACCTCACTATGATACGACAGCTCGCGGCGCGTTGAGGACGGCGAGGGTGCTACAGTGAAGCGCAAACAAGAGAAAGGCATCACATGGCATTCGTTTCGCTCGCCATCATCGCACTCGTGGCCTTTGCGAGTCCTTTTATCGCCTCGGCGATTCCCGGAAAACCCGTTCCCGAGACGGTCTTTTTGCTCGTGCTCGGCGCGGTGCTGGGACCCCATATGCTCGGCGTCATCCATGTAGATGCCGAGGTCTCGCTTGTGTCCGAGCTGGGCCTGGCCTTCTTGTTCCTGCTTGCCGGCTTTGAGATCGACCCCAAGAGCATCACGGGCGTCGAGGGGCGCTACGGCTTGGCGACGTGGGTCGTCACGTTTGGTATCGCCTGGCTTGCCGTACGCTTTACCCCGTGGTTCTCGGTCAGTCATTTCGACGGTATCGCCGTGACGCTTGCCCTCACTTCGACGGCGCTCGGTACGCTCGTGCCCATCATGCGTGAGCGCTCGCTCACCGGCACGCGCGTGGGCGACTCGATTCTCGCGTATGGCACTTGGGGTGAGCTCGGCCCTGTGCTTGCCATGTCGGTGCTGCTGTCTGCCCGCACCGGCATCCAAACGCTTGTGATCCTTGGCTTGTTTGCGGTGGTCTGCGTGTTGCTGGCCGTGGTCCCGAGCCGCTCCAAGCGCGTCGGCAGCCGCTTCTTTGCGTTTGTCGAGGAACGTGCCGATACCACGTCGCAGACCTTCGTGCGCCTGACGGTGCTCATCCTGGTCACACTCGTGGCGTTCTCGGCTGTCTTTGATCTCGACATCGTGTTGGGTTCTTTTGCCGCCGGCTTTGTCCTGCGCTACATCATCCCCGAGGGCAACCATACGCTCGAGACCAAGCTCGACGGCCTGGCCTACGGCTTTTTGATTCCGGTATTCTTTACCGTATCGGGCGCAAAGATCAATCTGACGGCCGTGGCGTCGCGCCCGGGTCTGCTCGTGGGCTTTATCGTGGCGTTGTTGATTATTCGTGCCGTTCCCATTCTCATCTCTATGAGCATTTGTCCTGCGACGCGCGATGTGTCGGCGTATGGTCGCATTACCGTGGCCCTGTACTGCACCACGGCCCTGCCGATCATCGTTGCCGTGACAAGCGTTGCCGTCAACGCGGGCGCGCTGTCGCAAGATATTGCGTCGGTCATGGTTGCCGCCGGTGCCATCACGGTGTTCTTGATGCCGTTGCTCGCGCAGCTCTTCTACCGCGTGGTCGACGCCGCGCCGGTCACCGCCGTGGCAGAAGTTGCCGAGCATCCATCCGATGCGCTCGACATCCTGCGCGCCCATCACGATTTGGCGAGCCTGCTCGCACGTGAGCACGAGCTGCTGACTTCGCATGGCCATGGTCGCGTATTCGAGGGCTTGCCTACGCTCGATACGATTGCCGAGCGTCTTTCCGCCGAGGCGGCGAGCGGCCATATCGATGCCCGTATTGTGGACGCGGCACATCTTCTTGCCGATAAGACCTATGGAGACGAGGTCGACCCGTCCGAGCTGACTCCGCGCGAGCGTCGCCGCCTGGAGCGCGCCAAGCTCGCCGTGCGCGAATACCGCCGCCGCATGCTGGAGCTCTATGCAAGAGAAGAAGCCGAGGACGACGACGGCAAGTAGTCGATACTCTCTCGGGGAAGCCGCGTCCTGCTTTGAAGGCTCGGAACGGGATGTGGTTTCCGAAACGGGGGCCGTTGGGAAACTGTGTCCCGGAATGGGCGCTCAGAGTGGGATGCAGTTTCCGCGAGAGACCCGTTGCGGAAACGGTATCCCAGAATCGGCGTTCAAAACGGGGCGCTCTTTCCGAAACATGGCCCTGAGGGAAGCTGCGTCCCGGTCTGAGTCGGAATTCCGGGACACAGCTTCCCTTTCAAACAGAAGAAGGCGCGCTGCCTGCAGTTGATGCAGACGGCGCGCCTTCTTTGTTGGACTATGTTGAGGCTGGGAGCTGAGGCTTGTGGTCCCTTAAGAGCGGGCGGCTCCGTCGACGGGGAGCACGGCGCCCGTGACATAGGAGGACATGTCGCTCGCTAGGAAAACGAAGGCGTTGGCGACGTCCTCGGGCTCGCCCATGCGGCCGAGCGGAATGGTGGCGATGATGGGCTTGATGACCTCTTCGGGAAGGTTGGCGACCATATCGGTCTTGGTCACGCCGGGAGCGACAGCGTTGACGCGAATGCCCATGGGGGCGAGCTCGCGCGAGAGCGACTGGACCATACCGTTGACGGCGAACTTGGACGTGGGATAGCCAACGCCGGAGGGCTGACCGTACTTGGCGACCATCGAGCTCGTGGTGGTGATGGTGCCGCCGTGGCCTGCCTCGGCCATAATCTTGGCAGCGGCTTGGTGGCCGTTAAAGACGGCGACGACGTTGAGGTCCATGACCTTGGCGAACTCTTCGGCCGTGTACTCCAGAAGCGGCGAGCGCTGGGAGATGCCGGCGTTGTTAACGACCGTGTCCAGGCCACCCATGTCGGCGGCTGCCTCGGTAAAGGCCTCGGTTACGGCCTCGAGCGAGGTGAGGTCGCAGGTGCGGCCCCAGACCTTGGCCTCGGGATAGGCTGCGGCCAGCTTTTCAACGGCGGCGTCGGCAGTCTCCTGACGCGAGCCAAAGACCGTGACGGCGGCGCCCTCCTCGATAAAGCGACAGGCGATGGCATAGCCGATACCGCGCGTGCCTCCGGTGATGATTGCTTTCTTGCCCTCGAGCAACATGGTGCTTCCTCTCATCGCGGGCGGACATTCGCAGCACAGCGTAGCGGTAGCCGGAATCGGTCGCGTCTGCATATCGGTGAACGGTAGCCCGCGTTACCGATGAGCGGTTCGCGCAAATGTACTCTGCCGTTGTGCTTGGGGCAGGAGACAAAAGGGCTCCCGTCCCACATCGGACGGGAGCCCTCAAAGCGTGTATTGCTAGGCAAGCGTTGGATTAGTTGGCCATAACACCTTCGGTCCAGGCCTCGACGTCCTCGATACGCAGGACGTTGGCGACCTCGGCCACGCAGTCGACACTGGCAAGCTCGGCGGCGGCAGCCTGGACGTCCTTCTCGAGTGCGCGGTGCGTCAGGAAGATGACCGAGCAGGCATCGCTGACGCCCGACTTGCCGTCCTCGACCTGGTTGATGAGCGAGATCGAGATGTTGTGCTTGGCAAAGATGTCGACCGTCTCGGACAGGGCGCCCACGCGGTCGGCGACCTTCAGACGCACATAGTACTTGGTCTGGAGTTCGTCCATGGGCTTAAAGGCGAGGTTGTGACCATAGGGCTCAATCTCGGGAAGCGGAGCCACGCCGCGGCTGATCTGCTCGGAGAGCGACAGGATATCGCCCACGACGGCGCTTGCGGTGGGGAAGGAGCCTGCGCCGGCACCGTAGAACATGGTTTCGCCCACGGCGTCACCCACCACGTAGACGGCGTTCATGGCGCCGTTGACCTTGGCGAGCATGTGGTCGGCGGGGATCAGCGTGGGATGCACGCGGACGTCGACGCCGGCGTCGGTGTTGCGGGCGATGCCGAGCAGCTTAATGGTGTAGCCGAGTTCGCGTGCCTGGGCGATGTCCTCGGCGCCGATGGTACGGATGCCCTGCTGGTATACGTCGTCGGTGGTCACACGGGTGCCAAAGCCGATGGAGGCGAGGATCGCCGTTTTGCTGGCGGCGTCGAAGCCGTCGACGTCGGCGGACGGGTCGGCCTCGGCATAGCCCTTGGCCTGCGCGTCGGCGAGCACGTCGGCGTAATCGGCACCCTCGGCGTCCATGCGCGACAGGATGTAGTTGGTGGTACCGTTGAGAATACCGGCGATGGTCAGGATCTTGTTGCCCACCAGGTCGTGCTCAAGCGTGCTCACGATGGGGATGCCGCCGCCGCAGCTGGCCTCGCACTTAATCTGCACGCCGCACGCGCGTGCCTTCTCGGCAAGCGTCTCGACGTGACGGCCCAGTAGGGCCTTGTTGGCAGAGACGACGTGCTTGCCGTGCTCAAAGGCAGTGGTGAAGATCTCGGTTGCGGGATGCTCACCGCCGATCAGCTCGACGACGATGTCGACGGCGGGGTCGCTGACGACGTCGTGCCAGTCACTCGTAAAGGCCTCGCGCTCAATGCCTGCCGCCTCGGCCTGCTCCCAAGCAAGCGCGCAGGCGCGGGTCAGCTTAAGGTCGATGCCGTAGGCTGCCAGGTACTCATCGTGGTGGCTCTTGATCAGACGGGCCACGCCGCCGCCGACGGTTCCCAGACCGATCAGACCGACGTTCACGGTGCGCAGGGGTTCGCTCATAGATAGCTCCTTCGTGCATCTTATGGATGGATTAACCGCTTAAAGGTTGAGTGCATTCTAGCGTGAACCGAGGGCGCGTGCTCGCCAGGCAACAGGAGTCGCACAAAACGGCACCCCCGAAACGCTGCGGAAACATTGGAAACATGCTCGCTACAAACGGAACTCCGTAACAAACTGTCAACGTTTGCACCATGAGGTTTGCCCCGTACCGCAAGACGGCCGCACTGCGGCCAGCGAAGAGGGGGGCACCATGCTTAGCATCAACAACGTACTTAACCGCAGGAGTTTCCTTGTCGGAGCCACGCTTATTTTTGCCCCGATCTATTTCACCCCAGCGTCCGTTTTGCTCAAGAACGCCAAGGACATGAGCTACGACATGACACTAATGGGTGCCGACGGCATGGACAGCCTATGTAATCCAGGACGGCAAGTACATCTCCGCCTAAGTGCATATAACGAGACCGGTGAGGCCGTTTTATTCAGGGCAAGGGCGCTTGTAACAGAACAGAAACATTACTTTCACATAATAAAGTGGCTAAACTGCATAAACTGATAGAAATACGCATAAATATGGATAAATGGACAAAGCAAAAGAAAAGTTGAAATAATCGCCACTTTTCTCAACTAAAGCGTCTACTATTTTGCGAACGCCGAACACGGCGAAGGATGGCCTGTCGGGTAACCGAAACCCGACGAGATTTGAGAGGAGAGCCGCATGTCGAGCCTCACCGGTAAGTCATTGAACCCTGTTATGAATCGCAGGAGCGTTATCGCGAGCGCAGCAGGTCT
Source organism: uncultured Collinsella sp. (assembly GCA_900541235.1). GTDB lineage: Bacteria > Actinomycetota > Coriobacteriia > Coriobacteriales > Coriobacteriaceae > Collinsella. The sequence goes on along the minus strand of UQIW01000016.1, from coordinate 20,015 downwards.
GGGGGCGATGTCCATTCTAGCTGGCTGCTCCTCCAACGGCGGCGACAGCGGTTCCGCTTCGAGCGACGCTTCGTTTAAGATCGGCACCATCGGCCCGCTGACCGGCGCCAACGCGTCCTACGGCAAGTCCGTTACCCAGGGTGTCGAGCTTGGCTGCAAGGATTTTTCGACCAAGGAGCTGCCGCTTGCCAGCAAGGCCGAGGATGACCAGGCCGATGGCGAGAAGGCCGTCAACGCCTTCAACACCCTGCTCGACTGGGGCATGCAGGCCCTCGTCGGCCCGACTACCACGGGTGCGTCGGTTGCCGTTGCCGCAGAGTGTGGTAACGACCCCAAGACGTTCATGATCACCCCGTCCGCGTCCTCCGAGGACGTCACCGACGGCAAGGATTGCGTCTTCCAGGTTTGCTTCACCGACCCCAACCAGGGTGTCAACGCTGCCAAGTTCCTGGCGCAGAAGTATGCGGACGAGAAGTTCGTGCTGTTCTATAACTCCGGCGACGCCTATTCTTCGGGCATCGCAGATTCCTTTAAGGCCCAGGCCGCTGAGTCCAAGCTCGAGATTGTTGACGAGGAGACCTTTAAGGACGACTCCGCCACGAGCTTTACGAACCAGCTGACCAAGGCCAAGCAGGCCGGCGCCACCATGATCTTTGCGCCGATCTACTACACGCCGGCGTCCGTCCTGCTCAAGAACGCCAAGGACATGGGCTACGACGTCAAGATGATGGGCTGCGACGGCATGGACGGCATCCTGGGCGTTGAGGGCTTCGATACCTCTCTTGCCGAGGGTCTGCTGCTCATGACCCCGTTCTCCGCCGACGACGAGAAGAACGCCGACTTCGTCAACGCTTACAAGGATAAGTACGGCGATACCCCCGACCAGTTTGCCGCCGACGCCTACGACGGCGTGCACGCGGTGGCCGAGGCCCTCAAGGAGGCCGGTCTTGGTGTCGACGCCGACCCGACCGAGGCCGCCGAGAAGCTGTCCAAGGCTATGCTCAAGATTACCGTTGACGGTCTGACCGGCAAGCTCACCTGGAACGATAAGGGCCAGGTCCAGAAGGAGCCCACGGCGTACGTCATCACCGACGGCAAGTACGTACAGGCCTAATTGGCCGCCTTACATAGAGCGGTTTTGATCCCAAGCAGGGGAGGTTTTGGCCTTCCCTGCTTGCTTGGTATCTAGGGACGATGTAACGTCCCTGTTTCATACATCAACTGGAAACCTATTCGAAAGGGGGATGTGGAACATGACGGTCTTTATCCAATACCTGGTCAACGGCCTGTCCATGGGCAGCGTCTACGCCATCATCGCGTTGGGCTACACCATGGTCTACGGTATCGCCAAGATGCTGAACTTCGCTCACGGCGACGTTATCATGGTCGGTGCCTATGTCTCGTTCTGCGCCACGTCGTATCTCGGCCTCCCGGGCTGGGCATCTGTAGTTCTCTCTTGTGTGGTCTGTACCGTTCTCGGTGTTCTCATCGAGGGTCTGGCATACAAGCCGCTGCGTCAGGCGGGCCCGCTGGCCGTTCTGATCACGGCTATCGGCGTGTCTTACTTCCTGCAGAACGCCGCGCAGCTTCTGTGGGGCGCCACGCCCAAGAACTTCACTTCGCTCGTCACCTTCCAGGTGCCGGAGTTCTTGGCCAAGTTCAACGTAAGCGCCGTCTCGCTCGTCACCATCGTCGCCTGCCTGGTTATCATGGCCGGCCTGATGTTCTTTACAGGTAAGACCAAGATGGGTAAGGCCATGCGTGCCGTGTCCGAGGACAAGGCCGCCGCTCAGCTCATGGGCATCAACGTCAACCGCACCATCTCGATGACGTTTGCCATCGGCTCTGCCCTTGCCGCCATCGCCGGCGTGCTCCTGTGCTCCTACTCGCCGGTGCTGCAGCCCACGACGGGTGCCATGCCTGGCATCAAGGCCTTCGACGCCGCCGTCTTCGGTGGCATCGGCTCCATCCCCGGCGCCTTTGTCGGCGGCATTCTCATCGGCATCATCGAGGCGATGGCGCAGGCCTACATTTCCACGAGCCTTGCCAACTCCATCGTCTTTGGTGTTTTGATCATCGTCCTGCTCGTCAAGCCTGCCGGCCTCTTGGGCAAGTACGTCCCCGAGAAGGTGTAGGTGAGCGTTATGAAGTTTCTTAAAGACAAGCAGACGCGTCATGATTTTGTCACGTACGCTATGTGCATCGTGGCCTTCGCCATCGTGTTCTTTATGCAGTCCAACCATATGATCCCGCGCATGATCGCCGGTCAGTTGGTTCCCATTACGGCCTACATCGTCATGGCCATTTCCCTCAACCTCGTCGTCGGCATCGCGGGCGACTTGTCGCTGGGCCATGCGGGCTTTATGAGTATCGGTGCCTACACGGGTATCGTCACCGCGGTCGCCCTCGAGAGCGCTATTCCTTCCGATCCGGTGCGCCTTATCATCAGCATCGTGGTCGGCGCCATCGCTGCCGCCATCCTGGGCTTCTTGATCGGCATCCCGGTCCTTCGCCTGAGCGGCGATTACCTGGCTATCGTGACGCTGGCTTTTGGCGAGATCATCAAAGAGATCGTCACCTGCCTCATTGTGGGTGTCGACTCCCGCGGCCTGCACGTGATCTTTAACATCACGGGCAACTCTACGATCGATGACCTGCACCTGCTCGAGGACGGCACCGCCATCATCAAGGGCGCGCAGGGCGCATCGGGCGTGTCGACCTATTCGACCTTCCTCGCCGGTGCCATCCTGGTCATGGTCGCACTCGTGATCGTGCTCAACCTGGTTCGCAGCCGTACCGGCCGTGCCATTATGGCCGTGCGCGATAACAAGATTGCAGCCGAGTCCGTAGGCATCTCCGTCACCGAGTACCGCATGATCGCCTTCGTGGCTTCCGCTGCCCTCGCCGGTGCTGCCGGAGCTCTCTTCGGCGGTAACTTCTCGCAGCTCTCCGCCACCAAGTTCGACTTCAACACGTCCATCCTCATCCTGGTGTTCGTGGTCCTGGGCGGCCTGGGCAACATGCGCGGTTCCGTCATCGCGGCGGCGCTGCTCACGGTGCTTCCCGAGCTACTCCGTCAGTTCTCGGATTACCGCATGCTCATCTATGCCATCGTGCTGATCCTGGTCATGATTTTTACCAACAACCCGCAGCTCAAGGCGTTCTTCGGTCGCGTCAAGGACCGCTTTGCTTCCAAGAAGGAGGTGACAGCCGATGCCCAGTAAATTTGAGTTCAACAAGGGCAAGATGGTCCCGTATCCTTCCGGCGCCATCGTTCCCGACCGTGACTTGGGCCAGCGCCCGGCACTTGAGTGCATCCACCTGGGCATCGAGTTCGGTGGCCTTAAGGCAGTCGACGACTTTAGCCTCACCATCGGCAAGACCGAGATCGCCGGTCTGATCGGTCCCAACGGTGCCGGTAAGACCACGGTCTTCAACCTGCTCACCAAGGTGTATCAGCCCACGCACGGCACCATCCTGCTCGACGGCGAGGACACCTCGGGCAAGTCGGTCTACCAGGTCAACCGCATGGGTATTGCCCGTACCTTCCAGAACATTCGCCTATTCAACACCATGACGGTGGAGGATAACGTCAAGGTCGGCCTGCATAACCAGGAGCGTTACTCCGGCTTTGAGGGCGTGCTGCGCCTGCCGACGTATTGGAAGCACGAGAAGGCTGCTCACGAGCGCGCCATGGAGCTGCTGTCCATCTTTGATATGGAGCATCTGGCAAACGAGCAGGCCGGATCGCTGCCTTACGGCGCTCAGCGTCGTCTGGAGATCGTCCGCGCGCTTGCCACCAACCCCAAGCTACTGCTGCTCGACGAGCCTGCTGCCGGCATGAACCCGTCCGAGACCGCGGAGCTCATGGAGAACATCGTCAAGATTCGCGACACCTTTGGCATTGCTATCATGCTTATCGAGCATGATATGTCGCTCGTTATGAACATCTGCGAGGGCATCTGCGTGCTCAACTTTGGTAAGGTCATCGCCAAGGGCACGGCAGAGGAAATCCAGAACAACGACGCTGTTATTGAGGCATATCTGGGCAAGCAGGATAAGGGGGAGAACTAAATGGCAGAGCCGATGCTTTCCGTCTACAACATCAACGTCTGGTACGGCGCCATCCACGCCATTAAGGACATCTCCTTTAACGTTAACGAGGGCGAGATCGTGGCCTTGATTGGCGCCAACGGTGCCGGCAAGTCCACAACGCTCAAGACCGTCTCGGGCCTGCTGCGTTCCAAGACCGGTTCCATCAAGTTTATGGGCGAGGACATTACTCATACGCCCGCTGATAAGCTGGTTGGTAAGGGCCTGGCTCAGGTTCCCGAGGGTCGTCGCGCCTTTTTGCAGATGACGGTCGAGGAGAACCTGGAGATGGGTGCCTATACGCAGCCCAAGTCCACGGTGGCTCCGGGCCTGGAGCGCGTCTACGAGCAGTTCCCGCGCCTGAAGGAACGTCGTCGCCAGGTCGCCGGCACCCTTTCGGGCGGCGAGCAGCAGATGCTCGTTATGGGGCGCGCCCTTATGAGTAACCCCAAACTGCTTATGCTCGACGAACCTTCCATGGGTCTGGCGCCGATTCTGATTGAACAGATCTTCCAGATTGTCGAGGACCTTCACAAGGCCGGCACCACGGTGCTTCTGGTCGAGCAAAACGCGCAGATGGCGCTTTCCATCGCCACACGCGGTTACGTGCTCGAGACCGGCAAGATCACCATGACCGGCACCGGCCAAGAGCTCCTGCATGACGACAACGTCCGCAAAGCCTACCTCGGAGGCTAACCCACCTAACAAAAGGGGCGCTGACCATCTCAGTCAGCGCCCCTTTTTAAGTTGCGGCGAAATAGGGACTAAATGGGAGTCTCGGAGGCCAAAAGAGTCCCCATTCCACCGCAACTTCATGGGGATGTGTGACAATGCCCGTCGGAAAACATCTGCTGTCTTTTGGGGTCTATCTATGCTGTACGAGTTTTGTGCCGAGAACTTTGAGCGGGTGCCGGCGGCTATCGATGCCGGTGCAAGGCGTATCGAGCTGTGCGACAACCTTGCCGTCGGTGGCACCACGCCTTCGGCCGGCGTTATCAGCGCTACGACCAACTATGCACACGAGCACGATGCACGGGTGATGTGCATGATCCGTCCGCGTGGCGGCGACTTTCACTACAACCAGGACGAGTTGCGTATGATGGAGATGGACCTGGGCCTTGCCGTGAGCGCCGGCGTTGACGGCTTGGTCTTTGGCTGCTGCAAGCCCTGCGCTGGCGGATGGGCACTCGACGAGCTTACGTTGGGCGCCCTCGTGATGGCCGCGGGCTGCGCGACCGAGGAATGCAAGCGTGAGCCCATCGACATCACCTTCCACATGGCATTTGACCAGCTCTCGCCCGAGGCTCAGCTCGATGCGATTGATACACTTGCCGACTGCGGCGTTACGCGCATCCTCACGCATGGCGGCGCTGCCGGTACGTCGATCGAGGATAATTTTGATCACCTGGCTCGTTTAATCGAGTATGCGGGCGATCGTTTGACCATCCTTCCCGGCGGCGGCATCACTACGGCAAATCGCGACACGGTCGCGGCGGCGCTAGGCGTCTCCGAGCTCCATGGCACCAAGATCGTGCCGCTGGAGGTATAACCCGTGGCGCTGGTATTTGACGTTCAGCAGGCGAGCGGTAAGCCTGACGATAATCGTCGCCCTGGCACCGCGTGCTCCTTTTGCGACACGGAGGGGCTTGCCAACATCATCCAGCGCGATGGTGACTGCATCTGGCTCGAGAATAAGTTCAAGACCCTGCGCGCCACCCGTCAAACCGTGCTGATCGAGTCGGCCGATCACGATGCCGACCTGGTGACCTATGAGCCGGATGAACTCCACCATGTGATGCGGTTTGCCCTGGGTTGCTGGCAGCAGATGATTGATTCACAGCAGTATCGAAGCGTGCTCATGTACAAGAACAAGGGTCCGCTCTCGGGCGGTAGCCTCGTTCATCCGCACATGCAGATTGTGGGTTTGGAGCAGGAAGACGGCTACACTTCGCTGACTTCTGCCAATTTCGAAGGCATCAATCTCTGGCAACAGGGGAGAATCGCGGTCAACATCTCAACCGAACCGATCATGGGGTTCTTTGAGATCAACGTTTCAGCCCCGCAGGGAATCGCTGCCAGCGATGACACGAGAGACCAAGCCGAGGCGGATCTCTTCGCCGATGCGATCCAGGTAGCTCTGCGCTATATCCTGAACGAGCACCACGGTGGTCGCGCAGAGTCGTATAACCTGTTCTTCTATCACCTGGGCGGTCGGACCATTGCCAAGGCGCTGCCGCGTTGGGTGGCTTCGCCCTACTTTGTCGGCTATCGTTTGGCCCAGGTCAATGCTGAGACCACGCTCGATGTCGATGCGGAGCGACTCCGTGCACATCTGGAGGCGCTCACATCGTAAAGTGAGCGCCCGCACACTGCGGACAGTCTAGCGTGCCATGGCGTCGCGGCCGGCCTCGACCCGCTTGCGCTGGGCGGCGCGCTCCTCGCCGGTTAGACGCTCAAAGAGATGCCCGATAAGCGAGGCGAGTACCTGCTGAAACAGCGTGCCGCACATGACGGGGAATACGACTTCGCCCGGAAAGTATTGCGTGGCGATGACGGCGCCCGAAGAGATGTTACGCATGCCGCAGGTAAAGCACATGGTAGCCGTCTCGCTATATGGCAGATGCAGCGCACGGGCGACCAGAAAACCGATGACAAAGCCGCTGATGGCGAAGGTCAAAATAAAGAGGGCGACTTCCAGGCGCACCGCGTTCATGTGCAGCACGTACTCGCTCATGGCGGTGGAGTTGGAGGCGATAACGCCCATCATCATGAATTTGCAAGCGGGCGAGAGCGCGGGGGAGAGCTTCTCGTGTCCCCATCCACGCGTGAGCTCGTTGATCACGATGCCGAGCACGGCGGGGATGGCGATCATAAAGGCCATGTCTTGCATCATGCTCGGCACATCGATCGAGACGGTGGCACCCAGCAAGAGCTTAAGCGTAAGCGGAATCGTCACAGGGGAGATAACCGAGGACGTCAGGATGATGGTGAGCGCGAGCGGGCCGTTGCCGCCGAACATGCTGATCCACATAAAAGCGGTGACGGCCACGGGCACGCTGTACTCGAGCACGATGCCGCAGACAAGGTTGGGGTTGGAGCCAAAGAAGAGTGACCCTATGGCATACGCCGCGATGGGAATAAGCACTGCCGAGACCAGCAGCGCCAGAATCAGGTGCAGCGGACGGTGGAACACCTCGGCTACCTGGTGAAAAGTGTTGCTGAGCGCGCCCTGAAACGTCATAAAGGCGAAGAGGGCGGGAACAATGGGCTTGAGCACGCCGATCTGCTGGGGAAAGAGCACTCCGAGCGCCACGCAAATCGGAACGATGATCTGCATATGCCCCGCGAGGAACTTTCCCAGTCCAGCCCATTGCTTCATATGTCCCGTGACTCCCTTTATCCGCGAACTCGTTTGTATGGATATGCTAGACGCTCGTATGCGTCCGTGCGGCTGAAACGCTCGATTATTTCGAGGCCATTACCGCCATCGTTTGCCGAAACCGCGGCGCACCGCGGCGTTTTGCGTCCGTGCCGCACGGTATAATAAATCCGTTCAACAGATCTGCCTGCCGAAGCGGGCATACACAGAGGACTCATCGCTATGAACCGTGAGAGGTATCGCGGCGACCTGCCCCTATCGGGGGTGGGCGCCTATGTCATCGCTTAAGACGACGCATCGCTGGGCGGTCGCTCGGCAAAACCCCGAGCTCGAAAAGGAGCTTTCGGCTGGCCTGGGCATACCCGGGCTGGTGGCGCGCATTATGGTTGCGCACGGCATTACATCCATCGAGGAAGGCCAACTGTTTTTGACGCCTTCGCTCGATCGCGACTGGGCGGACCCGCTCGTTATTCCGGGCATGGCGGTCGTCGCCGACCGCGTTGAGCGCGCTGTTCGCAGTCACGAGCGCATCGCCGTCTTTGGCGATTTTGACGTCGACGGCATAACGTCGACTTGTCTGTTGACCGAGGCGCTGCGGATGTTTGGCGCCAATGTCACACCGTTTATCCCGCACCGCTTTGACGAGGGGTACGGCCTGTCGCGTGCGGCGCTCGACCGCGTCAACGAGCTCGCCCAACCCAACCTGATTGTGACCGTCGATAACGGTATTGCTGCCAAGGAAGAGGTCTCCTATCTGGAGAGCCTGGGGATCGATTTGGTGGTCACGGACCATCACGAGCCTTCCGACCAGGTGCCGCAGGGCGTGCCCCTGACCGACCCCAAGCTCGAGGACGAGGGTCCCTCGCGCGAGCTTGCCGGTGCCGGCGTGGCACTCAAACTGGTGCAGGTCCTGGGCGAGCGTTTGGGCAAGCCGTCGTATTGGCGTTCGCTGATAGAGGTCGCGGCGCTGGGCACCGTATCCGACATGATGCCGCTCACGCCCGAGAATCGCGCACTGGTCGCCGAGGGCATCCAGCAGATGCGCGTGACGGCCCGTCCCGGCTATATCGCGCTTGCCGCACTTGCCAAGGCCGATCTTTCTACCATTACGGCCGACGGCCTGTCATTCTCGCTCATTCCCCGCTTAAACGCTGCCGGTCGCATGGCCGATCCCAAGCTGGCGCTCGACCTGCTGCTTGCCCGCAATCCCATCGAAGCAAGCGCGCTGGCGGCTGAGCTCGAAGAAATCAACCGCCAGCGCCGTGAGATCGAGGCGGAGCTCACGCGCGATGCCATGGCAAAGGTCGAGGAGACCTATGACGGCGGACGCGCGATCGTCGTGGGCGGCGAAGGCTGGCACGAGGGTGTCAAGGGCATCGTGGCAAGCCGTCTGACCAACCGCTATCACGTGCCGGCGCTGCTGTTCTCGATCGAGGACGGTATCGCGCGCGGCTCTGGTCGCTCGGTGGGCAAAGTTAACCTGTTTGACGCCGTCGAGCGCTGTTCCGACCTGCTGATTCGTCGCGGCGGACATGCCGGCGCGGTGGGTGTGACCATCGAGGCATCCAAGCTCGATGAATTCCGTCGTCGCCTTTCCGCCGTGCTATCGGAGATTCCCGCCGAGGACTTTGAAGACATCGACGAGGTTGCCGCCACGGTCGACTTTTCCGAATTGAATATCGAGACCATCGAGCAGATTTCCCGCCTTGAGCCGTTTGGCCAGGGTAATAAGGTGCCGCTGCTGGCTGCCGAGGGCGTGACGATGTGTGATCGCGCCGTGGTGGGTAAGACCGGCGAGCACATGCGCTTTGTGGCGACCGATGGCGCCGCGAGTGTGCCGGCTATTATGTTCCGCGTGCCGCAAATCGATAAGCTCATCAACTGCGATAGCGCTGTCGACTTGGTGTTCGAGGCCGTTGCCGAGCATTGGCAGGGTCGTGTGAAGTCCAAGCTCATGGTCAAGGATGTTCTGGTCCGCGATACCACGCTGCCCAGCGTCGACGATCCGGCATGCGAGCTTCGTCGTGGCGTGCAGCCGGCAGACTCCGATCTGCGCCTGGAGTCGCGCAAGCGCGAGACGCTCGCCCAGCTTTCCTATACCGAGCTCACGCGCTCGCTTATCCATAGCTTTATCGGATCGAACCAGCCGCACCGCGCGCAGGTTGAGGCGCTCGACGCCTTGGCCGATCACCAGAGCGTTTTGGCGGTTATGGGAACGGGCCGCGGCAAGTCGCTCATCTTCCATGTGCATGCCGCGCGTGAGGCGGTGCTTCGCGGACGTGCGAGCATCTTTGTCTATCCGCTGCGTGCGCTTGTTGCCGACCAGGCCTATCACCTCTCGTCGACGATGGCCGCGCTCGGCATTGGCGTTGGCGTGCTGACCGGCGAAACCGTGGAGGCCGCACGCGATGACGTGTTCGCCGGCCTAGCTTCGGGCCGCACCGGTATCGTGCTCACGACGCCCGAGTTCCTGTCTATCCACCGTGACCGCTTCGCGCGTTCGGGCCGCATCGGCTTTGTCGTTATCGATGAGGCGCACCACGCCGGCCTTGCCAAGGGCGGCGACCGCAGCGCCTATCTTGACATGCCCGATATCCTCAAAGCCCTGGGCGACCCGGTCGTTATGGCTGCGACGGCCACCGCGACGGCTCCGGTCGTGGCCGAGCTTGCCCGCATGTTGCCGATCACTCGCACGGTGGTCGACGAGACGGTGCGCGAGAACTTGCAGCTCGAGGATGACCGAGATCTTGCGAGCCGCGAGAACCGCCTGGTGTCAATCGTGGCTACGGGGGAGAAGACCGTCATCTACGTCAACTCGCGTGATCAGTCCGTGGCGCTTGCCAAGACACTGCGCAAGCGGGTGCCCGATTGCGCGACCCGCATCGCGTTCTATAACGCGGGGCTTGCGCGCTCCGATCGTCGCCGTGTTGAGGAAGCGTTTCGTGACGGAAGCCTCAGCTGCATCGTTTCGACCTCTGCCTTTGGTGAGGGCGTCAACCTGCCCGATATTCGCCATGTCGTGCTCTACCACATGCCGTTTGGCAGCATTGAATTTAACCAGATGAGCGGACGCGCCGGTCGCGACGGCCAACCTGCCGTGATTCACTTGCTCTATTCGTCGCGTGACGCTCGCATTAACGAGCGCCTGCTCGACTGCTACGCGCCCGAGCGCGATGAACTCGTCACGCTCTATCGAGCGCTGCAGACTATGTGGCGCTCCAACCGCGGCAAGACCGGAGACGACTCGTTTAGCGCGAGCGATATCGACATCGCGCAGATGTGCCTTGCCATCGATGCCCGCACGCCGGTCGACGAGCGCTCGGTGGAAAGCGGCCTGGGAATCTTCGAAGAGCTTGGTTTCTGTCGCGTTTCGGGGTTTGACGACACCCGTCGCATCGCGATGGCCGAAAACCCCGGCCGTGTGCAATTGAGCAGGTCAATTCGCTATTTGGAGGGCTTGCGCTCGCGCATGGAGTTCTCGGCTTTCCGGAGCTGGGCACTCGATTCGTGCGCTTCTGATATGCTAGCCAAAGTTAACCGCCCGATCGTACCGCGGGCCTAGGGGAAGGGGACCTCGATGGATGCCGCAGCCCGTACCGCCCATGATTCCACCCTCCAGCCGTTTTCGGAGATGGAGCACTATAAGCATGCCGATGAGCTGCCGCCCGAGATTATGGCGGACAGCTACGACAAGCTGGAGCGCCTGTGCCTCAAATATATGAATGAGGAGGACTTCTCTAAGGTGGAGCAGGCCTATTGCTTTGCCGCCGAGAAGCACTGCAACCAAAAGCGCCGCTCGGGCGAGATGTACATTAACCATCCCGTCGAGGTGGCCATCATTTTGGCCGATCTCAAGATGGACTGCGATGTGGTGTGCGCCGCGCTGCTGCACGATACCGTCGAGGATACCGAGACCTCGCTTGCCGATGTGTCCGGCCTGTTTGGCGATACGGTAGCCGAGCTCGTCGATGGCGTGACCAAGCTCACCAACATCGAAGTCGACAGCATGGACGAGAAGCAGGCCCTCACGCTGCGCAAGATGTTCCTCGCCATGTCCAAGGACATCCGCGTCATTATCGTTAAGCTTGCCGACCGCCTGCATAACATGCGTACGCTGGCGGCCCTTCGCGAGGACCGTCGCCTGTTTAAGGCTCGCGAGACCATGGACGTGTATGCGCCCCTGGCCGACCGTCTGGGCATGAGCTCTATTAAGTGGGAGCTCGAGGACCTGTCCTTCTTCTACCTGGAGCCCGATGCCTACCAGCGCATTGCGCGCATGGTGGCTGAGTCGCGCGAGGTTCGCGAGCGCTATCTGGCTGAGACTATCAAGACGCTCACCGACGAGCTCAACCGCATTGGCCTGGAGGGCTTCCAGATCAATGGCCGTTCCAAGCACTATTGGTCCATCTACCAAAAGATGAAGCGCAAGGGCAAGGAATTCTCCGAGATCTACGACCTGGTGGCACTGCGTGTCATCACGCATTCGGTGCGCGATTGCTACTCCACGCTCGGCGCGGTGCATACGCTGTGGCACCCCATGCCCGGTCGCTTCAAAGACTATATCGCCATGCCCAAGGTCAACAACTACCAGTCGCTCCATACGACGGTTATCGGCCCCACGGCCCGCCCGCTCGAGATTCAGATTCGAACCTACGAGATGCATGAGCAGGCCGAGTACGGCATTGCCGCCCACTGGCTCTATAAGAAGTCGGGCGGATCGTCTGCGTCTAAGACCAATGATGCCCAGCGTCTGGACGACCAGATTAACTGGCTCAAACATTCGCTCGATTGGGCAGCGTCTGACGAGATTACGGACGCCAAGGAATACCTGCACTCGCTGAAGGTCGATCTGTTCGACCAGGAGATCTTTGTCTTTACACCCAAGGGCGAGGTCATGGCGCTTCGTGCCGGCTCTACACCGCTCGACTTTGCCTACGCCGTTCACACCGAGGTGGGAAACCATTGCGTCGGCGCCAAAATCAACGGTGCGGTGGCTCCGCTCACGCACGAGATTAAGACGGGTGACCGTGTCGAGATCCTGACCAACAAGAGTTCCAAGCCGTCGCGTGATTGGCTCAAGATCGTTAAGACACCTTCCGCCAAGTCAAAGATCCGCCGTTACTTCGCCGCCGCGACCAAAGACGATGACGCTGCTGCCGGCCGCGATATACTGGCCAAGGACCTGCGCAAGCGCGGGTATGGCATCTCTACGCCGCGATCCACGCGTGCGCTCAACGCCGTGGCGGAGCAGTTTAACTACAAGCAGCTCGAGGACCTGTTTGCCGCCGTCGGCGCCGGCAAGGTTGCCCCGCGCGCTGTGGGTAACAAGGTCGAGCAAATCTTGGACCCCAAGCCCGAGGAGCAGCTCACCAAGACCGAAGCCATTGCCGAGATCGTCAAGCAGCCTGCCCGCGGCTCCAACCGCAAGCCGCAAAAGCGCGGCAAGAGCGCCAGCAACGGCATTATCGTCAAGGGCGAGAGCAACAGCGGTCTGCTGGTCCGTCTGGCGCATTGCTGCAATCCGGTGACGGGCGATGACATCGTCGGCTTCATCACGCGCGGCCGTGGCGTTTCGGTGCATCGCGCCAACTGCCCCAACGTCAAGGGTCTTATGGAACATCCCGAGCGCATGATCGATGTGGAGTGGGACGGCGCTGCCGACACCCTCTTCCAGGTCGAGATCGTGGTCGAGTGCCTGGACCGCATGGGCCTGCTCAAGGATGTCACCATTGCCATTGGCGATGCGGGCGGCAATATCCTTTCTGCCGCCACGTCGACCAACCGCGAGGGTATTGCAACCCTGCGCTTTATGGTCGAGATCTCGGACGCGAGCGGTCTGGATCCGCTGCTGGCTTCCATCAGCAGTGTCGATTCGGTCTACGACGCTCGCCGTCTTATGCCCGGCGAAGGCGGAGCTCAGCTCAAGCGCCGTGTGTAGGTGCGAGAGCCTCTCAGCATCATAGATATCGGTTACGTTCGAGGCATCGTTTGGTGCCTCGAACGTATTTTAGAAGGAGGGTATGCGCATGGGCGATATGACTTTGGACCTGACACCCCGAGGTGCAGCTTCGATTGAGGCACTCGTCAACGGCCCGATTCAGACCAACAGTTACGCCGTGATTTCGAATGACGAGTGCTTAATCGTCGATCCGGCGTGGGAGGGCGAGCGTCTTGTGGAGCATATCCGCACCGCGCATCCCGAAGTTCGCGTACTCGGCTCTGTCTGCACGCACGGTCATGCCGACCATGTTGGCGGGGTCGCCGGGGTTCGAGCTGTCGTTGGCGACAGCGCACTATATGAGTTGTGCGCTAAGGACGTGACGGTGCCTCGCGCAAATATCGAGGAGCAGCGCGCCATGTGGGGTATTGAGACGCCCGATCCGGGCGAGCCGACGCGGCTGCTTGCCGAGGGCGATACGATTGAATTGGGCGATATCTGCCTGCAGGTGATCGAGACGCCGGGGCATACGCCGGGCGGCATCGTCCTGTTCGCCGCGACCGAGCAGGGGAACATCGCCTTTGTGGGCGACACGCTTTTCCCGGGCAGCCACGGTCGTACCGATCTTTCCGGCGGTGACGAGGCGGCGATTATGCGCTCGCTCTCCAAACTTGCCAAGACGCTTCCGCCCGATACCGTTTGCTTGACGGGCCATGGCGATTCGACCACGATGGCGCGCGAACTTATGCAGAATCCGTTTATGCAGATGTAGGCTCGAAGCCGTCTTTCGAATCACGAAGACCGCTCAATCGTCAAGCTATTTTCCCCAACGGGTCGATTCCGTAGGGCAAACGGTCAAAAAAAGTCTGTTTGGACGATATTCGTGAACAAACGAACGTTTATGCTCGGGTACGCCGTGGTAAAATCTCAGGCGTTATCGGAGCAACCTTACAGGAGGTTTCTTTTATGCTCGTCAACGCAGCAGACATGCTCAAGAAGGCCGAGGCCGGCAAGTACGCTCTCGGTGCCTTCAACACCAACAACCTCGAGTGGACCCTGGCTATTCTCCAGGCCGCCGAGGAGGCCAAGTCTCCGCTGATCCTTCAGTGCACCGCTGGTGCCGCTAAGTGGATGGGCGGTTTCAAGGTCTGCGCCGACATGGTCAAGGCTGCCGTCGAGGCCACGGGCGTTACCGTTCCCGTCGCCCTTCACCTCGATCACGGTTCTTACGAGGACTGCTTCAAGTGCATCGAGGCCGGCTTCACGTCCATCATGTATGACGGCTCTCACGAGGAGACCTTCCAGCTTAACCTCGACCGCACCAAGGAGCTCGTTGAGCTTGCCCACTCCAAGGGCATGTCCATCGAGGCCGAGGTCGGCGGCATCGGCGGCACCGAGGACGGCGTGACCTCCAACGGCGAGCTCGCTGACCCCGCTGAGTGCAAGCAGATTGCTGACCTGGGCGTCGACTTCCTCGCCTGCGGCATCGGCAACATCCACGGCGTGTATCCCGCCGACTGGGCTGGCCTTTCCTTCGAGCGTCTGGGCGAGATCAAGGCTCAGACCGGCGACCTGCCCCTCGTTCTGCACGGTGGTACCGGCATCCCCGAGGATCAGATCAAGAAGGCCATCTCCCTGGGCATCTCCAAGATCAACGTCAACACCGACCTGCAGCTCGTCTTCGCCAAGGGCGTCCGCGAGTACATCGAGGCTGGCAAGGATCAGCAGGGCAAGGGCTTTGACCCCCGCAAGCTCCTCAAGCCTGGTCGCGACAACATCGTTGCTCGCACCAAGGAGCTCATGGAGGAGTTTGGCTCCGTCAACAAGGCGTAAGCGTCGCTAAACTTCCCGCCGGAAGCCCCGTCCCCCTACACTGTTTCCTTTGCGCTCACCTGGCTTCGCCAGAAGTCGCGCCAAGGAAACAGTTCCGGGGGATGGGGCTTCCTTTGTTTAACGCCGCAGGGTTACTGGGCTGAATTTATTTATTGACTACCGTTCGGCGGCGTTGATGGCTCCCTTGTTGGGGCTTTCTTTTTATCTCGCTACAATGGGCTTCAAGCGTTCTAGTGACTTGGAGTTTTGGTATGGCTGTTATTGATGTGCTGCCTTCGGATGGGAAGGTTATTGGCGAGGGTCCTGTTGGTTGCTCTGTTGATGTTTGCTGTGATGACTTTCGTCATCTCGATATTGGACTGCCGCCTGAGATTCTTCGTCTCAAGGATGCCGGGTATTTGACGCAGGCTGTTGCTGCTTGCGATCGCCTTCTGGAGCAGAACCCTGAGCCTTCGCTGGCTGCTTGTGTTCGTGCCGAGCGGTATCGCATGCTCGAGACGCCGCTTCATTTTTCGGTGTCGCGCGATCAGGCTATTGCGATGATTCGCGAGGAGTGGCCAGAGTTTACCGAAGAGCAGCTTGACGACCTGATCAATCGTAAGCGTATTGACTGGCGCTTTATCGATGGCGAGCTGTTCGTTCTCGACAACTTCCTCGATTCGCTTCGCGTGTACCCCAAGGAGGTTCCGGGCCTGCGTCCCGATTCTGCGGACGGCATCGCGCTGCGTAACCAGATGCTCAGGGAGATGGAGTCGCAAAACGGGTTGGCTCGCGTCATCACGCTTAAGGCATCCGTGTCTGTCCCTGGAGCTCTGGAGGGAGAGGCTGTTCGCGCGTGGCTACCCGTTGCTGCCGCCTGTCGTCAACAGTCTCAAATCGAGGTTCTCGATATGACGTCGGGGGGTACCGTTGCCCCTGAAAACGTTTCGGCTCGCGCTGCCTCTTGGACATCTTCGACTGAACATTCATTCTCGGTGACCTATCGCTATCACGTCGATGCCGCCTATTGCGATATCTATGGTGGCGCGCTCCCATCGCATCCCTGTATGGACGCGCCACTGCCCGAGGACACCTCCGAGGACCGTCCGCACATTGCGTTCACGCCGTACATGCGACAGTTGACGGAGCGTGTTATTGACGGTCTCGAGAATCCGCTCGATCGCGCTCGTGCTATCTATGATTACCTGACACAGCATATTGACTATCGCTATCAGCCACCGTACCTGCTTTTGGGCTCCATCGCCGATGACTGTGCACACTCGCTCCGCGGCGATTGCGGCGTTATGGCGCTCACGTTTATCACCATGTGCCGCATCGCGGGCGTGCCCGCCCGCTGGCAGAGTGGCCTGTATGTTGCGCCTGATTCGGTGGGGCCGCACGACTGGGCAGAGTTCTATACGCCGCAAACCGGGTGGCTCAACGCCGACGTGTCATTTGGATCTTCTGCTCGCAGGATGGGCGAGGAGTGGCGCCGCCGTCACTACTTTGGCAATCTCGATCCGTGGCGTATGGTGGCCAACAATCGATTCCAGGCTGAGTTTGTGCCTGCTTTCGACGGCATGCGTGAGGACCCCTATGACAACCAGATGGGCGAGGCCTCGGTTGACGGACGTGGATGTCGTAAGCGGGAGATGTTGCGCAAGGTTGAGCTTATCAAAATGCTCGAAGTTCCATTTTCGGACTAATCAACAGAAAGCTGTGATAAACTAACTCACGCATTACGTGCCCGAGTGGCGGAATTGGCAGACGCTGTGGACTCAAAATCCACCGTTGGCAACAACGTGCGAGTTCGAGTCTCGCCTCGGGCACCATACATGCAAGTGAGCGTTCAAGGGGGTCAAGGCCCCCTTTTTCGTGCCGAACTCGCGTGAGCGCGCGGAGCGTTAAGCAAACAGGCCTGAGGCCTGTTTGTAGCGGAGCGTGGCGAGGGCGCCATGCGCCCGAAGCCCGGGGCTTCGCGAAGCGAAGGCCCTTCGAGTCTCGCCTCGGGCACCATACATGCACCTGCGCTTCAAGGGGGTCAAGGCCCCCTTTTTCGTGTACGTAATGTGATAGCGCGTTGTACGTGTTATTATTCGCAAGGCGTTGTTCCCGCAATGCCCTAAAGAGGAACCCGAGGGCTCCCACCTTTTGGCGCCAATGAGCAGCTGACTGGTCATACAACTTAGATTACCTTCCTCAAATCGAGGAAGTCTATGTGTACGACCTGGTTGCTGAGAAGCGCCGGGTTATTTTTTTATGAATGGAGGTAGGGAAAATAGCTAAGTCTGATGACACCCGCATCAACGACGAGATCACTGCATCTTCGTGCCGTTTGATTGGCGTCGATGGCTCTCAGCTCGGCCTGTTCGCCATCCGCGATGCCCAGCGCGTCGCCGACGATCAGGGTCTCGACCTGGTCGAGATCGCTCCCAACGCGGAGCCGCCGGTCTGCAAGGTCATGGACTACGGTAAGTTCAAGTACCAGCAGGCCATGAAGGCCAAGGCCGCTCGTAAGAACCAGTCTAAGGTCGAGGTCAAGGAAATGAAGTTCCGACCCAAGATCGACGTTGGCGATTACGAGACCAAGAAGGGCCACGTTCTGCGTTTCCTTAAGAAGGGCGCACGCGTTAAGATCACCATCATGTTCCGCGGCCGTGAGATGGCTCACCCGGAGCAGGGTCTTAACGTTCTCGAGCGTCTCGCCGAGGATCTCAAGCCTTACGCTACGGTCGAGTCCAAGCCTAAGATGGAAGGCCGTAACATGCTTATGCTGCTCGCCCCGATTAAGGGCGCCTTCGATGAGGATAAAGCGGCAAGCGATACCAAGTAACTAGTGTTCTGTAACCGATTAAGGAGTATTTCATGCCTAAGATGAAGTCCCACAGCGGCACCAAGAAGCGTTTCCGCAAGACTGGCACCGGCAAGCTTATGCGCGCCAAGGCTTTCAAGAGCCACATCCTGAGCAAGAAGTCCACCAAGCGTAAGCGTGGCTTCCGTCAGGAGACCGAGATCGCCGCTGCCGACCGCAAGGTCATCAAGTCGCGTCTCGCCTAAGTTCGCGTTCCCGTTTTTCGTTTTACCGTCTAGGAGTTGATAGAACATGGCACGTATTAAGCGCGCTGTTGCCGCCAAGAAGAAGCGCCGTACCGTTATGCACCGTGCGAAGGGTTACTACGGTGCCGCTTCGCGTACTTACAAGCATGCTAAAGAGCAGGTCCAGCACTCCCTGCAGTATCAGTATCGTGATCGCCGCAACAAGAAGCGCGAGATCCGCTCTCTCTGGATCACCCGCATCAACGCTGCCGCTCGCCTGAACGACATCTCTTACTCTCAGTTCATGCACGGCCTGAAGGTTGCCGGCATCGAGCTCGACCGTAAGGTCCTGGCTCAGATGGCTTACGAGGACATCGAGTCCTTCAACGAGCTGGCTGCCATTGCCAAGAAGGCTCTCGAGGCCTAATAGATTCTGTTGAATCGCTAGGGGAGTGTCGCACTGTGCGCGGCACTCCCTCTTTTTATCTAGAGCGCTGGTTTATATAGCAAAAGCGCGGGTAGATAGACACTTACAGGTGACCGATCTTTATATATCTCTTAACCGAAGGGTCATCATCTGATACGCGCAGTATTTCTGCACCAGCCTTTCTATTACTTATATAGGAAGCGATAAGTTGTGTAGGACTTGTGAAGAGTGGAATTGACGTCCCACATCGCTTCGCGGTCTGGCAATATATCTCCTTGCCGCGCGGCCCGGTCGGACCGGATGAGCCGCAAAGCGTGCACCTTGAGAACCGGATACTGCGAGGATGGACACTTCAAGTGTCGCATCCGGGCAGACATCGAACCATTTGAAATGGTCTAACTTGGATTTGTTTTTCGCAAGGCCGCCGAGAGGCGGCCCCGAGAAATTCCTTTTCCTATACTAGAACCATATGAATCGAACGGAACCGATCAGCTAATAGTTGTGAGGACCGGACGGGCTCGAAGCCCATTTATTTTGGACGGAGAGTTCGATCCTGGCTCAGGATGAACGCTGGCGGCGCGCCTAACACATGCAAGTCGAACGGCACCTATCTTCGGATAGAAGCGAGTGGCGAACGGCTGAGTAACACGTGGAGAACCTGCCCCCTCCCCCGGGATAGCCGCCCGAAAGGACGGGTAATACCGGATACCCCGGGGTGCCGCATGGCACCCCGGCTAAAGCCCCGACGGGAGGGGATGGCTCCGCGGCCCATCAGGTAGACGGCGGGGTGACGGCCCACCGTGCCGACAACGGGTAGCCGGGTTGAGAGACCGACCGGCCAGATTGGGACTGAGACACGGCCCAGACTCCTACGGGAGGCAGCAGTGGGGAATCTTGCGCAATGGGGGGAACCCTGACGCAGCGACGCCGCGTGCGGGACGGAGGCCTTCGGGTCGTAAACCGCTTTCAGCAGGGAAGAGTCAAGACTGTACCTGCAGAAGAAGCCCCGGCTAACTACGTGCCAGCAGCCGCGGTAATACGTAGGGGGCGAGCGTTATCCGGATTCATTGGGCGTAAAGCGCGCGTAGGCGGCCCGGCAGGCCGGGGGTCGAAGCGGGGGGCTCAACCCCCCGAAGCCCCCGGAACCTCCGCGGCTTGGGTCCGGTAGGGGAGGGTGGAACACCCGGTGTAGCGGTGGAATGCGCAGATATCGGGTGGAACACCGGTGGCGAAGGCGGCCCTCTGGGCCGAGACCGACGCTGAGGCGCGAAAGCTGGGGGAGCGAACAGGATTAGATACCCTGGTAGTCCCAGCCGTAAACGATGGACGCT
>UQIW01000015.1 GCA_900541235.1 uncultured Collinsella sp. | reverse complement strand
GGCACCAGCGAGAAGTACATCTCGATGCTGGAGAGGGGCCAAAGGGAGCTCAAGCCCATAAGGAGGGCCTACGAGGCATGGGTCGAGGCCGGACTTCCGCTCGATTGGGACAGGCAAGCCTTCGAGGCCGAGCGCAAAATGGATTCTAAAAAACACCTTGCCAAATAGGAGCGTCAGCGCGAGGCCCGTCTTTCCGTTGCTCCGCAGGAGCAGGAAAGGCGGGCCTCATGCGCGAGGACGTTTTCAAAACCAAGCCCGGCCCCGGCCGGAGGGACCACGAGTGCTACAGGTTCTTGACACCCATCGCGCGCATGGCGTTCAGGATGGCGATGATCGCCACGCCTACGTCGCCGAACACGGCAAGCCACATGTTGGCGATGCCCATCGCTGCCAGCACAAGGATCAGCAGCTTAACGCCCAGCGCAAAGATGATGTTCTGCCAGACGATCGTCATGGTCTTGCGTGCCACGCGGATCGCGCGGGAAATGTTGGACGGCTTGTCGTCCATGAGCACGACATCGGCGGCCTCGATCGCAGCGTCAGAACCCATAGCGCCCATGGCAATGCCCACATCGGCGCGCGTAAGCACGGGCGCATCGTTGATGCCGTCGCCCACAAAGGCGAGCTTGCCCTTGCCACTCTCGGTTGCAAGCAGCGCCTCGACGCGCTCGACCTTATCGCCCGGCAGCAGCTGCGCGTGGAACTCGTCGAGACTGAGTTGCTTGACCACAGACGCCGCAACCTCCTCGCGGTCGCCCGTGAGCATGACGGTGCGCTTGACACCGGCGGCGTGCAGGTCGCGAATCGTTTGCTCAGCATCGGCCTTGACGGTGTCTGCAATCACGATGTGGCCGGCGTACACGCCGTCAACGAGCACATGCAGAATCGTTCCGACGACCTCGCAATCGGGCGCTTCGACTCCGGCCGCGGCGAGCATCTTTGCGTTGCCAACGACGACGTGCTTGCTGTCGATGGTTGCCGTCACGCCATGGCCCGCGTCGTTGGTGGAGTCGCTTACGCGCTTGGGGTCGACCTCGCCCTGGTAGGCGACACGTACGGACTGCGCGATGGGGTGATCGGAGAACGACTCAGCAAGGGCCGCGACTTCGAGCAGCGACTGCTCGGTATAGCCTGCCTCGGGGTGTACCGCGACCACCGAGAACGTGCCGTTGGTGAGGGTGCCCGTCTTGTCAAAGACGACGGTGTCCACGTCGGCGAGCGTCTCGAGGTAGTTAGAACCCTTGATGAGAACGCCCAGCTTGGACGCGCCGCCGATGCCGCCAAAGAAACTGAGCGGCACGCTGATCACCAACGCGCACGGGCAGCTGACGACCAAGAAGGTCAGGCCGCGCAGAATCCAGTCGGACCAGGCACCGGTGACCAGGCCACCGCCGAGCGCGAGCACCGCGGCAGCGCCGGTGACGGCGGGCGTGTAGATGCGGGCAAAGCGCGTGATGAAGTTCTCGGTGCGTGCCTTCTTTTCGCTGGCATTCTCCATGAGCTCCAGGACGCGTGCGACGGTGGACTCGCCAAAGGGCTTGGTGGTGCGCACGTGGATGAGCCCCGTCATGTTGATGCAGCCGCTGATGATATCGTCTCCGGTTTTGGCCGGGCGGGGGACCGACTCACCGGTAAGGGCGGCGGTGTCGAGCTGGGTTTCGCCCTCGACGATGACGCCGTCGATGGGCACGCGCTCGCCGGGCTTGACCACGATCACGGTGCCGACCGCGATGTCATCGGGGAAGACCTGTTCGAGTGAGCCGTCGGGTTGCTCGACGTTGGCGTAGTCGGGTGCTATGTCCATCATGGCGCTGATCGATTTACGGCTCTTGCCCACGGCGTATGCCTGGAACAGCTCGCCGACCTGGTAGAACAGCATGACGGCGGCGCCTTCGGCCATGTGCGGGTCGGTATCGGGGAAGAGCACCATGGCAAACGCGCCGATGGTCGCGACGGCCATAAGGAAACTCTCGTCGAAGGCCTTGCCGCGGCGGATGTTATTGAATGCCTTTTGCAGCACGTCGTAGCCGGCAATCAAAAACGGTATGAGGAACAGCATAAAGCTGGCGTAGATGTCGCCCGGGGTACCGAATGCGGCGGTGAGGGTGCCGAACTCATCGAGGGCGTACACCACGGCAAAAATGCCCAGCGCTACCACGATGCGGTTGCGCTTATGCTCAAGGGACTCTTTCTTCTTACGCTTCTTCTTTTTCTTTTTGGGATCGGCGGTGGTCATGACTCGTATCCTCCCATTTGAATGAATGAACACTCGCTCATATAATTTCGCGAGCAAAGGCCGCGGCAAGCGCGGCCTTGCAGGTTGGCGTAAACCCGGGCTAGAGAATGATCTCGCAGTCCGGCTCGGCGTCGGCCGTAAACTCTACAACGCGGTTGAGTACCTCGTCGAACTCGGCGTCATCGGCTTCGAGCGTCAATTTTTGGGTCATGAAGTTGACGGACACGGATTTGACGCCCTCGAGCTTGGCCAGCTCGTCCTGAAGCTCGCGCGCACAGTTGGCGCAGTCGATTTCGTCGAGCTTGAACTGCTTTTTCATGGGGGTTCCTTTCTCTGTATTTGCGGCTTGGGTGCAGGCCGCGCTGGTACCGTGGTTGGTCGCTATTCGCAGATGTGGCTCATGCCTTGGTTGAGCATGGTGTAGACGTGGTCGTCGGCGAGCGAGTAGAGGATATTGCGCCCGTCGCGCCGGAATTTAACCAGGTGCGACTGCTTGAGTGTGCGCAGCTGGTGCGACACCGCGGACTGCGAGGTTTCGGTCGCTTCGGCGATGTCTGCCACGCAGAGCTCGCGGCCCATGAGGGCATAGAGGATCTTGATGCGCGTGGTGTCGCTGAAGACCTTGAACAGGTCGGCGAGGTCGTAGAGAAGCTCCTCGTCGGGAAGGTCCTCGGGCGAGCAGGTGGTCGGGATCGCGGGTTCGGTGGCCTCGATGTCGAGTTTCGTTTCATCAACGCGGATGCTCATTGCAATATCCTTTCATATGAACATGCGCTCATATAATTTACTTTCGATTATATGAGTGCATGTTCATATGTCAATGACGTTCAGGTAATTCGTTGTACAAAATGATGGGGAATAGGTGACGAGATCCCGGACTGAGCGTTTTTTGATAGTCGATGCCAAGGTGGGTACCCTCGTGCCGTGCAAAAAATGGAGTATTCTGCAACTATAGGGGGTCCGCTAATTTATTGCAGGTCATATAATGCAGTTCAAGAGTTATCTTAGGGTGTTAATCCGATGAGTTCTTCCTCAAATGTTGCCTAACGCTCTCACGCAAGAGTGATTTCGCTTCACATTTGGATCCACTCGAGGGTGATAGACACCCGACCTTGCTGAATACTCGCAATTTTGCACATCGTTAGGGTACCCACCTTGTTAGCCGGCCTAGTTTCCGGCACCGAAGACCTTGCCCTCGGGCGTGAGACTGCTTGTTTGGGCAAATGATGGGCTGTCGGATTCGACAGTCTGCATGTCATCGATTGCTGCAACTTCATTAATTGTCGGGTCATCCAGCGTGATGCCTTCGAGTGTTGCTTTTTCGAGGTCGATTCGTTGACGCTCTTCGGAATCCTGGCGAAGCTGCTTCTGAATTCGCTTTTTCTCTTCTATAAACCTTCTGAGCACAAACTGTCTCAGGTCCTCTTGCATGATTTGAAAGTCTTTTGGCAGACGCGAGGGGCGTACGCCCTCTTTCCGCTGGATTGCTTCCATGACCCTAACAAAAGAGCTGGCATGCATAAAGGAATAACGGCTGACGGTGATGATTCCGTATCCCATGGACGCAAGCGCATTCTTGCGCTCCTCATCGATGGCGCGGTCTTCTTCCGCGTCATGATAAAAACCGTTGTATTCAATGTCTGTGCGAGATTTCTTTAGATATGCATCCATAAAGAACTTTTTGCGTCTCGTGAGATTCTTTGCGGCAGCGGTGACCTGCACCTCGTAATCGGTCTCAATTCCCTTAATACCAAGTCCTCCTTCGCTTTTAGGCAGCGTTAGCATCATGACAAAGGCCGTTTCCATAGGAGACCGGCATCCGTCGCGCACACATTGGATCGCCTTTCGGGCAAGAGCCAGACCGTCGCATCTGGTAATGGAATTAAAGAACTGTTTTAGCCTCTCGGTCGAGGTGAGCGCGAAACGCTCGGTATAGGAGGTGGAAGAGTCGGTTCCAAGGGAATAAGCGCCGCACAGTTCAAAGTAGTACTCCACTAGTTCGCGAAAAGAAAGATAGGTGGCGGCCTGAAGTGCGCAAAGCTCAACGCCAACAATGAAGATGCCATCTTTGAGCTCTATAAAGCGTGAGTTCGAGAATCGTTTTGAAGAAACGTGGCATTGACAGTTCATTGCATAGCGCGCATTCCTGCGATCAAACACCATCACCTCGAGGGAATCATTTGCGTCGAGGGAAACATCATGTTTGGTGAGCCATTCTGCGGCTGCGTCAAGGAGCGTTCCGGTGGGACATGATCCGTAAATCGCGGCAGGGTTACAGGACTCGATGCCTTTCGCAGACACCGAATGCGCGGCCTGGTAGACCGCTTTTGCAGTGGTATGTGACAATACGATACTCATGGTATATATCGTGTCAGCTAATGCCGTGTTGATGGCGCTGAGTGAAAAAGTCGTTTTAGAGGTCTAACCAAATGCTGTCCAAAAACTTGACGCAATTATGAGTTGGTATGCCCTAAATAAAAGTTTTCGCAGCTTAGCTATAGCATATAACTACTCAACTGCCGCACATTTGATAGTGATGCATCACCATCCGATAACGAATTACGTGTCGGGAATTGGCCGAAATCGTTCAAAATGAGGGTTCAGAATTTGTGATGGCAGATTTATTTGTGGAACGTAGGGCGGCCTCGCTGCGGGGGGTTCCCGCTGCGAGGCCGCTCGTGATCTACGCCGTGTTTGTCGTAGACGTTTCTACTTGGCAAATAGGTTCTTGAGGTTGAACTCGGCTTGGACGGTGCGGAGCATGAGGTCGGTGTCGTCCAGGCCCAGATGCTGCTCGTTGGCGTCGGCGGCGAGGGTTCCACGGCGGCGCGCCCAGTTCTCGAGCGCGGCGGGGGCGGATTCGCGGGGGAGCGAGCGGACGTCGGCATCCAGGCTGCGGCAGATCTGGCGCGAGTCGATGACGATAATCTTGCCGGCACGACGCGCCTCGGCGTAACCGTCCAGGTGAATCTTGAACCAGCTGTCCTCGAACGCGGCGTTATGCGCCATGTACGGGTACTTCTTCATAAGCTTGAGCAGCTGCTTCTGCAGTCCCTTGTTCTCACGGAAGGGCGTTTTGCCGTCGATGTCGTCCCAAGTGATGTGGTGGATATTCGACAGCGGCACGTCCTCGCCGCGATAGATGTCGGGCAGGCCGCAGTAGTGTGCTTCGGCGTCATGCGGCACGGCGTCGCTGGTGAGCTCCATGATTTCCCAGCCCACGTTGATGATGTAGCCGCGCTCGGGCGCGCGACCGGTGGTTTCGATGTCGATGCCCAGCACCGTGCCTTGGATGGGCTTGCGAGCGTAGGCGACGCCGAGCGCGTCGCGGTCGCCGCGGATCTCGCGCATGACGGACGCGGCAGTGCGCTTTTGCATCTTGCCGATGGCGGCGCAGGTGTCGGCATCGGACAGGCCGCGCGAAAGCGTCGCGGGCGTCACGTTGCGCAGGCGTGCCTCGCCAATCTGGTCGCACAGGTCGCGGTTGCGGTCGGCCAGGTCGCGCACGGTGGCAAAGTCGAAGCCGGGGTCGCCCTCGGCGGTAAAGTACTCGGTCTCGAGCACCTTGAGGGCCTCTTCGCCCTTCTGGCGCTCGGACTCCATGGCGCCGTGATCGCCATAGATAAACATGGGGATAAACGGCTGACGCTCGTATTCGAGTGCTTGTGAAACGTTCATAGACTGCTCCTTGGACGGGCCGCGTCGCGCGGCTCGGTGGCATTGAGTTATGGCGAGATGATAGTTTACCATGGGCAACTATTGGCATCGCGCCTAGGACAACTACAATACCCTAGTTGACCGCTAGGACTTTTACAATGCTGCCGAAAGACACGAAAGGTTCCATCCGTCATGGATTTACTGATTGATATTCTGCTCGACGCCGGCAAGGACACGCTGTCGCTGGTGCCGTTTTTGTTGGTGACGTATCTTGCCCTCGAGACACTTGAGCACGTTGCGGGCGACCGCGTCAACGGCGCCATCAAGCGTGCCGGTGCCGCTGGTCCCGTGGTTGGCTCGTTGTTGGGCATGGTGCCACAGTGCGGGTTTTCGGCCATGGCGGCGACGCTGTACGCCGGCCGCGTCGTGACGCTGGGCACGCTGGTCGCCGTGTTCCTCTCGACCTCCGACGAGATGTTGCCGCTGTTGCTCGCCGAGCAAGTTCCCGTGCAGACCATGGCGATGCTGCTCGCCTCGAAGGCGCTGATCGCGCTGGTCACGGGCTTTATCGTGGATGCGGCTATCCGCGGCCTTCGTCGTAATGCCCGCGCGCATGCGGCGATTCGCCGTACCGTGTTGGGGACCGCTGCCAATCCGGCTCATGTGAACTGCGCGCACGACGACCATACCGGGGGCGACATCATTGACGAGGTGGCCGAGGCGGGCGTAAGTGCCGATCACATCCACGAGCTGTGCGAACGCGATCATTGCGGCTGTGACGAGGATGAGGACGAGCGCGGGCACGACCACGGCCACGATCACGGTCATGAGGGCGAGCATGAACACCGTCATGAGCACGGTCACTCCCACGAGGGCGCGCCCGTTCTGTCGATCATCCGCAGCGCGATCTCGCACACCGTGCAGGTGTCGGTATTCATTTTCCTAGTGACGTTGATTCTGGTCGCCGTCCTCGAGACCTTTGGCGAGTCCGCAATCGAGCAGTTCCTGCGCGGCAACGAGACGCTCGCTGTCCTGGGCTCGGCGCTTGTCGGTCTGATCCCCAACTGCTCTGCCAGCGTCGTTATTACGCAGTTGTACCTCGAAGGTGCGCTGCAGCTGGCGCCGATGCTCGCCGGCACGCTTATCTCTGCCGGCGTGGGCTACCTGGTGCTGTTCCGTACCAACCGCAGCGCTCGCGAAAATGCCGTGTTCCTGGTCATGATGTACGTCATCGGCGCCGGTTGGGGACTCGTTCTTTCCGCCTTCGGCCTCTAAGTAGGCCTAACAAAACGGGCTTCAAAATAGCCATGCTCGGCGCCTGCGCAGTGCGGCGACGCATGGCATTTTGAAGCCCGTTTTTTTGTTGAGCCATGGATCCTGAGCGCTCACACCGCTCTAAACAAAAAGGCAGATTTCCGGGCATATCCCAAAAATCTGCCTTGGTTAGCGTAGCAACTCGGTGAGGTTGCGTTTAAAGCGGGCTCGGTCCTCGCTGGTGAAGGCTGCCGGCCCGCGGGTGCGACCGCCAGCGCGACGCACCTTCTTTTCCTCGTGGCGAATAAACAGTTGCATGTCGATGGTCGCCTTATCGTAGACACGCCCGCGCACGCCGATAGCGGCGGCATCGCGTCCGAGCACCATGCTCGTCAGGCCAATGTCCTGCGTCACGACCACGTCGCCAGCCTGCAGGCGCTCGATAATGGCAAAGTCGGCGCTGTCGGCGCCCACGCTCACATCGAGCGTCGTGACCCAAAATCCGCGTCGCGCGTGCTCAGCATCGCGCGGGTCGTCGCGGCGAATGTGCCGTTCTAGGTTTTGCGTGCTGTTGCCGGCGATAACAACGGCGACGCCCGCCCGCCGCGCGCAGTCAATCGACTCGCGCGTGACCGGGCAGGCGTCTGCATCAATAAAGAGCGTTCGTGGCATCTAGTGCACCAGTTTGCCAAATTGAATAGCACGAACAATCAGCGTTACGCCAAACACCAGCAGTGCGGCGCCGCTAAAGATGACGAGCATCTTGGCCGACCACAGCGGATAGATAAACACGAACATGCCGGCGATGATGGAGAGTGCGCCGCTCAGGATGGCGAGGGCGCGGTTGGACGAAAGCTCGGACTCCAGAATGGACATGACACCTTCGACAATCCAGCCAAAGCCGGCCACGATAACCACCATCGTGGTGAGCGTCGCGGTCGAGAAGGCCTGGTTGCGCAGGATTATGGCGCCGCCCAAGATAATGAGTAGGTTGGAGATGATGCTCGTCACGCGCCAGCCGGTGGGCAGCAGCGGCTCAAAAATGGCAGTGAACAGCCTGATGGCAGCAGTGATTACAAAGTAAAAACCCAGGACAGTCGTCAAAAAGACGAGGGACTTGGCGGGTGCAAAAAGCAGCGCGATACCAGCAATGAGCGCTAAGACGCCCGTGATGGCGTAAATCCAGCGCACGGCCTTGACGGCTTTGCCCGCCATGCTTTTCTCGTCAAATCCAAACTGGCTCGATTTTTGGTCATCGTTCTTAAAGATGCCCATAATGTCTCCTTTCCGTGCGGCGTAAGCCTTGATCGTTACAACCAGTATCGCCTAAAGGCGCTGGCGTATGGGTCGGAGAGGGCGAAACGTAACCCAAAGGCCCCGAATTGTTTCCGTTGTTCCCCACGTTGCGATTTTCTATTCAACAGGTGTAGAACATTGCAGCCCTGTTCGTTATTGCCTACGTTTTAGGTTAGTTTTTCCTAAGGACAATTGGCTTGTATTGGGGGTCCCTATGAACGAAGCAGTTCCCGAGGCGCCGTCGAGTGTCGAATCGATGGCAGAGCAGGGTTGCGAAAAGCTCGGCTTGGAAGCGTTTGATGCGCTGGTCCGTCGTGCCCGTACGTGCCGCCGTTTTGACGAGTCCATGCGCGTGCCGCGTGAGTTTTTGCTCGAGCTGGCAGAGCTGGCTCACCTGACTCCCTGCGGCGCCAATGCTCAGCGTCTGCGTTTTCATGTGGTGAGCGGTGCCGTGGATTGCGCGCGCGTATTTGATGAGCTTGCATGGGCCGGTGCGCTTAAGGATTGGCCGGGTCCTGCCGAGGGTGAGCGCCCGACCGGCTACATCGCGATTTTGGCTGAGCGCGCCGTTCCGGGCAAGCCAGCCGCTCCCATTACCGAGGTCGACACGGGCATTGCCGCGCAGACGATGATGCTCGCCGCCCGCAGCGCCACGCCTGAGGTGGCAGCCTGTATGTTCAAGGCCTTTACGCCCCGCGCGATCGATGCCATGGGGCTCGATAACGACAAATATGAGCTCAAGCTGATCATGGCGTTTGGCGTTCCGGCCGAGACACAGGTGATCGATGCGATCGATTCCAACCCCGACGGCTCCATCAATTATTGGCGCGACGAGGCGCAGGTGCACCACGTACCCAAGCGTTCGCTCGCCGACGTGCTGGTGTAGTTGAGTGTCACCGCGGTGTGATCCAGCGGTAAACCACCACAAAGGTGCCTGTCCCCTTTGTGGTGGTACGAGAGGAGGGTGTGTGGCAGATCTGTATTTGGTGCGGCATGGGCAGACTGAGCTCAATGTGCAGAGCATTTTGCAGGGCTGGCACGATTCGTCGCTTACGGCGCGCGGGCGCGAGCAGGCGCTGACGGCGCGTACGGCGTTTGCGGCGCGTGGCGTGGCCTTTGATCATGTGTATTCCTCGCCGTTGGGCCGGGCGCGGCATACGGCCGAGCTTATCGTTGGCGAGGGCCGTTCCATAGAGCTGGTCGATGACCTGCGTGAGTGGCATTTTGGCTCGCTGGAGGGCACATCAAATCGCGAGATGCCGCCGCAGCCCTGGGGTGATTATCCGGTTGCCTTTGGTGGCGAGTCGGAAAGTGAGCTTCAGTCGCGCATGGTCGCGGCGCTGTCCCGCATCATGGCCAGGCCGCAGCACGACTGCGTGCTGGCGG
Organism: uncultured Collinsella sp.; assembly: GCA_900541235.1. Taxonomy (GTDB): domain Bacteria; phylum Actinomycetota; class Coriobacteriia; order Coriobacteriales; family Coriobacteriaceae; genus Collinsella. The sequence goes on along the minus strand of UQIW01000015.1, from coordinate 58,988 downwards.
TTTCCCACGGCTCAGCCTGCCAGGAGTTTCTTGAGTATGTGACTGGCGAGGGGGAGCTACCCGACAACGGCGCCGTGCTTCATTTTGGCTATTGCGACGGGGCGTTTTCGCTCCTTGATTGGTAACGAACGAAAGGACCCCTATGAATAAAGATCTGTATCTGGTCCGTCATGGACAGACGATATTCAACCTCAAGCGTATCATTCAGGGGTGGAGTGACTCGCCGCTTACGCAGTTGGGCTGCGACCAGGCGGCGCGCGCCGGCATGTTTTTACGTGCGCGCGGCATTGAGCCCGATCATGCCTACACCTCCACGCTTCATCGCACCGAGCAGACTATCGCCAACTTGTGGCCGGGCTTGGCGTACGAGCGCCTGGACGGCCTGCGTGAGTGGTTCTTTGGTGACTTTGAGGCCGAGCGCGTGATGCTCATGCCCGAGCGCCCGTGGCGCGACTTCTATCGCCAGTTTGGCGGCGAGGGCCAGATGCAGGTGCGCGAGCGCATGGTGGCGACGCTGACCGAGCTTACGCAGCGTCCGGACCATACGTGCGTGCTCGCGGTAAGCCATGGCTCGGCCATCAAGGAGTTCATGGACCACGTGAGGGGTGCGGCGGCCGACGAGCGCGATCGCGTGCCGGGCAACTGCTCAGTGCTGCATTTTGCGTTTGACGATGCGGCCGGTACGTTTGAACTGGTCGAAGTCTTTACGCAGGAAGACTACGCGCGCGAGCTGGGGCTTGAACCGCTCGTGGCTACTGCGGGTCCGCAGCGCGGATAACGCGAGCACGGCGGCACGGGTCGCCGGCATAACTTCTCGACGCAAAAGGGGCGGAGATGCATGTACCTGCTGCATCTCCGCCCCCTGTTTGTTGGGCTGCCGATTTTTGTGCTGGACGGTCTGGTCTTGCTAGAACCGCGCGACCTGGTGCGTGAGCAGACCCGTCGGAACCTGCGGCACGCCGCCGCTGACCTGCGCGGCGGGGAAGAGTACAGCTACGGCAAAGTTGAACGGCTCTTTGCCCGTGTAGGTGCCGGCGGCACGGGCATCGTCGGTCAGGAGCCGTGATGCCCCGACCAGCGCGGCAGCGTAGGTAGGGTCGTCGACCAGTGCTGGCTCCGGTGCTTGGTCGAGCATAGCGCGGATGGCCCCGACGGCGTCCTCGCGCTTGACCTCCCACGCGCGGTGCGTAATGCCCGCGGGGTCGGTGACGGCGTAGAGCGACGCGCCCTCTTTGGCGGCGCCCAGGATGATATCCATGACGGGCGAGGCCTCGTAGGCGAGCGACACGGGACGAGGCTGAACTTTGAGTTCGGCGATCGCGTGCGCAGCGGCGGCCACGTCAGCGCTGGCAACGCCCTTGCCGCCCGCAAGTACACTCGTCGGGCAGATCGCCACGACACCTGTTACGCGCCCCGGCTCGCCCGAGCATTCGTACACGTAATACGCCGCGCCCGGGTCCTTGAGCATCAGGCCATCGGCAATGGCTCCGCGCAGAGCATCGTTGCCGCTCAGGATGCTGCCCATTGCAGGCAGCGCCTCGAGCACGCGGTCCTGAGCCGGGCGGATGCAGGGAAACGGAAGTGCTTTCATGGGCGGTCCTAACGCACGAGTCGGTTTGTTCGCGGCTTATTATGCCCCAACTTGGCCGCTCGCGTCCCAGAGCACGTTATCGGCGAGCGCGATCAGCACCTGCTGACAACGAACGATATCGGCATGGGGCACATATTCGTTGGGCTTGTGCGCGAGCGCGAGCGACCCGGGACCGTAGCTCATGCAATTGCGGTTACCTGTCTTGCCGGCAATGACAGCGGTGTCGGTGTAGCCGGTAAAGAAGCCGACGGTCGTGTCCGCCCCCGTCACGTCATCGGCGGCACGCTTGAGCGCGGCTAGAAGAGGAGAGCTTGGATCGCGCTCGATAGCGGGGCGGTCGCCTGTCACGGTGTAGCTTCCATGGCAGCCGGGGACCGCGGCTTCGGCAACGGCGATGGCCTGCTCTACCATGCGCGTCGCGGCGGCCGTATCGGTCGGCGGGGTCAGGCGCATGTCGACCCAGACTTTGGCGCGGTCGGGCACGACATAGGGGCGATATCCGCCCTCGATTTGGCCAAACGTGATGGTCGAAGGCCCCAGCTCATCGTGCGCGGGCAGCGCCACAAACGCGCGACGGAGCGAACACACGACCTCGGCCATGGCGGCGACGGCATCCGCGCCCTTCCACGGCTGGCTCGCATGCGCCGTTACGCCAGCCATTTCAATCTCGAACCACGTGCGCCCCTTGTGCGCCACCTGGATCTGTCCGTCGGTGGGTTCGGTGTCCAGCACCCATTCGCGCGAGCCGACCCAGCCGGCATCGATCGCGGCCTCTGAGCCGCGCATAAAGTCCTCCTCGTCGACCGAGCAAATGAGTGAGAAGCCACGGCGGGGCAGCTCGCCTTCTGCCGCCACGCGCTCGAGCGTATGGACCAGTGCGGCAATGGCGCAGGCCAGGCCACCCTTCATATCGCAGGCACCGCGGCCATAGAGTTTATCGTTGCGCACGATCGCTCCGAGCGGCGGAATGTCCGCGTCCCAGCCATCGCCCAGCGTAACGGTATCCATATGGCAGATATAGACGAGCCGTGGCTCGTCGCTCAGTCCCGGCACGGTGACCATAAGGTTGCGGCGCCCGGGCAGCACCTCGAGTTCCTCAACCTGCACGGCATGGAGCACCGGATGGCTCAGCTGTGCCACCCGTTCCTCAACCAACGCTTTGATATAGCGCTCAATCTCGTCCTCATACGCACCCGGGTCTGAGCTGTCGATCCGCACGAGTCCTTGCGTAAGCCGCCAAGCAAAATCTGTATCAACCATAGGCACCTCACAGATAGTTAGGTCAACATACAGATTGTATGTCAAGAAGCGGCTCGGTGTATTTAATGGAGTGCTCACAAAAACGGGGGCGCCTCTCGTGCGAAAGGCGTCCCCGCGGGCATTCAATGTCAGTGACGGGCAGGCCACATGGGGAACTGCCCGTCAGATCAGCCGGCGCTATTTGATCACGCGCACGCGATACATCGACGGAATATGCTTGAGCGCCTCGATGGTGCTACTGTCCAGGTGCTCGTCGGTGTCGAACATGGTGTAGGCGTTCTCGCCGGCGGACTCGTTGGTCATACGCTGCACGTTGGCGTTGTCCTTGGCCAGGATCGCCGTGATCTGGCCGATCATGTTGGGCACGTTGGCGTGCAGGCAGGCGATGCGGCTCGCGGCGCGTGCCTTGCCCATGCTGCAGGCGGGGTAGTTGACGCTGTGCGCGATGTTGCCGTTCTCCAGGTAATCCTTGAGCTCGCTGATGGCCATATCGGCGCAGTTGGCCTCGGCCTCGCCAGTGCCGGCGCCCGAGTGCGTGGTGATAAACGTATTGGGCATCTTGACGGTCTTGGGCGTGGCAAAGTCGCAGCTAAACCAGCTCAGCTTGCCCTCGCGCAGGGCTGCGTCGACGGCGTCCTCGTCAATGATGGTTTCGCGCGCGTAGTTGATGAGCACGGCGTCGGGTGCCAGCAGGTTAATCTGCTCGGTGCTGATCATGCCGATGGTGTCTGCCTTGCTGGGCACGTGCACGGTGAGGTAGTCGCAGCCGCGGCACAGATCCTCGAGCGTGCCCACGCGCTGCACCTCGCGGCTCAGCACCCACGCGTGCTCAACGGAAATGAACGGATCGTAGCCGTAGACGTCCATGCCCAGATCGACGCAGGCGTTGGCGACCTTGGAGCCCACGTTGCCCAGGCCGATGACGCCGATGCGCTTGCCCTTGAGCTCGCGGCCTACAAAGGCCTTCTTGGCCTTCTCGGCATCGACCTGAATCTCGGGGTCGTCGGCGTTGTCGCGCACCCAGTTCATCGACTGCACTACACCGCGGCTCGAGAGCACCAGCATGCCCAGGACGAGCTCCTTGACGGCGTTGCTGTTGGCGCCGGGGGAGTTAAAGACGACGACGCCCTTCTTGGCGTACTCCTCGACGGGGATGTTGTTGACGCCGGCACCGCAGCGGGCGATGGCGCGGATGCCCTCGGGCAGCTCGTAGCCGTGCAGGTCGGTCGAGCGCATCAGGATGGCGTCGGCTTCTTCGGCGGTGCTCACAAATTCGTAGCCCTCGCCAAACTCGATTTTGCCGTCCTTGGTGATGTCGTCGATGGTCTTAATCTTACGCATAGAAAAACTCCTTAGCAGATTTTGATCTAAACAGGGTGGTTTGAGATGGCTGGTCGGCCCGCGCGTTGCGGGCTAGTTAGATCGCGGGCTCAAACTATGCTGCGCTTCGAAGTCCTTCATGTACGAGGCCAGTGCCTGCACGTCTTCCATGGTTACGGCGTTGTAGACGCTGGCGCGCATACCGCCCACCAGGCGATGGCCCTTGACGTTTTGAATCTGGTGCCCGGCCGCGCCTGCGACAAAGGCCGCGTCGAGTTCGGCGTCGCCGGTGCGGAAGGTGACGTTGGCGATGGAGCGGCTGTCGGCCTGCGTAGTGCTATAGAACAGCTCGCTGTGCTCGAGCAGGTCATAGAGCAGATTGGCCTTGGCCCAGTTGCGCTCGGCCATGGCGGCAAGTCCGCCGGTTTTCTCAACCCAACGGAACACCTTGCCGCATACGTAGATACCAAAGGTGTTGGGCGTGTTGAGCATGGAGCCCTTGGCGGCCTGGGCCTTGAGGTCCATGTACTGCGGCGTTTGCGCAAAGGCGGAGCCATCTGCGATGAGGTCGTCGCGCACGATGACCACGGTCACGCCCGCGGCGCCGGCGTTTTTCTGCGCGCCGGCGTAAATGAGCCCGTAGCGCTCAACGTCGAGCGGCTGCGACAGAAAGCAGCTCGAGACATCGGCGACCAGCGGTACGTCGCCGCAGTTGGGCAGCTCGTGGTACATGGTGCCAAAGATGGTGTTGTTCTGGCAGATGTAGACGTAGTCGAGCCCGTTGCTTGCGGCCTCGGCGGCAATGCGCGCGTTGACGTCGGCCATGGTGGGTATGCGGTCGAAATTGGTGTCCTTGGAGCTCGCGAGCAGCACGGCCTCGCCGTACTTGGCGGCTTCTTTGTATGCCTTGTTGGCAAAGTTGCCGGTCACGATGTAGCCGGCGCGCCCGCGGCGCATGAGGTTCATGGGGATGCCCGCAAACTGCAGCGTGGCGCCGCCCTGCAAAAACAGGACACGGTAGTTGTCGGGGATGCTCAGCAGACGACGCAGGGTTGCCTCGGCGTCGTCGATAATCTGCTGGTACATGCTAGATCGATGGCTCATCTCGAGCACGGACATGCCACAACCGCGGTAGTCCATCATCTCGTCGGCGATCTCGGCGAGCACGCTTGTAGGCAGCGCGGCCGGGCCAGCTGAGAAGTTGTGCACACGTGCCATCTTCTAGGTCCCCCTCGTAGTCGTTTGAACGTTCGGGATACTTTAGCACAGTGGAGCGCCAGACGCGACCGCATTACGGTAAAACTCGACTGCGCCGCTATGATTTACAGGATGGTTACATGGGGGAGGGGTGCTTTACTCCTCAGGCAAATCCAAATCTGCGAGCGAAGGCATGAGGCTTTCTAGGCGCTTGATCTCTTCGTCGCAAATTAGCTACCTCCTGCCCGCTACGACGCGAGCGTGGCGATGACGGCTTCGTCGCCGGCGTATATTAGGGTGTTGCCGTCGGGGATGATCGTTTGGCCTTCGCGCTTGAGCATCACCACAATAAACGGATGCTTGCCTTGCGGCACATCGCGCAGGCGCTGGCCGGCCAGGCGACCGTGGGGCGTCACGGTGACCTCGCGCAGCGTAACCTCGGCACGCTCTTCAAACGTCGGGGCAGCCATCACCAATAGGTCGCCTTCCTCAATCATGGTATCGCCATTGGGCAGCACCGGGTGCGCGCCATCGCGCAGCACCAGGACGACGAGCATGTCCGTGGTGCTGCCAATATCGGCGAGCGAGCGTCCGGAAAACGGATGGCCCGCGCCCACCTTGAACTTGACAAACGACATGCCGTCCTCGTCGCGGTAATCGTTAAACGTACGGCGCACGTCGCCTTCCGCGTCGATCATATTGAGCTTTTTCGCCACCGCCGGTAGCAGCGAGCCCTGCACCACAATGCTCGACACGGCAATCACAAATACCAGGTCAAACAGGTCGTGACCGCCAGGAACACCGGCCACCACGGTAAAGAGGCTAAACACGACCGAAGCCGCGCCGCGCAGACCCGCCCAGCTTACGAGCGCAACCTGGCGAGGGTTCGTCTTAAAGGGCGCTAGGAGCACGCCGACGGCGATGGGGCGGCTCACAAAGAGCATAAACGCCATGAGCGCCAGGCCCGGCAGCAGCATCTGCGGCAGGCGTGCGGGCGTTACGAGCAGGCCGAGCAAGAAGAAGATCGTCATCTCGGCCATCTCGGTGAGGGTATCGAAGAAGTGCGCCATCTCGACCTTGCCGGTGATGTCGCTCGCACCCAGCACAATGCCGGCCAGGTATACGGCCAAAAAGCCGTTGCCGCCCAGATAGCTTGGTAGCGCGTAGGCGACGATCGCCACGGCGAACAAGAAGATGGTCTGCGCGCCCTCGGCCGTTGCGTGCGCGCGTTCAATCAGACGGCCCGCCGCCCAGCCGATGGCAAGGCCCAGGCCCGCGCCCAGGATAATCTGCTTGGCCAGCAGTGCGGGAATGTTGATGTCGCCGCCGGCCGCGAGTGCGGCGAGCACGGCGGTGAGCATGTAGGCGACGGGGTCGTTGGAGCCCGATTCGACCTCGAGCAGCGAGTCGGTGCCGCCCTTCAGCGAAAGGTTGTGCTCGCGCAGCACGCTAAAGACGCTGGCCGCGTCGGTGGATGCCACGACCGATCCCAACAGCAGGCCGTCGATCCAGTCGAACCCCAGCGCGAAGTGGGCGAACACGCCGGTGATGCCGGCAGTGATGACGACGCCGAGCGTGCTCAGCAGCACCGCCGGCACAGCGACGGGTTTGGCACGGTCGATATTGGTGTTAAAGCCGCCGTAGAACATGATGAACAGCAGCGCCGTGCTGCAGACGGTTTCGGTGAGCGCATAGTCGCTAAAGTCGATATGCGCCGGGCCGTTGACGCCCAACAGCATGCCGAGCGCGATAAAGATGAGCAGGGTGGGGAAGGGGAGCTTTTTGCCGACGGGTTTGATGGTCAGACACAGAATGATGACGAGGCCGATAAAGAGAAGGATCTGGTTCATGGATGGTGTCCGCTCCTGGTTGGTTGGCGTGGCACGGTCAGTTGCCTGCGGTTATTTGTACCCAAAGATGGTGGGTTTATGGGGTTGGATTGCGGGCGTGCGCGATATCGTCATAGACGGCTGCCGTCTTTGCCTCTGCTCGGAAACCCTTTCCAGCTTTATTGCAACGGAGTACAATGGGTAACGTTTAAGTTCAACTTGAAGTTTTAGTTGCGGCGCCGGGCTTCGGCCGCAATGCAAGGAGAGGCGTACCATGGCGATCTATGTGACATCTGATGCTCACGGGCACGTGCGTGCGCTTGACGAGGCCCTGTCTAAGATCTCGTTGACGTCCGACGACACGCTGTACGTGCTGGGCGACATGATCGATCGCGGGCCCGATCCGGTCGGCGTTATTAAGCTCGTGCGCTCGCTGCCCAACGCCCACGTGCTCAAGGGTAATCACGAGCAGATCATGCTCGATGCCATCATTGGTCAGGATCCGCTCGATGCCGAGACCTGGGATATCAACGGTGGCTGGACGACGCGCGAGCAGCTCAACGACATGGAATTTGAGGCATACGAGGAGCTCGTGCGATGGATGGCCGCGCTGCCGCTCTACGCGGTGGTCGAGACCGAGGAGCGCCCGTATCTGCTGGTACATGCTGGAATCGAGATGAAGGCGGCGCGCGCGTTTTTGCTTGAGCATGGCGTCGATTGTGCCGATGGCGTTGGAGCGGTGGGTGCCGATCGCGAGCTGCTGCAGCAGATGCTCGCGGTGCAGTCGTCCGATGACCTGCTGTGGATTCGTCATGGCTATTGGGATGCGTCGACCGGGCTGCTTTCTGCCGAGGGCAAGGGCCCGGTCGTGGTGAGCGGTCACACGCCCACGGTATCGCTTGGGCGCTATTGCGAGGTCGGTGGTCTGGCGGGGCTCGATGAGGAATCGGGACGCGGGCAGATCGTGCGCTTGGGCGGCGAGGACACTGCTGGTGTGCCCGATCGCATCGACATCGACTGCGCCGCCGCCACCGGCTCCGAGTTCGGCCGCGTGGGCATCCTGCGCCTGGACGACGGGGCCGAGTTCTACGCGAACATCAACCCGGGCGAATAACCTTGTTCCGCCGATCTACCGTAGCTAATTTGGGACGGGGCTTTTTTGACTACTTTCGGAGAGTAGCGCCTTCTTGCTCGGTAAGCGCTAGAAATGAGGAGCGTCTGCGTCCTCGACAGCGCGAAAATGCTCGAAAAACCGTCGCAACGGAGTCAAACGACGTCGCGGCGGTTCTTTTTTGGCTGCCCGCTTGCTAAGTGAGTAGACTTTTTTGGAAATGCCGAGCACCCAACATATTTGCCTCAATAAAACCGCAGGTCACAGACTTGTGCTCTGTTGGTGTGGTCGGGGATTCGGTAAAAGTCTACTCACTTAGTTTTGCGTGATGAATATTGTCCGCAACGAGACCCCAGACGGGGTGATTCCATCGCAAATTCCGGTGACCGGGCAGCTAATTAGGCGCCGTATGGGTTGCGGTCGCGTTCGATGCGTTGGCGGATGCGGCGGTACTCGATTATCAGCAGCACCAGGAGTAGGGCCATGATGGCTAGGTAGCTCACTACAGCGCCCATCAGACCCAGCAGCTTAATCAGGATCACCGGCAGCACCACGCTTACGGCGAAGCAGATCAGGTAGATCTTGGTGACGTCTCTAGCGTGGCGTAGCACCGTGATGATGGCGTAGATAAAGTCGATGGCCGCGGTGACGCCGCCGGCGACGACCATCAGCAGCGCCAGCGTACGGTAGCGCTCAAAGCTGAGGCCGTACATAAAGCTCATGAGGGGAATACCGGGACCTGCCATAAATGCGGCGCACATGCCGGTGATGACCACGATCAGCGCCATAACGGCAACAATAATCAGGTCAAAGCGACGACGCTTGCGAGGATTAGCCCAAATGTTCGACAAGCGCAGGAGCTGCGGTTTATAGATAAATCCAATGCTCAGCAAAATAGCCTGCGCAGGAAAGAACAGGGCATTAAAGTACAGCTGATATTTGTATGCCAGCGTGCCTTCCATCACAAACTTGGGCATGCTCTCGATAAGGTTGAACAGGAACAGTGCACCAAAGAGCGGGGCGCACTGGACAAACAGGTGGCCGACCTCGCGCAGGCTCACGCGGCGCGATTTTTCGGTCTCGAGCAGGGCGAGCGGCGCGGTGACCAGCACGAGCGAGGCGATCGCGGTGACACCCATGTCCATGGCCGCGATGGGCATGCTGCGCGTGAGGAACAGCGCCACGCTGAAGACCGCGATGACGCCGACGGAGCGTAGCGTTTGGCTCATTCCAGCCAAGTAGAGTTTGTCGGCCTGCTGCAGGCGGCCTTCGTACACGTCGGCGACGCCGTCGATGACCTTATACAGGTAGACGCCCAGGCCGATCGTCGCCATCTGCGCGTCATAGCCGCGGGCGCTGCTATACATGAGGCCGCAGCCTAGGGCGAGCGCTCCGCAGATCCAACGATTGAGCTGGTAGGAGGCGAAGGACGTCTTTTCGTCGATGTCCGAGACCTGGAAATTGCGCACGCCGTAGTTGCACGCGATCATGATGAGCGTGCCGGTGACAAAGGCGATGGAGAACTTGCCGGCTTCTTCGGCGCCCACGAGCTGTGTGGACACGATGGTGAGCAGCGGAAACGCCAAGCCCCACACGGCGGTGCCGAGGGTGTTCCAAAGATAGTCGCGACTGGTGGCGTGCTCCTCGTATTCCGCTTCCTGCATGGAGAAGCCGCCGCCGTAGACGGCGCCGAGCAGACGGTTCCACCAAGCGTTGACCATGCGGCGGACGGGGCCGGGCTTGCGATCGCGTTCGCGCCGGCGACGTGTGGCTTGGCTGCTATCGGGCCCGCCGGCGTTGCGCTGACTCAGCTCTTGGATGCGTGCGAGTTCCTCGGCAGTGTGCGAGGCAGGGAAGAGGCCGTTCTCGATGCGGCCGCCCTGGGCCTTCGCGGCGCCGTCTCTCGATGCAGCGGGGTTGGAGGTGCCGTTGCGGCGGGCGATGGCGCGGCGAATGCTATCGAGGGGCGTGATGCTCAAAGCGGAGTCCTTTCTATTGCTGCGCTTTAGTATAGACGCGACGGTGTTCGCTCGTGTTTTTGAACGGATTGTTCAATAATTTCGGCGGGCGGCTGTAATTTGTCGGTAAACGTGCGGTATCCTGTTGAAGTTTTGTGACACCCTCGATGCCGCCCACGCGGTACCAAGGAGCTTCTACCTATGGACGTCGCCGCATTCTTACTGGCTCTTGTGCCGATTATTTGGCTGGTCGTGATGCTGCTGTGCTTTAAATGGCCAGCTTGGAAGGCCGCTATCGGATCGTTTGTCCTTTCGTGCTTGCTTGCCTTCGCATGGTGGCACCTGCCGGCAGCGCAGATCGCGACCGCCTCGCTCGAAGGTTTTTTGATGGCTCTGTGGCCCATCGTCCTGGTGATCATCGCCGCGGTGTTCACGTATAACCTGTGCGTTCGTACGGGCGCCATGGACGTGATCGGCAGCATGATCACCTCCATCAGCAGCGACCGCCGTCTGCTGGCGCTGCTCGTGGCTTGGTGCTTCGGTGGCTTTATGGAGGGCATGGCCGGCTTCGGTACCGCTGTCGCCATTCCCGCCGGCATGCTCGCGGGCCTGGGCTTTGAGGCCGTGCCTGCCGTGCTCATCTGCCTGCTGGCCAACGGCGTGCCCACGCCTTACGGCTCCATCGGCATCCCCACGGTGTCCGTTGCCGACCTGGTGGGTTTGGATTCCCTTCACCTAGCGACCGTTCAGCTGGTGCAGCTCGCACCGTTCTTTGTGGTGATGCCGCTATTTATTGTGCTGGTTGCGGGCCGTGTTGCCGATGACCAGGGCAATGCCGCGAGTGTGGGCGAGCGTCTGCACGGTGTTGCCGGCGTGGCGTTGCTCTCCGGCGTTTCGTTTGTCGGCGCGGCTCTGGTCGTTGCCATGTTTGTGGGCCCCGAGCTTGCCGTGGTCGTGGGCTCCATCGTGTCGCTCGCGCTGACCGCCGCGCTTGCCATGCGCGCCGAGAAGTCCGGTCACCTGGACGCGCGCTTTCACATGAATATCGAGGCCGGTGAGCAGCTCACCGCTAAGTCGGCGCTTTCTGCCTGGTCGTGTTTCATCCTGATTTTTGTACTGCTGTTGGGCACGTCTAATCTGGTGCCCGCTGTACATGCTGCGCTCGCGCCGTTTGCGAGCCATGTGCAGGTGTATTGCGGTGAGAATCCCGGTATGCTTACGTTTTCGTGGATCAACACGCCAGGCGTCTGGATTTTCCTGGCCGCGTTTATCGGCGGCGCCATTCAGGGGGCTTCGCCGCGCATGATGGGCGAGGTGCTGGCCGCGACTGTGAAGCAGATGATGCCGACGGTAATCACGATGCTTTCGGTGCTGGGCTGTGCCAAGGTGATGGGCTATGCCGGCATGATTTCGTCGATCAGTGCGTTTTGCATTGCGGTCGCCGGCGGTCTCTACCCGATTCTGGCTCCGTGGATCGGCGCAGTCGGTGCGTTCGTGACCGGCTCGGGTACGTCCTCGGGCATGCTGTTTGGTCCCATTCAGAGCCAGGCCGCCACTGCGCTGGGTGTGAGCGACTACTGGATGGTCGCATTGAACGCCCTGGGCGTCGCCGCCGGTAAGATGATCTCGCCGCAGACCCTCGCCATTGGTCTTGCCGCCGTGCACGTGCGCGGTAAGGACGCCGAACTCCTGGGCGCGGTGCTGCCCTACGCCGTCGGCATGCTGGTCCTCATGAGCGCCATCGCCATGCTCGGCCAAGGCCTGCCACTGTAGCCGGTACTTAGGGACGTTCCTTATGTGCCGGCACTTTGGGAACGTCCCCAAGTGCCGGCATCTGGGGGCACTCTTTGACTGTTGCCTGTTCAAGAGTGTCCCCAACGACTAGTCGTTTAAGAACGCCCCCAATGACTAGGCCGCTTGCCTGCGATTTTTGACCGTTGGGCGGGCGCTTCGTCGTTGCCGCAAAAACGTTTTTGCATATCGGGTACAACGGGCTTTACGTGAGTAAAGTGCGCGCCGCGTCCACGTGCCGCGCTTTTAAAGGAGGCCCCATGCCTGGTGTTACCCCTGCAGAAGTTCTGTCCAACTTTGGCATTACGCTCGTTGAAGATCCCGCCGAGAATCAACCCCGTCTGCTGGTGGACCTGCCGGCGGCAGAGCTTGTCGAGCACGCTATTCGTCGCAAAGAGGGCCGTATGGCTTCTAATGGCGCGCTCGTGATCGAGACGGGGGAGCGTACTGGTCGTTCTCCCAACGATCGCTTTATCGTTGACACCCCCGATGTTCACGACAAGATTGCCTGGGGCGCCGTCAACCGCCCTCTTTCGACCGAGAGCTACGAGGCCATCAAGACCGGTATCGTCGACTACCTCAACGAGCGCGACGTGTTCGTCACGCGCGGCATGGCGGGCGCCGACCGCAACCACACGCGTCGCCTGCTCGTCGCCTGCGAGCGTGCCAGCCAGGCGCTCTTCATTAAGCAGATGCTCGCCCGTCCGCTCGCTCGTGAAATCGCGCGCACCGGTGAGCCGGACTTTTGCGTGCTCGCCGCTCCCGGCTACCAGTGCGACCCCGCCATCAAGGGCCTCAACTCCAGCGCCGCCGTGGTCATCAACTTCCAGGAGCGCGTGATTCTGGTTGCCGGCACCGGTTACTCCGGCGAAATCAAAAAGTCCATCTTCAGCGTTATGAACTACCTGCTGCCTGTCGAGGACGATGTGCTGCCCATGCACTGCTCGGCCAGCATGGATCCCGTCACGCACGAGACCGCTGTGTTCTTTGGCCTGTCGGGCACGGGCAAGACCACGCTTTCGGCCAACCCCACGCGCCTGCTGATCGGCGACGATGAGCACGGCTGGTCCGACATGGGCATCTTCAACATCGAGGGTGGCTGCTACGCCAAGTGCGAGGGCCTGGACGCGTTCCACGAGCCCGAGATCTTCAACGCCGTTCGCTTTGGCGCCATCTGTGAAAACGTGGTGCTCGATGAGAACCGCAAGCCCAACTATGATGACGTCTCGATCACGCACAATACGCGCGTGGCCTATCCCGTCGAGCATATCCCCAACGCGTGGACCAAGGGCATGGGCACCATCCCGAGCGTCGTGCTGTTTTTGACCTGCGATGCCTTTGGCGTGCTGCCGCCCATCTCGCGCCTGACGGCCGATGCCGCCATGTATCACTTTGTGACGGGCTTCACCGCCAAGATCCCCGGCACTGAGGTCGGCGTCACCGAGCCTACGCCCACGTTCTCCTCGCTGTTCGGAGAGCCGTTTATGCCGCTCGACCCCATGGTCTACGCTAAGATGCTCGGCGAGCGCATCGCCGACGGCCGCACCCGCGTCTACCTGGTCAACACCGGCTGGATTGGCGGCGGCTACGGCGTGGGCCATCGCATCGAGCTGGCCTACACGCGCTCACTGGTCGCTCGCGCCCTCGACGGCACCATCGAGGACAGCGAGTTTGTGCACGACGATATCTTTAATGTCGACATTCCCACCACGTGCCATGGCGTGCCCGACGGCATCCTGGTGCCGCGCCAGTACTGGCAGAGCACCGCGCGCTACGACGAGGCAGCGCACAACCTGGCGGTGATGTTCGAGGAGAACTTCGAGAAGAAGTACTCGCACCTGCCCGAGTCCGTCAAGGCTGCCGGTCCGCACGCCCAGGTGTCCGCCGACGCCCGCCATCGCGGCCGCGGCTTGCTGGGACTCCGCCACTAGCGTCGCCGCGAGTCCATATTCACCACAAAGGGGACAGGCACCTTTGTGGTGGTTTTGCTCGCGCGGAAGACTCGGGTTACAATACGCCTGACATATCGTCCCCTTCTCCGGATGGGGACAGCGTAAGCGCTCTTGTGGCGGCACCGTAGGACTTTGAAGGTGGCCGCTGTGAGGGCGCTTTTTGTTTAGGTGCCCTCGCTCGGGCGCGCACAATGAAGGGAATATGTATGAAGAGCTTTATTGCCGAGGATTCATTTTGGGAGCTGTTTCCGCAGGCAGCGGTTGGTGTGGTGGTCGTGGAGGGTATGAAGCCCACGGCTCAGATTCCCCAGGAGGACGTGGATGCGATCGCCGCGCTGCTTGACCGCGCCAACATCGATGCAGAGCGCCACCTGACAAGCGATACCATCAGCCAGAACGTGCCGGTCAAGGCGTGGCGCGAGGCCTATCGCCTGTTCAAGACCAAGAAGGGCGCGCGTTGCTCAGTTGAGAACCTTCTCAAGCGCGTGCTCAAAGGCAAGCCGGTCGGTCATATCACACCGGCGGTGGATATTTACAACACGGTGTCGCTGACCTACGCGCTGCCCGTGGGAGGCGAGGATTTGCATGCAATCGAGGGAGACCTTCGCTTGAAGGTGACCGACGGTGGCGATGCGTTCCTGCCCCTTGGCGAGGAAGCGGATGACCCGACGCTGCCCGGCGAGCTCGCCTACATCGATGACGCGGGCGCCGTGTGCCGCTGCTGGAACTGGCGAGATGGCGTTCGAACGGCCCTGTCCGACGATTCGGCCGATGCGTTCCTGGCGATTGAGTGTGTAGAGCCCGAGCGCATGGGGGACTGTCAGGCCGCGATCGATCGCTTAGCCGAGCTGCTCGAGCGCTATCTGGGAGCGACGGTTGTCGTTAAGACACTTATCACTCGCGACAATCCCCGCGTGGAGCTGTAGTAACTTCTGCAAATCATACTCGCCGGTCAAAACCACCACAAAGGTGCCTGTCCCCTTTGTGGTGGTTTTTATGTTGATGGGTTAACAAATGGGTTGCGTGGAGGCGACAGTCGCTGAGTGCGGCTAAGATGTTTACCCGTTAGCATCATGCAAACGAAAGGCGGTCGTCTCCCATGCAGCAGAACGACGAGACACGTTTTGAGGATTTTGTCGGACTGATTAGCGGGCTCTACAAGGAGATTCAGCGTATCAAGACGTCCGAGGGCGCAAGGCTGGGCCTCAAGGGCTCCGACGTCATGTGCCTGTACTACCTGGAACGCAGTAAGGACGGCATGACCGGCGCCGACCTGGCTCGCGTGGCCGGCGTGACGCGCGCTGCCGTTTCGCGCACGTTGGCGCACCTGGAGGAGGGCGGCTTTGTCGAGGTTGATGACTCGGGCGATGCTGCCGTCAAGTACCGCGCCCCGGTTCGCCTGACCACGCTGGGTGGCGAGAGCATGAACGAGGCCGACCGCATAATCCGCGAAGTGCTCGACACCACCGGTAAGGCCATGGGTGTGGAGCAGCGCGAGCAGATGTATTCGTCGCTGCGTACGATTCTCAACACCCTGCGCGAGATTTAAGACCGCCAAGGCATTTGCTTCCCATTAACAACTGCATAGTCCCGTTTGAGCGCGTATACCGTGCCGGGGCATTGCTGCCAAAATTCCCTGCGCGGGACCTGCGCAAGAAAGGATTCGCTATGTCCGTCCGCATTATTACCGATTCCGCAAGCGATATGTCGCCGGTGGAGCACCCCGCTCTGCGTGTTCTGCCGCTGTCCGTTACCTTTGGCACCGATGTGTACATGGATGGCGTCGACATCGATCACCAGCGCTTTTACGAGATGCTCGTGGAGCGCGATGAGCTGCCCAAGACCGGCCAGGTCAACCCGTATGCGTTTTCGCAGGCGATTGCCGAGGCGCGTGAGGCCGGCGACGAGGCAGTGATTATTACCGTGGGCGCCAAGCTTTCGGGCACCAATCAGAGTGCCCGTACCGCACTTGCCGAGGCGCCGGGCGGCGACGTGTTCGTGGTAGACAGCAATAACGTCACC
Source organism: uncultured Collinsella sp. (assembly GCA_900541235.1). Lineage (GTDB taxonomy): Bacteria > Actinomycetota > Coriobacteriia > Coriobacteriales > Coriobacteriaceae > Collinsella. The sequence goes on along the minus strand of UQIW01000015.1, from coordinate 42,957 downwards.
CTGGGCGAACGTGTCCTGGTCGAGTATGCCCTGCGCTTGGTGGACGAGGGCCGTAGTGCGTCTCAGATCGCGGCGGCCGTCGAGGCCGTGCGCGACCGCGTGGTGGTTATCGGCCTGCTCGAGACGCTGGAGTACTTGGTGCGCGGCGGTCGCCTGTCTGCCGCTGCGGGCGCTGTGGGCACGCTGCTCAACGTTAAGCCCGTGGTGGCCGCCGAGGACGGCTTGATCGTGCAGCTGGGCAAGGCGCGCGGTTCCAAGAACGGCCGCAATCTGCTCAACCAGAAGGTCGAAAAGGCGGGCGGCGTCGACTTTTCCATGCCGCTGGCGCTCGGCTATACGGGCCTTTCGGACGCCGTGCTCAAGAAGTACATCGAGGACAGCGCCGCGCTGTGGGCCGGCCATGCCGAGGGCGCGCTGCCCATCCACACCATTGGCGCTACCATCGGCACCCACGTGGGCCCCGGCGCCGTAGCCGTAGCCTTCTTCCAGCCCGCCAACTAACCGACCTGCCATAAGCCACCACAAAGGTGCCTGTCCCCTTTGCGGTGGTTTATGCTTTTCAGGGTTGAAGGGAGCATGCGATGGCGTCTGAGGGCTTTTTTGAGCGGGTGTACGAGGTAGTCGAGCAGATCCCTGAGGGGATGGTCGCCACGTATGGTCAGGTGGCGCTGCTTGCCGGTCGTCCACGAAGTGCGCGGTACGTGGGGTATGCCCTGCATAGCAATCCGCGCCCTGGTCAGATTCCCTGCCATCGTGTGGTGTTTGCCGACGGGCGCATATGCGAGGGTTTTGCTTTTGGCGGCCCCGATGCTCAGCGTGAGCTCTTAATGGGGGAGGGCGTGACGTTTACCGATCCCATGCACGTCGACTTGGCCGCCTGTCGCTGGCCAGTAGGGCTCTAACTGCTCTGCCGTGGCCAAAACCACCACAAAGGTGCCTGTCTCCTTTGCGGTGGTTTTACGTTGTAGGTTTACCGGGGTTAACTTATGGAGACGATGTGTTGGCGTATATTCTCGCCAGAAAGTAAACCATGGTGAACTATATTGGTTTCAGCAACGGAGCAGGCAATAGGCGATGAAAAAGCCTGCCCTGTTGAGTTTGATTCGCATCCCTCCCCTCTGTGCGATTCAACGGTGTACTTCGGGAACAGGCCCGCTGGCAACTAACTGCCAGCGGGCCTGTTCCTGTTTCGGTGAGGATTCAGCCTCACCGTCTATGTTGTGCGAAAGCGCTTTGCCTAGTACACCATGCCCATGGCGTCCTGAACCTCTGCCAGGGTCTGCTCGGCGATCTCGTTGGCACGGCGATTGCCCTCGTGCAGCACGTCCTTGACGTAATCCAGGTCGTTCTCGTAGCGCTGGCGACGCTCGCGGATCGGGGCGAAGTACTCGTTGACGGCCTCGGTCACGTACTTCTTGAGCTGGCCAGAGCCGCCCATGCCGATCTCCTCGGCAATCTCGACCTCGGAACGACCAGTGCAGATGGCGGCCGTCGAAAGCAGGCCGGACACACCGGGGCGGTTCTCGGGATCAAACGTGATCATGCGCTCGGAGTCGGTCTGGCTCTTCTTGATGCGCTTGGCCGTCTCCTCGGCGGTCATCGAAATGTTGATGGCGTTGCCGTAGCTCTTGCTCATCTTGCGACCGTCAAGGCCGGGCAGCAGCGGGGTCTCCGACAGCAGCGCGTCGACCTCGGGAAATACCTTTCCGTAGCGATTGTTAAAGCGGCGTGCGATGGTGCGGGTGAGCTCGATGTGCGGCAGCTGGTCGCGACCGACCGGCACCACGTTGCCCTTGCAGAACAGGATGTCGCAGGCCTGATGCACCGGGTAGGTGAGCAGAAGGCCGGTGAGCTCGTGGCCCGAGGCCTCCATCTCGGCCTTGACCGTGGGGTTGCGCGCCAGCTCGGCCTCGGACACCAGCGACAGGAACGGCAGCATGAGCTGGTTTGCGGCGGGTACGGCGGAGTGCGCGTAGATCATGGTCTTGTCGGGGTCGATGCCGCAGGCAAGGTAGTCCATGACCATGTTGTACACGTTGTCCTGAATGTGCTCGGTGGTGTCGCGGTCGGTGATGACCTGGTAGTCGGCGATGAGCACGTTGGTCTTGGCGCCCATGTTCTGCAGTTCAACACGGCCCTTGAGGGTGCCAAAGTAGTGGCCCAGGTGCAGACGGCCGGTGGGGCGATCACCGGTGAGCATGGTGAACTTCTCGGGCGTATTGGCCAAGCCCTCGCGAATGGTGTTGCTCTTTTGCAGCGCGACTTCGTAGCTGTTCTCGTTTGGCATGATTGCTCCTAACGTATGTTCATGGGTCAAGATGATAACGCGTTTATTGGAGGGGCGGGGCGTAAGTAGGCGAGGGGCGGGAGAGGGGTGGCTTGTGCGATGGGCGCGGCGCGGCCGCGCTTGGCCAACGGTGCCTTGGCACATCCTCGGCAGCTTGCCCTAGAGCTTGTGGTGGCGCTCTTCTTTGCGCTCCTCGGCTGCCTGCTCCTCCTGCTTAAAGGCGGGGTCGTCGGGGGTGACGAGCTCGTCCTCGTGCGTGCGCTTGTTGTAATGGTGGCGCAGCACGGGCTCAAACAGATGTAGATGCTTGGCAAAGGCCGCCGAGCCAATGGCGAGCACGGTAAAGATGAGCACGCGCATGGGCACCTCGACCTGGTTAATCGCGGCAGCGCCGGCCGAAAGCATGATGCACCAGGCATAGATGAGCAGCACGGCCTGTTTTTGGTTGTAGCCTTCTTGGATCAGGCGGTGGTGGATGTGGCCCTTGTCGGCCTGTCCGATGCTAATGTGGGCGCGCTTGCGGCGCACAATGGCGCTAAACGTGTCGATGATGGGCACGCCGGCAACGATGAGCGGGATGATAAGCGAGGTGAGTGCGGCGGTGCGGCTCACGTTGAGCAGCGAGATAGAGCCCAGCGCAAAGCCCAGAAGCAGCGACCCCGAGTCGCCCAAGAAGATGCTTGCGGGGTTGAAGTTGTAGTGCAAAAAGGCCAGACAGGCGCCAAAGAGCGCAATAGAGAGCGCGGCGGCGTCGATGCGGCCCGAGAGCACGGCCATCGAAAACATGGTGAACGACGCGATGCCGCAGATGCCCGTGGCCAAGCCGTCGAGGCCGTCGATGAGGTTAATGATGTTGGTGAATGCCACCAGATAGATCACGGTGATGGGGTAGGCGAGCCATCCGAGCATGATCTCGCCGGGGGCAAACGGGTTGACGATGACGCCGATTTTTAGGCCGCCGATACAGGCGATAAGCGCGGCGAGGACCTGTCCGGCCAGCTTTTGCTTGGGCTTGAGCTGGAAGACGTCGTCGATAGCGCCGGTCGCAAAGATGACGGTAAAGGAGAGCGCCAGCATGGGATAGCTAATGTGAAGGCGCGGGTGCGGCACCAAAACGGGCGGCCAGCCTAGGTGCCAGGTGCCTAGGATTTGCACAATGCAAGCAACGACCAGGCCCAAAAACACCGCCGCTCCGCCCAAACGTGGGATGGGCCTGGTGTTGATGCGGCGCTTAGAAGGATAGTCGACGGCATCGAGCTTAATTGCCAAGCGCTTGACCAGGGGCACCGCGAGGAAGGTCGTGATAAAGGCCGCCGCTGCCACGCATAGGTACGGTATGTAGCTCGGGGATGAAGCCATGAATCTAAAAACCGCCAAGCGTCGAAGGAAAAGGTCAAAGGTTGCTACGCGGAAATGGCATAGCTGTCCCATGATACTCGACCGAGGGGGGTGCGGAGGTTTGCACCGTGCGATTATCACGCGCATACCAGATATTGGAATGTTGTCGATGGCTTGTCGGGATGCCGGCGGGGATCCATATGGACTGTATGGTGATTTTCGGCAAAAGAAAACCACCCCCCACGTTACGAAAATGAACCCACCTAAAACAGGTGGGTGCCCTCATCGACTGTTCCAGCGTCCTTAACAACGAAGGATACCTGTACTAGGTACGACTGTGTGGGCTCCCTAAATAAACGCGACGGTTCACCCAGTTGCTCCGCGGGGGGCGGAATACCTACATCATAAAGCGGCACTTTATCGATTCCAGTCTTGACATTACAAAAATCGTGTCGGACGATTACGGCGCCTTAGGGACGGAGCCGTCTACGCGGTCTGGCCCTTTACGTTTGAGCTGCTGAATCGTTGTTTTGGAGCATGTTTTTATGCCGACGTCGTTGACCGAACTTTTTTCGCCCGCCTGCCATTTGTGTCCGCGCCGTTGCGGTGCGGCGCGCGATGAGGGCGCGCGCGGCGTATGCGGTGCTAACGACACGCTCAGGGTGGCCCGCGCGGCGCTTCATATGTGGGAGGAGCCGCCCATCTCGGGTGAGGCCGGCTCGGGCACGATTTTCTTTAGCGGCTGTTCGCTCAAATGCGTCTACTGCCAAAACCACGAGATTTCGACGGGCAATTTCGGTCTTGAGATTACGCCCCAGCGTTTGGTCGAGATTATGCTGGAGCTTCAGGACCAGGGTGCCAACAACATCAACCTGGTGACTGCGACGCATTATGCTCACCTGCTGCCGTCCGCGATTGCCGCAGCGCGGGAGCGCGGGCTGGACATCCCGATCGTCTACAACACGAGCGGCTATGAGCGGGCGAGTGCCGTGGCTGCCCTGGGTGACCTGGTTGATGTGTGGCTTACCGACTTTAAATATGCCGATGCGGGGCTTGCGCAGTCGCTCTCTCATATTCAGGACTACCCGCGTGTGGCCGCGTCGGCCCTGGCTCAGATGGCGCGCGAGATTAAGCGCCGCGGGGGAGAGCTGGTGGACGAGGACGGGCTCATGAAGCGCGGCATCATCGTGCGTCACCTAGTGCTGCCGGGACATGCGGACGATTCGTGCCGCGTGCTGGACCTGGTGTGGCAGACGGTGGGCGACGTGCCGATTTCGGTCATGAACCAGTACACGCCCAATGCGCTCATGCGCGAGCAAGGCGGCGAGTTGGCACGCGCCGTGACGCGCGAGGAGTACGAGCAGGTGCTCGATCATGCCGACGACCTGGGCTTTACGACGATGTTCTGGCAAGAAGGCGGAGCGGTAGACGAGAGCTTTACCCCGGCGTTCGACACCACCGGTGTCCTCACCAGCGCAAAGTAGCGCGTTCGCCGATGATTTTTCTGGGACGGGGATTAAAAAATCATTCGGTACATGATGATTTTTTAATCCCCGTCCCAGAAAAATCATCGGGTGGCTCGGGCGTTCGAAAAGTAGTCAAAACAGCCCCGTCCCAAAAAGACTGGGTATTGGGCGTTGACAGTTGGCGAGCCGTAGGTAAAATATCAACTTGTCCTGGGGACGTAGCTCAGTTGGGAGAGCGCTGCCGTCGCATGGCAGAGGCCGAGGGTTCGACTCCCTTCGTCTCCACCCTTGGATTTGATAAGCCGCTGACATTGTGTCGGCGGCTTTTTTTAAAAAGAAAGGGCAATACCATGGCCGAGCTTGAGTCCCAACCACTGTCTGCCGAGGAGCGCGCCGAGTTGGAAGAGCTCCGCGCCGAGAAGGCTCGTCGCGAGGCCCAGGAAGAGGCGCGCCGCGAGCGTGAGGAGCTGGCCGCCCTGCGTGCCGAGCGCGAGAAGGCCGAGGAGGCCGCTGCGAAGGTTGCGCCCGCGCCCGCGCCCAAGCCCGCGCCTGCACCCAAGCCTGCCGCTGCGAAGCCCGCACCCACCGCACCCAAACCTCAGCCTAAAAAGGCCGCTCGTCCCAAGCCCGTCGAGCCCAGACCGAGCCGTGACGAGATGACCTTTGCCCAGCGCATGGTCACCTCCAAGGAGCCTACGGGCGAGAACGAGATCCCCGGCATGGCTCCGGCTCAAAAAATCATCATCGTGCTCGCCCTCATCGCGTTTATCGTCTTTATGGTCTACACGATCACGGGCAGCATGGGCCTGCACTAACCTGTTCACGCCGGGCTCCATGCCCGTACGTCCGCCTCGCCCAACCCTCAACCTCTGCACAACACATCCGAAAGGTCGCCCCATGGCTTTGACCGACATCTCGCATCCCACCGACATCGCAATGCTCACCGATCTGTACGAACTCACTATGGCCCAGGGCCTGTGGGAGAGCGGCAAGGCCAATGAGCAGGGTTGTTTTACGGCGTTTTACCGCGACCATCCCTTTGGCAGCGCGTATGCCGTCATGTGCGGCACCGCCGAGCTGCCCGAGCTTGTCGAGAACCTGCGCTTTACGCCCGAGGACATCGACTATTTAGCTTCGCTCCAGGCTCCGGCCGGCGGCGCGATGTTTAAGCCTGCATTCCTCGACTACCTGCGCAACTTCCGTGCGCACGTGAACATTGACGCCGTGCCCGAGGGCGAGCTCGTCTTTCCGCGCGAGCCCATGGTGCGCGTCACCGGCCCGTCGCTGGAGTGCCAGCTGCTCGAGACCGCGCTGCTCAACATCGTCGGCTTCCAGACGCTTGTCGCCACCAAGACGGCGCGCGTGGTGTTGGCGGCCGACGGTCGTCCCGTGGCCGAGTTTGGCCTGCGCCGTGCCCAGGGTCCCGATGGCGGCCTGGCCGTCGCGCGCGCGAGCTACGTTGCCGGCTGTTCCTCTACGTCTAATGTGCTCGCCGGTCGCCGCTACGGTATTCCCGTCTTTGGCACACACGCGCACAGCTGGGTGATGAGCTTTGACTCCGAGCTCGAGGCCTTCCGTGCGTTTGCCAAGTCGAGCCCCAAGAATTGCACGCTGCTCATCGACACGTACGATGTGCGCGAGGGCTGCGAGCATGCCATTACGGTTGCCAAGGAGATGGAGGCGGCGGGCGAGCGCCTGTCGGCCATTCGCATCGACTCGGGCGACTTGGCCAAGCTCTCCAAGTATGTCCGTGGTCGTTTCGATGCCGAGGGCCTGCCTTATGTGGGAATCTCGGTGTCCAACGACCTGGATGAGTACACGATTCAGTCACTGCTCGACCAGGGCGCGCCCATCGACAGCTTTGGCGTGGGTACCAAGCTTGCGACCTGCTACGATCAGCCGGCGCTGGGCGGCGTGTACAAGCTTTCGGCCCGCCGCGCGAGCGACGCGGAACCGTGGACGCCGGTGGTGAAGCTTTCCGAGCAGCCCTACAAGCGCACGATTCCGGGCGTGCAGCGTGTGCGCCGCTATTACGACGGCTTTGGCGGCCCGGTCTGCGACATGATCTATGACGAGGACCATCTGGCAGGGGAGGGCGCCGCGCGCGGTAATACCCTCGTGGCCGTAAACGATGCGGCGCTGGTGACCGATGTGTCCGAGCTTGAGTATCGTGAGCTGCTGGTGCCGATTGTGCGCGACGGCAGCGCGGTGGCTCCTCGTGAGAGCATCGAGGATGCGCGCGAGCGCTGTGCTTGGGCGCTCGATCATCTGGACGCGGCTTTCAAGCGCTTCCTGTATCCGCAGACCTACGTGGTGGGCATGGAACAGGGCTTGGCCCAGGTGCGCGACGAGCTCGTGCGCAAGAACATGGCCGCGGCTTCGGCCTTCCCCTGGGCAAAATGATCCGAAGGGGACGGAGGAAAACGGACCATATTCCCGTTCGCCCGTTCGCCCGCCTGCTCAACACTCGATTGGTTTGACGTATGACGACTTCTTATAAAACGATGGTGGTAAAGATCGGCTCGTCCACGGTGGTGGGTGCCGACGGTAAGGTCAACCGTGCGTTTATCGGTGGCCTGGCCGATCAGGCCGCGGCCCTGCGCAAGCTCGGCTGGCGCTTGGTCGTGGTGAGCTCCGGCGCCATTGCCTGTGGCTATCCCGTGCTGGGCTTCGACCGCAAACCGGTTGGCGATCTGCCGAGCCTGCAGGCATGCGCTTCGGCCGGCCAGTGCATCATCTCGTCGGCCTACGACGAGGAGTTCCATGCGCGTGACCTACTCACCTCGCTCGTGCTGCTCACACGCCACGACACGGCGCGCCGTACATCCTACCTGCACGCGCGCGACGCCCTGCTGTGCCTGGTGGAGCTGGGCGTGGTGCCGGTCGTCAACGAAAACGACACCGTCACCGTCGACGAGATCAAGTTCGGCGACAACGATACACTCGCGGCCCTCGTGAGCTGCCTGGTTTCGGCGGACCTGTGCGTGACGCTTTCGGACATCGACGGCCTCTACACCGCCAATCCGCATGAGGATCCGACGGCCGAGTTTGTCCCGGTCGTGCATAAGATCGATGCCAAGATCATTGCCTCGGCGGGAGATTCTTCGACGTCGGTGGGTACGGGCGGCATGATCACCAAGATTCGCGCGAGCCGCATTTTGATGACGGCCGGCATTCAGAGCGTGATTTGCTCGGGCGAGGAACCCGATGCGCTCGTGCGTCTGGCCCGCGGCGAGAGCGTGGGCACGCTGTTCGACCCGCCGGCGGAGCGCCTGGATATTGCGCCGCGCAAGCTGTGGATCGCGCTGGGTGACAAGGCACATGGCTCGGTAACGGTTGACGGCGGTGCCGCGAAGGCGCTGGTCAGCCGTGGCTCGTCCTTGCTCGCGGTGGGTATTCGCGAGGTCGATGGCGAGTTTGCCGAGGGCGATGTGCTCGATGTGTGCGATCCGAGCGGTATGGTTGTCGCCCGCGGTATCGCCGAGGCCGATTCGGACGTGATGGAGCTTGCTGCCGGCCGCCGCCAGGACCAGATCGCCGGCAACCGCCTGCTGGCAGACCTGGCCGAGAAGCCCGCGATTCATCGAGACAACTTAATTGTCTTCGCCTAACGGGTCGACGCTGCGCGCCGCCCAGAGCGACAATTTGTCATTCAAAAGGCGAGGCATGACCATCAGGTCTATGCCTCGCCTTTTTCATGCCAACTTGTTCGCTCTGGGCGGCGCTCGCTTCTTTTGTTCGACCTACGATACAAAGCCACTCGCTTAGGGGCGTTTTCGCTTTCCGTCCTCTTTCTGCAATGACTTCATGAACCTGGCACTTGGGGACGTTCCTATTGTGCCGGCAGGTGGGGACACTCCTTTGCTAGAAGATTCGGCGCAGGTCTCCGCGGTTGAGGGCTTCGTCGAAGAGGTGCTTGAATACCACACTGCCGTGCAGGCCGTCGTGCTCGAACTCGTTCGTTACCCAGGCATGCGAGTTGCCCACGCGGCTGAGCGTGTCGAGCTGCATACCCGAATCGACGTACATGTCGTCGAAATACACCGCGGCCTGGAGTGGCACCTCGTTGCATGCTAGGCGCTGCGGGTCGTAGATTTTGTCCCAGCTGGTGTCTTCCATCAGCAGGTCCATCGCGGGCTTGAAGGGCTTAAGTTCGGGCATCTGCTCGAACATCCACGGGAACATGGCCTCTCCGGTAAACATGAGCGGGCGCGCGAGTGTGTCGAACTCGGCACGATGAGCTTTCTCTTCTGCCGCGGCCCAGCGAATGGGCATGGTGTCGCCGTCGGCGTAGATGAACTCCTGAAGCGTCCAGTACAGCGGATTCGTGCGCGTGTTGGTGCGTTCGAAGGCACGCATCAAAAAGCTATCGGATACTGAGGCACCGCAGCTCAGCGTGCCGTCGCCGTTAACAAAAGCGTGATCGATGATCCAATGCATGCGCTCAAAGCTCGGCTTCATGCCAAAGTCGCTGCCCATAAGCTGTAGACGCTCCACCGTCATTGGCGAGCCGTCGGGCAGCACGGGCTTCTGCTCCTCAAGCGCATCGGCAAGAACCGCCACACGCTCGACGTCGGCGGGGTAGCGGTCGTAATACTGCCGCGTCTTGGCGGCCATGCGCGGGAAGGTGTGCGCGTAGACCTCGTTGGCGCTCGCCGGGACGTGGGGGATGCCGCCGCAGGTAAAGCTCACCGCCACGCCCTCGGGGAAGAGCGACAGATAGCTCAGCGTCAAAAAGCCGCCGTAGCTTTGGCCGAGCGTGACCCACGGCTTGCCGCCAAAGCCCACCAGGCGCAGGTACTCAAAATCGCGCACGATGGAGCTGGCGAGGTGGCGCTTGAGGAAGTCCGCCTGCGCGCGTGCGGCATCGGAGCCGGCCGCCGTCGCGCGCTCGCCTAGAGCCGCGATCGTGCGCCCGTCCACGCAGCTACTGCGTCCGGTGCCGCGCTGGTCGGGGAGGACCACGCGGAAGTGCTTGACGGCTTCCTCAATCCAACAGTCGCTCGTGGGCGAGAGCGGACGCGGGCTCTCGCCGCCGGGGCCGCCCTGCAAAAACAGGAGCAGCGGCAGATCGTCGTTAATGCGGTCGGGTGCGCAAACCACGCGGTAGAAAAGCTTGATGCTCTCGGGCGCGCCGGCGATGGGCGCCGGCATGGCGCCGCGGCGCATGGTGCTGCCGACGGCCAACAGCACCGGCTCCAGGCCGCGCCAGTCAAGGGGGACGTCGATGCTGTGGTCCTCGACGTAGAGGCCGGGGACGTGGTACGAAGTGATGAGGGCCATGCGGTACTTCCGTTCGTTGCGGTGTTTCGGGTTGACCAATTCTACCGCCGCGGGCGAGGCCATGCGCAAATCGGCTACCATGGTTGCAAACTTCTAGGAGAAAGGGCCGCCCATGTCGGTCGATATAGCCACGTATGTCCACGATCTTGCCGTTGCCGCCAAGGCAGCGTCGGCCTCGCTTGCCACGGCGAGCGATGAGCAGCGCCAGGAGGCCGTGCGCGCCATGGCCGCATCACTGCGCAACGGTGTCGACTCCATCGTCGCCGCCAACGAGCTCGATATGTCCGCCGCGCGCGATGCGGGGACCTCGGCGGGGCTCCTCGATCGCCTGTTGCTGACGCCCGAGCGCGTCGAGGGCATGGCCGCCGGCCTGGAGAAGCTCGCCGAGCTGCCCGATCCTGTCGGCCGCGTGCTCGACCATCGCGTGCTTGCAAGTGGCGTGGACCTCACCCGCGTGAGCGTGCCGCTGGGTTTGGTCGCCATGGTCTACGAGGCGCGCCCCAACGTGACGGCCGACGCCGCGGGCATCTGCATCCGCACCGGAAACGCCTGCATTCTGCGCGGCGGTTCGCTGGCCTATCACTCGTGCGCCATGATTGCCGAGCTGCTGGCCGATGCGCTCGAGGCCAAGGGTTTCCCGCGCGAGGCTATCTCGATGATCGAGTCTACCGACCGCGAGGCCACCGGCGAGCTCATGAAGCTCCGCGGCATCGTCGACGTGCTTATTCCGCGTGGCGGTGCGGGCCTGATTCAGCGCTGCGTGCGCGAGTCGCTTGTGCCGGTGATCGAGACGGGCACGGGCAACTGTCATATCTACGTGCATGAATCCGCCGACTTTGACAAGGCGCTCAACATTATCGTCAATGCCAAGACCCAGCGAGTGGGCGTGTGCAATGCTGCCGAGTCGCTGCTGGTCGACCGTGCCGTTGCTGATCGCTTCCTGCCCGCAGTCGTTGCCGTGTTGCACGACCACGGCGTGCTGATTCACGGTGACGAGGCCACGTGCGCTGCATGCGCTGACGCTGGGCTTGCCGAGGGCGACGACTATGTTGCCGCGACTGAGGAGGATTGGGGCCGTGAGTACCTGGCACTCGAGATGAGCGTGAAGGTCGTGGCGAACGAGGACGAGGCCATCGCACACATCAACCGCTACGGCACCATGCACTCCGAGGCCATCGTTGCCGAGGACGAGGATGCCTGCGAGCGCTTCCTGGATGCGGTCGATGCCTCGGCTGTGTATGCCAACGCCAGCACGCGCTTCACTGACGGCGGCGAGTTTGGGCTGGGTGCCGAGATCGGCATCTCGACCCAAAAGCTCCACGCCCGCGGCCCCTTTGCCGCCGAGGCCCTCACCACCTACAAATACAAGCTCCGCGGCACCGGCCAGGTCCGTCCCTAAACTCCGTATAAACGAAAACCACCACAAAGGGGACAGGCACCTTTGCGGTGGTTTTAGGTGGCGTGAGCGGTTAGGCCTGGAAGGTGTCGCGGTCGGGGGCGAAGGACTGCATGGCTGCGATGGTGCGGTCGAAGAGTTCGGGAAGCTCCCAGCCCAGCATCTCGGCACCCTGCGAAATCACGTCGCGCGAGCAGCCGGCGGCAAAGCGCTTGTCCTTGAATTTCTTTTTGAGCGACTTGGTCGTAAAGTCCATGACGCTCTTGCTCGGGCGCATGATGACGGCGGCGCCGATCAGGCCGGTGAGCTCATCGCAGGCAAACAGGATCTTTTCCATTTGCAGCTCGGGCTTGGGCAGCGAAGAGTTGAAGTCCGACGTGTGCGTCTGGATGGCACGGATAAGCTCGGGAGACGCACCTTCGCCCTCAAGAATCTCGGCGGCATAGATGGTGTGGTTCATGGGGTCATCCTCATGCTCCTCCCAATCCAAGTCGTGCAGCAGACCGACGATGCCCCAAAACTCCTCGTTCTCGGGGTCGAACTCGCGCGCAAAGTAGCGCATAGTGCCCTCGACCGTCTCGCCATGGGTGATGTGGAACGGGTCCTTGTTGTGCTCGTTGAGCAGTTCGAACGCGCGGTCGCGGGTGATTCCGGCGGTAAGCGGCTCTGCCATAAGGGACTCCTTTTGCTCGTGGGTATCGATAAGAATGAATACTACTAGAACAAGAAAACCACCACAAAGGTGCCTGTCCCCTTTGTGGTGGTTTTTGGTGCGGATGGGTTAGTTGAGGGCGGCTTGGGCTAGGCGGGCTTCGGCGTCCTCCTCGGTGACGCCCAGGGCCACGGCGAACTCCTCGATGGAGCGGCGCTTGGCTTCCTTGAGTACGCGCATGTAGTAAGAGCTTGGCTTTTTATCTGCTTCCTCGGCCTGGCGAATACGGTGCATCATGGTTTTCGCCACGCGGACCGTCTCGGGCGCACCCAGCTTGAGCTGCTGCTTAAAGTGCGTCTCCTCCAGCGAGCTGTTGCGCTCGGTAAAGGTGTCGCACTCCAACTCGTCGTAGTGGCTCAGCAGGTGTTCGGCATCTTGCTGGGAGATGGCGGCATGCAAACGGTCGGCCTGCGCCACGGGGTACATGAGAATCGTCTGCGCATGTCCCTGCTTGGTCTCGAGCAACAGCATGGGCTGCGGCGTGTCGTCCCTAAAACCGACGACGGTGCAGACTCCCTGACCCGGATGAATGACGTGTTGACCGATTGAGAACATGCTACCTCCAACTTATACGAATTCACGTATGTTTAGAATACCACGCTGACGTGCGTAAACCCTTACTTTATGCAGGAAAAGCACACAACTCCGATAGGTAAGAGTATTCGATAAAATACACCACCCATTCATATGTTTATGCAGTTCCAACGCGTGCATAATCTGCAGGCAAACCGCCAACTTTGTACTGCCGCGCAGGAGCGGTAGTCATTTTTGTGCATATGCAATATCTATTAGCTTTACCCTGCGACAGTGTGCGTCGCTTGTGATAGAGTGCTACAAACTCTGGCTTTTGCCCTACGAGTGACCAAGAGCTCGGGGGCTTTAACACAAGGAGGATCTATGCCCGAGAAGATTGAAGAGCTGGTACGCGCTGCGCTTGCTGCGGCCCAGGAGGCCGGCGACCTTTCCGCATTTGAACTTGACGATTGCGCCATCGAGCGACCGGCTGACACTTCTCATGGCGAGTGGACCTCCACCATGGCCCTGAAGTCCGCCAAGCTGGCCCACTGCGCCCCGCGCAAGATTGCCGAGGCCGTCGTTGCCCATATGCCCGAGGATCCCGCGATCGAGAAGGTCGAGATCGCCGGCCCTGGCTTCATCAACTTCTACCTCTCCGTTGCCGTCAAGAACGCCATCTTTGGCGAGGCCCGCGAGAAGGGTATGGACTTCGCTAAGTCCAACGTCGGCGGCGGCCTGAAGACCCAGGTCGAGTTCGTTTCCGCCAACCCCGTCGGCCCCATGCACATCGGCCATGGCCGCTGGGCCGCGCTGGGCGACTCCCTCTGCCGTGTTATGGACCACGCCGGTTACGACATCCAGCGTGAGTTCTACATCAACGACCACGGCTCTCAGATGAACACCTTCGGCAACTCCATCAGCACGCGCTATATGCAGCTTGCCGACATCATCGCCAAGCAGGGCGTGGATATCGACGAGGCTCACAAGCTGCTGATCGCCGACCGCGATGCCTTTGTCGCCGACGAGAACGACGAGCACCCCGAGACCCATCCGTATCAAGACAACTTTGCCGAGACCCTGGGCAAGGACTCCTACGGCGGCGACTACATCATCGACGAGGCTGCCGAGTTCTGGCGCACCGACGGCGACAAGTGGGTCGAGGCCGATCCGCAGGAGCGCATGGAGAGCTTCCGCGAGCGCGGCTACGTAAAGATGGTCGACAACATGCGCGACCTCTGCCACGCCGTCAATTGCGACTTCGATCGTTGGTTCTCCGAGCGCTCGCTGTATGTGAAGGACACCGAGGGCGAGACTGTCGGCACTTCCGCCGTCGACCGCGCTTTTGAGAAGCTCGACAAGATGGGCTACCTCTACACCAAGGACGGCGCCCTGTGGTTCCGTTCCACCGATCTGGGCGACGACAAGGACCGCGTCCTGATCAAGTCCGACGGCGAGTACACCTACTTCGCCTCCGACGTTGCCTATCACTGGGATAAGTTCCAGCGCGTCGACCACGTCATCGACATCTGGGGCGCCGACCACCACGGCTACATCGAGCGCGTCCGCTGCGTCTGCGACGCTCTTGGCTATCCCGGCAAGTTTGAGGTTCTGCTGGGCCAGCTCGTCAACCTGCTGCGCAACGGCAAGCCCGTCCGTATGTCCAAGCGCAAGGGCACCATGGTGACCCTGCAGGAGCTCGTCGACGAGGTCGGTTCCGACGCCGCTCGTTACACGCTCATCTCCAAGAGCTCCAACCAGATGGTCGACTTCGACATCGAAGCCGTTAAGAAGCGCGACAACTCCAACCCGGTGTACTACGTGCAGTACGCTCATGCCCGCGTGTGCTCCATCCTGCGTCGCGCCGCTGACGTTACCGCCGAGCAGGCCGCCGAGATGGGCATGAAGGCCGTTGCCGCCAAGGCCATCGGTGAGAATGTCGATTACTCGCTGCTGACCGACCCGACCGAGCTCGCCCTTTCGCGCAAGCTCAACGAGCTCACCGACCTCATCGCCAGCTGCGCTCGCGACCGCGCTCCGTTCCGCCTGACGCACTTTGCCGAGGAGCTCGCCGGCGACTTCCACAGCTTCTACGCTGCCTGCCAGGTCCTGCCGAGCGAGGGCCGTCCCGTCGACCCCGAGCTCTCGCGCGCCCGTCTGGCCGCTTGCGACGCCGTCCGCGTAACGCTCGCCCTGGTGCTTACCCTCGTTGGCGTTTCCGCACCCGAGCAGATGTAAGCTGCGGGTCATTTGACTGTCCAGGTTTGGTTTAACTGAGCCTTGAAAGCCCGATCTCCATCGCGGAGGTCGGGCTTTTTGCGTTTGACGGGGCTTTTTGGCGTGTTGGAAAATGCTACAAAAACGCAACTATACCGGTTTACGGGGCTGAATCGCCAACTGGCGACCATGGCGCCAATAGCGAAATTAAAACCGCAGGTAGACGGTTTATTGTTTCTTGAAAATGCAGGGTATGGTTGGCTTGTGCCGTTCTTGCACCGTAATCCGCTATCGTTTTGAAAACGACCCCTTGGGGACGGAGGAAAACGGATTATTTTTGTCCGGGGGGGGGAGCGATGCGAAACCGTCCGCCACGAATCGGGCTTATCTACTACGTTTAGTCGCATACCCCGAACCATGATTAAAGGTGCGATATTAAAACCGCAGGTAGCGGGCTTGCGATTTTAGGAAGATCGAGGGGATGGTCAGGGGTCGCGGGTCAAACGTAGTAGATAGGCGCGTTACGTGGCGCGGCTATTCCGGATGCCACGGCTTCACTCCTCTGGCGCGACATTTCAAGGCGCTTTTGAGGGAGAGTGTCCCTGATGACTGGGCGTTTAAGAACGTCCAATGACTAAGTTGCAGGTGGTTGCGGTTGTGTTACACTAACGCTGCGTATATGACGCAATCATCTCGATACAGATCAATGATGTCCGTCGGTATTTGACGGAGCTAGACTGTTTAGCCGCCCTGAAGGTTTATGCAGGGAGCATGTGATCACAGGGCTTGAAAAGAAAGTTGAGCAAACACTGTGTCTGATCAACAGCAAGAAAACGAAATAACGACGACGGCCGCTCCCGCTGCACCGGCTGCGTTGGACCAGGTCGTGATGCCTGCGCCGGTGCAGGCTTCGGCTCCTGAGGCCTCCAAGGCCGCTTCGACGCCTGCGCCCGCATCGGCTGAGAAGGTCGCGCCTGCCGCTGGCGAGGGAGTTGCCCCTGCCGCCGAAGAGGATGCCGCGCCCGTAAAGCCCAAGCGCACGCGCCGTGCGCCTAAGCCCGCCGCTGACGGCGAGGAGGCCGACAAGCCCAAGCGTCGCGCCATGCGCGCGACGCGAACCAAGCGCACCGTTGCCGATTCCTCCGCGCCGATTTCCGATGAGGTTGCACAGGCCCGCGCGCTGGCGCAGATCAGCGAGGCTCAGGTTGTGCGTGCCCGTCGCCGTGCTGCCGAGCGCGAGGCCGCGGCACTGACCGAGCTTGCAGCGCCGGTCGTCTCCGAGGCGTCTGCGGCCACCGAGGCCCCTGTCGCGGGGCAGCCGACCGAGAAGCCGGCTCCGCGCACGCGTCGTCGTGCGGCCAAGTCTCAGCAGGATGCTGAGCAGGCGGCTCAAGAGTCCGGTGAAGCTCCGGCTTGTTCTGTGGTAGGGGAGGGTGAGCAGCCCTCTGAGTCTGCAACACCTGCCGAGGCCAACGAGGTTCCCGTTGTCGATCCCGCTCTTCTCCCGCACCGTCGCGGCCGCAAGCCCAAGGCCTTCGTCGAGGCCGAGAAGGCTGCCGCCGCCGCGGCAGCCGCAGCTCAGGATGCCGCGATGACCGCCACGCCCGCGCCCGTCGCCGACACTCCTGCCCAGGGAACCGCTGCCACCGAGGTCGGAGCACCCGCAGAGGGCGAACCCGCCGATGTTCGTCCCGGTCGCAGCCGTCGCACGGCCGCTAAGCGCTCGTCCAAGGCCAAGGGTTCGAAAAAGGACACGTCCGAGGACTCGGGCAACGAGGTCGCCGAGGCAACCGTCGACTCCGCTCCCGATGCCGAGAACGCCGGTCAGCCGGCGGCCGAGAAGCCCAAGCGTACACGCAAGAAGTCTGCAAAGGCTAAGGCCGTCGAGCAGCAAGCCGATGCCGAGCCCAATGCCGATGCCGATACCAAGGCCGATAATAAAGTCCCGGCCGACACCGACGCCGCAACTCCGGCGGCCGAGGGCGCCACGACCGCCGAGACCGACGAGAGCGCCCGCCCTAACCGACGTCAGCACAAGCGTAACGACGAGCGCAACAACGACCGCCGCAATCGTCAGCGCGATCGCAAGCAGCGTAATAAGGAGCGCAACGCCGCCCCGACTGAGCCCACGCTTTCGCGTGAGGAACTCGCGGCCATGAAGGTCGCCGAGCTGCGTGAAAAGGCCAAGGAGTTCGAGATCGAGACGACCGGCAAGAAGAAGGCCGAGCTCGTCGAAGAGATCTACACCACCGCCGCGAAGGCCGAGGGCTTCCGCGACATCAAGGGCATTCTGCAGATTCGCCCGGATAGCTTCGGCATCATTCATGCCCACGGCTACATGAAGTCCAGCGATGACGCCTTTGTTCCCGCATATCTCATTCGCTCCGCACGCCTGCGCACGGGCGATGTCATCGAGGGCTCGCTGCGCCCCTCGCGCGGCGGCGACAAGCGCGCCGGCCTCGCCAAGATCACGACCGTTAACGGCATGGATCCCGAGCAGATCCGCAACCGCCCCAAGTTCGGCGACCTTACCCCGGTCTATCCCAACGAGCCGCTGCGCATGGAGCACGGCAAGGATTCCATCACCGGTCGCGCCATCGATATCGTGTCGCCGATCGGCAAGGGCCAGCGCGGCCTGATTGTGTCGCCGCCAAAAGCCGGCAAGACCACGATCCTCAAGAAGATCTGCCAGTCTATCTCGATCAACAATCCCGAGGTGCACCTCATCTGCCTGCTCGTTGACGAGCGCCCCGAAGAGGTCACCGATATGCAGCGCTCCATCAAGGGTGAGGTCGTGGCCTCGACCTTCGATATGCCCGCCGACAACCATACTCGCGTGGCAGAGCTCGTGATCGAGCGTGCCAAACGCATCGTGGAGCTGGGTGGCGACGTCGTGGTGGTACTCGACTCCATCACGCGCCTTGCCCGCGCCTACAATCTGGCCGCTCCCGCCTCGGGTCGTATCCTGTCGGGCGGCGTCGATTCGGCTGCCCTGTATCCGCCCAAGCGTTTCTTGGGCGCAGCCCGCAACATCGAGAACGGCGGCTCGCTCACCATCTTGGCTTCCGCCCTCATCGATACCGGCTCCAAGATGGACGAGGTCATCTTTGAGGAGTTCAAGGGTACCGGCAACATGGAGCTCAAGCTCGACCGCGACCTGGCCGACCGCCGTATCTTCCCGGCCATCGATCCCGTTGCCTCGGGTACGCGCAACGAGGATCTGCTGGTCGACGAGCAGATGCGCCCGTTTGTCTTTGGCCTGCGCCGCATCCTCGCCGGCATGAACAATACCGAGCGCGCGGCCGCGTCGTTTATCAAGGGCCTCAAGGGCACCAATACCAACCAGGAGTTCCTGGTGCGTTCGGCAAAAAAGCACAGCGATTACGAGCAGACGTTCTAAGTCGCTCGTTGCACGCGACAACAGCCATAGACATGCCAGAAGGGCCGGGGTTTAGAACCTGGCCCTTTTCGTATAGCCGCTCGCCAACGATTATTGACCTCACGACCGACAAGCAGCGATTTTCCCGTTTCAATCTCGCTTCGTCGCTTGCAATCCCCAAGGGGGTTTCGCATAATAGCTGTTAAGCTTCGCGACGGAAAACGCAGATGAAACGAACCATATACCGTTGCTTTGGGGCATAGCCCCGCTTCATCTTCTCTCGCGCAGCCAACTGAATGATGCGATTTGGGTGCTGGAAGATGGGGAGAGCTCATGGCTTCTTCTGATGCAACACAACGAGCAGTCCTTGCTGGACTTTCCTGCGGAATCGGCCTTGCCGCTCCCGTGGTGATGTATGCTGCCACGCTGCCGTTTTCGTCGGTGAACGAGACGGTCGTCGCGGGCGCTGTTCCCTTTGCCGTGGGTGCGGTGGCGGGCGTGGGTATCTATGCCGCCTCGCTCGGCATTTCTGAATATCGCGCGCAGCATGCCGAGCGCCTGTTCCAGCCCGACGCCATGGGTGGCGCCGCGAACGTCAACCAGCATCAAAATGAGTTCCAGACCGCCTCGATGCCCGCTCAACAGCAGTGGGCTGCTCCTCAGGGCGTTGCTACTGCGGCTCCTGCCGTTCAGGCAAACGCCGTGCAGCCCTCTTCGGTTTTCTCCGGCCTGACCGGTGCCTTCCAGCGCCGTCGTGCCGACGATGGCGTCCCCACCATCGCCCGCGCCGCAGACGCCATGAGCGAGGCCGACGCCTGGTCCATGATCGATAGCATGCTCGACGACGATTCGCCAGTCAGCTGCGACCCCACGCGCTCACGCGACGTCTACCAGGTCGCTATCGACGAACTCACCTACGGCGGGCAGACCGGCTCCTATAACCGCGATGACATCGCTGCCGCTGCGCGTGCCGTCTCGGGCTCTCATGCCGCTCCTGCGGGCAGCACGGCCGCCTTTGTGGCTGCCGTGGCTAACGCCGCCAACAACGCCGCCACGGCTCAATCCGTTACGTATGACACTGCCGTGCCCGTGACTCCGGCCGCCGCCACCGCCGCTGACCCTTACGCCAACGAGCCGCTGGCCGTCGACGAGGAGACTATTGCCGCCCGCCGCGCTGCCGAAAGCTCGCTGTGGGGCGCTCCTGCACAGCAGCAGGCGGCGGAGGCGGTGCCGTACAACGCGAACCTTGCCAACATGCCGATCATCAGCGACGCCTCTGCCGCAGCTATCGATCTCGATGACCTTGACGAGCCGGTCATCTCGGACGACATGCCGTATGTGGTCGCTGCCCCGGTTGATGCCCCGGCCTCCGCGTCCCAGTCCGTCGCAGTCGACGAGCCTGTCGATGCGACTCCCGAGGAAGACGTCCCCATGGCCGATTATTCGGGCCACGAGGGCATGTGGGCAGTCGCTGCCGCAATTTTGGACGAGGCCGTCGAGCCTGCTCCCGTTGCCGCTCCGGTGTTTACACCTGCTCCTCAGCCCGCTGCCCCCGCTTACGTTGGTCGCCACAGCGCCGTGTTCCCCGAGGATACCGCCCGCATCTCGCGCGAAGGTATCGAGCGTGCCGAGGCCATCGCTGCCGGCATCATGGAGAACCGTCGTCACGAGCGCGTCAATCAGATCCTCGAGGAGGAGATCGACCGCCTGCAGTCTGCAGCGGTGAGGCGCACAGGCCGTGCCTATCTGAGCGTTATCGAGGGTGGCACCGCCAGCTTTGAGCCGCTCTGTGCGGAGGCATAACTTCTGCATGCTTAAACTCGATCGAAAATGGGCGGTTGCGACCTGCCTGATGGTGCTGCTCATCTGGGGCAATTCGATGGTTCCCGGCACGGGGTCCGGTTCATTGAGCTTGTCGATTATGGAGGCCGTTCGCGGCTTTTTCCACGGCATAGGGCTTCCGTATGAGTGGGTGACCAACTTCGTCATTCGCAAGTGCGCGCATTTTACCGAGTACATGGTGCTCGGTATTCTGGCGACGCGCACTTTCGATATTGAGGGCCGTCGCACCTTTGACGTGCTGCTTCCCACGGCGGTGTTTTTGCTGCTGATCCCATCGATTGACGAGACGATTCAGCTCTTTGTGCCCGGTCGCGCCGGTATGATCACCGACGTGATGATCGATTGCTGCGGAGCGATGACGGGCGTTGTGCTTCGGTATCTTCTACGATCGCTCATATGTGCCAAAAAGGCCGCCTAGGACACATTGCTTGGTCCTAGGCGGCCTTTCTTTGTTTGGGGGCTTATACGGGGCGTGGCGGCGTTATACCGTTGAATGGGATTGTTGGACGTTGCGGCGCCCCTTTGGCGCGCCTACAGCTGAAGCGCGGCGGCACCCAGGGCCAGGCAGCCCATGATGCCCTGCTTGCCCTCGAGGCTATTGTTGACGATGTAGGTATCGATGTCGTTGACCTCGGGAGTGACGATATAGCCGTTGAGCATCTCGGCGCACTTTTTGCGTGCGAGCGGCACGATAGGGGTGTGGTCGGCAACGCCGCCGCCGATGATGATCTTCTGCGGGGCATAGCACAGCGTGTAGGTCATGAGCGCCTGCGCCAGATAGCCTGCGAGCAGGTCCATGGCCTCCGGGTCATCGGCCATGTCTCCGGCGCTCTTGCCGTCCCAGCGCTTTTTAACGCCGGGACCGGCGATGAGGCCCTCGAGGCAGTTGTCGTGGAAGGGGCAGGCGCTATGCTCGCCAATGGTGTCGCGCGGGTCGCGCGTGACCAGGATGTGGCCGGCCTCGGGATGCATCATGCCGTGGACGAGCTGGCCGCCCGAAAGCACGCCGGCACCCACGCCGGTGCCGATCGTCAGGTACACCACGTCGGTGAGGCCCTGCGCGCAGCCAAAGGTGACCTCGCCCAAGCAAGCGACGTTGACGTCGGTATCGTAGCCGCAGGGAATATTGAGCTCGTTTTGAATGGTGCCCAGCAGGTCAAAGTAGCGCCATGCCGTTTTGGGCGTCTCCAAGATCTTGCCGTACTGGGGCGAGGCAGGGTTGACTGCGGTGGGGCCAAAGGCGCCGATGCCCAGCGCGGCGATGCCCTTGTCGGCAAACCATGCGTTGACGGCCTCAACGGTCTCCTGCGGGGTCGTGGTCGCGATCTGCTCGCGCTCCAGGACCGTACCGTCCGCATAGCCCGTGGCGCAGACCATCTTGGTGCCGCCGGCCTCGAGCGCTCCGATAAGCTGCTGCTCTGCCATAGTATTCCTTTCTCTGGGACGAGTTGCTCCGTGACTAAAGTATAGAGCTCTAAACCATTTAAGAAAGCGCTATAGAAAGAAGCCTCGCAACGCGGCGGGCGGTGCGGGGCTTCTTTGGTTACTTTAGTTGCCGGGCCGTCCTTACCCGCGCGGCTTGATTTTATCACGTAGCGACTTGAGGTTCTCCAGCGCCGCGTTAAGCGTCTCGTCTCGCTTGGCAAAGTGGAAACGAATCAGGTGGTTGACGGGCTCGCGGAAGAAGCTCGAGCCGGGCACGGCGCCCACACCCACCTTAGACGCGAGGTCCTCGCAGAATTCGAGGTCGCTGTCATAGCCAAACTCAGAGATGTCCATCATGACGTAGTAGGCGCCCTGCGGCACGCTATGCTCAAGACCGATGCTGTCGAGTCCCTGGCAGAACAGGTCGCGCTTGGCGGTGTAGAGGTCGAGGACCTCATCGTAATAGCTGTCGTCGAATTTGAGGGCGGTGACGACGGCTTCCTGCAGGGGAGCGGCGGCGCCCACGGTGAGGAAGTCGTGGACCTTTTTGATGCGCTCGGTGATTTCGGCAGGGGCGATAGTGTAGCCCAGACGCCAGCCGGTGATGGAGTAGGTCTTGGACAGCGAGCTGCAGCTGATGGTGCGCTCAAACATGCCGGGCAGCGTGGCCATATAGACGTGCTCGTGGGGCGCGTAGACGATGTGCTCGTAGACCTCGTCGGTGATGCAGTAGGTGTCGTACTTTTTGCAGAGGTCGGCGATAAAGGTGAGCTCATCGCGTGTAAAGACCTTGCCGCAGGGGTTGGAAGGGTTGCACAGGACGATGGCCTTGGGGTCGTTGTCGCGGAAGGCCGCCTCGAGTGTCTCGCGGTCAAAGTCGAATGTGGGCGGGTTGAGCGGCACGTAGATGGGCTCGGCACCCGAAAGGATCGTGTCGGCGCCGTAGTTCTCGTAGAACGGCGAGAAGATGACGACCTTGTCGCCGGGGTTGGTGACCGTCATCATGGCGGCCATCATGGCCTCGGTAGAGCCGCAGGTGACTACGATATTCTCGTTGGGGTTCACCGGCATGCCCATAAAGTGCTCCTGTTTGGCGGCGAGCGCCTCGCGCATGGCCTGGGAGCCCCAGGTGATGGAGTACTGGTGATAGAGCGGCTTGGGATCGGCGGCGATGGTGCTCAGGCTGTTGAGCAGCTGCGCCGGGGGATCGAAGTCAGGGAAGCCCTGCGAGAGATTGACAGCGCCGTACTTATTGGAGATGCGTGTCATGCGGCGGATGACCGAATCGGTAAATCTTGCCGTGCGGTTGGAGAGTTCTTTCATGACGGTCCTTTCGAGGATTTGCAGTGGGGCAAGTTTACTCCTATGAAACCGGTGGGATTTGCTCGAAATGGTCTCGAAAAACTCTTTTCAAAATTCTTGAAAATTGGGGCTTGCATCGCGTGGCGTTCCTTGCAATAATAGTCGAGCGCGAAGCGCACAGGACACGGTGGGTGTAGCTCAGTTGGCTAGAGCGACGGGTTGTGGTCCCGTAGGTCGAGGGTTCGAGTCCCTTTACCCACCCCAGTTCTTGCTTCGTGTTGATATCGGGTCGTTAGCTCAGTTGGTAGAGCAGGGGACTCTTAATCCCAAGGTCCAGGGTTCGACCCCCTGACGGCCCACCACACGATATCTCCTCTAAAGTCCGTCACAACGGACTTTAGCTTTGGGTCGTTAGCTCAGTTGGTAGAGCAGGGGACTCTTAATCCCAAGGTCCAGGGTTCGACCCCCTGACGGCCCACCAAGGCATTGTAAAGCGACTGGCTTCGGCTGGTCGCTTTTTTGTTGACCTTGCATGGGGTCGAACCCGAAAGGGCGCGGAGCTGAGGAAACGCGTAAGCGTTTGCCAGCGCAGCGCGCAAGGCGCCTTGGCGCCGCAGCGGCCGCCTGCGCAGCAGGCTGACCCCCTGACGGCCCACCAAAGCAAGTTTAGACGGTCAACGAGAGTTGGCCGTCTTTTTTGTTGACCTTGCATGGGGTCGAACCCGAAAGGGCGCGGAGCTGAGTAATCTGCACCGTGATTCCCTTAGGGAAACACGGCTAAAGCCCCATAAACGTGCTCTCCTTATGAGAATTATGCTCACGGGGCTCGATGCATGTTGAGAAGTTGTGATCAAACTCAAAGTGAGAATCGATTTAGTCTGCTCGATAGTGCGATCCGAGACTTTCGGTTCGCTTACGCATGGCTTTGACCATTTCCTGTGCTAGTTGAATCTGCGATTGCAGGCGGGCGAGGGCTGCGACTTCGCTGTCCTGGGCTTTCTGTGTGCTCAAGGTCGTTGCCTCTGTCTTCAAGCCCTCAAGCTCGTGTAGTGCCTCGGATAGGCCCGTCTCTGTGCGGTTGATCATGCAATAGGTGCTCATCGTGTGCTTAAAGCTGTGTGTCAGGCGTTCGGCATCTGCTGTAGCTATGCCATGCTGGGGGAGGGCGATATCCGCCTTCAGGACTGTCTCAGGCTCTTTCTGCGCTGCAAGGGCTGCCGATGCGCCCGCGATGCGTCCGAACACGATGCCGTTGGCGCTTGACAAGCCACCAATGCGGTCGGCGCCGTGCATGCCGCCTGTCGCCTCGCCGCAAGCGTAGAGGCCCTCAACGCCCGTGTGCGCGGTCTTATCGATCTTGATGCCGCCATTAGCGGCGTGGGCATACATCGCAACGCGCATCTCGTCAGTCGGGGCGATGCCGTGCTCGTCTTGCAGCCAGGTGGCAAAGGCCTGCACAAACTCTGGGACATCCTCGCGGGGGAAGTCGTAGCGGAGCGCCAGGCCTTCGACGCCTGCCTGATCGATGGCAAGATCGATAGCGCGGGAGGCCAAGCGTGACGTGAAAGGACCATATCCAGAGCGCTGCTCGAGCAGGTTGTCCAGCTTGTCGTCGGCAATATCCGCCGGCTGGTCTACATGTACGTAGCGCCAGGTTTTCTCGTTGAAGACCAGGTTGCGCTTGGGCTCGATGAAGCCGGGCATCATCTGCATGAACTCTATATTAGTAAGCGATGCGCCGTGCGCCAGCGCGATGGCCTGCGAGGAGCTGAGCACATCAGCCGACGTAAGGCTGCGCTCGAACAGGCCGCCTGTGCCACCGGCTGCGATGATCGTGGCCTTGGCAGCAAAGGGCACGATTCGATCTTCGGTGAGGTCGTAGAGCACGGTTCCGATGATTCTGCCGTTCGTGTCCTCAACAAGGTCGATAAGCTCATGGCGGGGGAGCAGGCGAATACCGAGCGACTCGATCCGGGTCGTCAGAGCGTCCTCAAGCGGCTTGCGGGTGAGGCCGCGCCACATGCGCGTCTTGTGGTCAAAGCAGGGGATAAACTGCTTTTGCTGAGCGCTCTCAGCGCTTTGCGGACGCTGGAGCTCAACGCCCAGGTCTTGCTCGAGCCATTCAATTGCCTGGGGAATGCCGTGGACAAACGTCTGGACAAGCTCGGGATCGGCGACGCCGCCACCGACGGTCTGGATGGTGTCGATGAGGTCTTGTTCGTCGTCTTGGTTAACGGGTCCGATAAGCCCCAGGCCCCAGGTTCCGGGGAAGAAGCTCGATCCACTCATAGTCTTGCCGGCGCTTGCCACAGCGACGGTTGCGCCCGTGCGTGCCGCTTCGATGGCGGCACAAAGGCCCGCAATGCCAGATCCAATTACCAGTACATCAGTCGATTCCATCGGATTCCTTTCTCGTCCGGCGCATTGTCGCACGGGTGATCGGCAATGGGGCCGCAAAGACCCGGCAAATCGGTAAAGGGTAAATATGGCAGGTGGGCGTCATGGACGCTCTGACGCTCCATCTCTTCACATCTCGTATTTCGCCCCAGCTGATATACCGGCATTAGCTACCCTGCGCCAGCGCAAACAAAAAGAGCCGCTACCTCGAAAGGTAGCGACTCCAAAGCTCAACTATATGAGCATCGCGCGGGCGCGATTAGGCCTTGAGGGCCTCCTCGACGGCGACAGCGCAGGCGACGGTGGCACCGACCATGGGGTTGTTGCCCATGCCGATGAGACCCATCATGTCAACGTGCGCAGGCACGGAGGAAGAACCGGCGAACTGGGCGTCGGAGTGCATGCGGCCCATGGTGTCGGTCATGCCGTAAGAGGCAGGGCCGGCGCCCATGTTGTCCGGGTGCAGGGTGCGGCCAGTGCCGCCACCAGAAGCGACGGAGAAGTACTTCTTGCCAGCCTCGATGCGCTCCTTCTTGTAGGTGCCAGCAACGGGGTGCTGGAAGCGCGTGGGGTTGGTGGAGTTACCGGTGATCGAGATGTCGACGTTCTCGTGCCACATGATGGCAACGCCCTCACGGACGTCGTCGGAGCCGTAGCAGTTAACGGCAGCGCGGGGACCATCGGAGTAGGGGATGGTCTCGACGACCTTGAGCTCGCCCGTGTAGTAGTCGAACTGGGTCTTCACATAGGTGAAGCCGTTGATGCGGGCGATGATCTGGGCGGCGTCCTTGCCCA
This sequence comes from uncultured Collinsella sp., assembly GCA_900541235.1. Lineage (GTDB taxonomy): Bacteria > Actinomycetota > Coriobacteriia > Coriobacteriales > Coriobacteriaceae > Collinsella. The sequence goes on along the minus strand of UQIW01000015.1, from coordinate 16,605 downwards.
GGCCGTTGAGGATAACGCGCAGCGGCTTCTTGCGAGCCTTGTTGGCGTTCAGAGCCAGGCCGATAGCGCCCTCAGCGGCAGCGAAGGACTCGTGGCCGGCCAGGAAGGCGAAGCACTCGGTGTCGTCGGAGAGCAGCATAGCGCCCAGGTTGCCGTGGCCCAGACCGACCTTGCGGTCCTCGGCGACGGAGCCGGGAACGGTGAAGGCCTGGATGCCCTCGCCGATGATGGCGGCAGCCTCAGAAGCGGACTTGGCGCCACGCTTGACAGCGAGAGCGCAGCCGAGGGTGTAGGCCCACTCAGCGTTCTGGAAGGCGATGGACTGGGTGTTGTTGACGATCTCACGCGGGTTGAAGCCCTTGTCGGTGCAGATCTGCAGAGCTTCCTCGAGGGAGGCGATGCCGTTGTCGGCGAGGCACTTGTTGATCTTGTCAGCGCGGCGCTCGTAACCTTCGAACGTAACAGTCATAGTTATTTCCCTCCCTTTCTACTCGTGAACCGGGAACACGCTGGCGACGGAGTGAGTCTCCTCGTCGGTGCGCGGGTCGATGTACTTGGCAGCGTTCTCCCACTGACCATAGTGGCCCATAGCGCCAGCGATGGCCTCCTCGGGGGTCTTGCCGGCCTTGACGGCGTCGGTGAACTTGCCGAGGTTCAGGAACTCGAAAGCGATGATCTCGTTCTTGTCGTTGAGAGCCATGCGGGTGACGTAGCCCTGAGCGAGCTCGAGGTAACGAGCGCCCTTGGCCTTGGTGCCGAACATGGTGCCGACCTGAGAGCGAAGGCCCTTGCCGAGGTCGTCGAGGGAGGCGCCCACGGGCAGGCCGCCCTCGGAGAACGCGGTCTGGCTGCGGCCGTAAACGATCTGCAGGAAGATCTCGCGCATAGCAACGTTGATGGCGTCGCAGACGAGGTCGGTGTTGAGGGCCTCGAGAATGGTCTTACCGGGAAGGATCTCGGAAGCCATGGCGGCAGAGTGGGTCATACCCGAGCAGCCGATGGTCTCAACGAGGGCCTCCTCGATGATGCCGTCCTTGACGTTCAGCGTGAGCTTGCAGGCGCCCTGCTGAGGTGCGCACCAACCCACACCGTGCGTAAGACCGGAGATGTCGGAAATCTCCTTAGCCTGGACCCACTTGCCCTCCTCGGGGATGGGTGCGGGGCCGTGGTATGCACCCTTGGCAACGGGGCACATGTTCTCCACTTCCTGTGAGTACTGCATGCCTCTCCTCTCTATCGTGTTGGCGTCCCGTCTGGGGGTCGTGGCTGGCGATTGCCGGGCGACCCTTCGAAAGGGACATGACATGCAGCCCCTATAATACCGCGAAATGCACGGAATATTCGGTGAACGGCTCAGTTTTCGTAGCGAGAAGTCCGGAAGTTTTAATTGAAACGGTTTAACGCTATGTTCTGTGGTCGTGAACTTCCGTAGAGGGGGTCCGTCTTGGGCAAGCTTTTGGTCAGCTCTTGTAAGCGTTGCAGGGGTTGACCTGTTGCAACGGTGCCGTTCGCCGCCTGATTACTGCCTTTGGCCGCGCGAGTGTATTGTTTTGCGTGAATGTTTTGATGGCACGCTTCAATCGTGCTGTATTGGATGGCAAGCAGATCCCGGCGAAGGGAGCGCCATGCAGCGCGTTTGGAGAACGGTTACCGGCTTTTACCATGTCTGTGCCCGCGGTGCGGGCAAGCAGCTCATCTTTGAGGGCGATGAAGACCGGTGGGAGTTTTTGGAACTGATGCGCGACTGCTGCCGGGAGGAGGGCGTGACGGTTATCGCCTGGTGCCTTATGGGCAATCACGTGCATTTGGTACTTGCAGATTACGAGGACGCGATGAGCGCGGCGATGCACCGGCTGCTTTTGACGTACGCGCGGCGGTTCAATAAGCGCACGGGGCGCACAGGCCATCTGTTCCAGAACCGTTTTGACCGGCGTTCGCTCGATACCGACTGGCAGGTGATGGAGGCTATTCGCTCCGTTCACGCCAATCCGCAGGAGGCGGGCATGAGCCTAATCGAGCGTTATCCCTGGAGTAGCTTTGCGGAGCATTTGTGCGCTTACGACGGTGACGCGGCTGATGTCGCGAGGGGATTTTCTGATCCTTCTTGCGTGCTTGAGCTTTTTGGTTCTGCCGAGGGCTTTATTGCCTATTCGCTTTCGACGCCCGACGGCAGTGAGCCAGCGCTGTGCGATATGAAAGAGACGGAATGGGAACGCCACGCCTTTGCCGACAAGATGACGAAGCGCCTGGGCGTGCCGCTCAACGGTGTTAAAACTGTACCGACGGCGCAGCGCGATACCGTTATTGTTGGATTGAACAATGCCGGCTTTACGGTGCGCCAGATTGAGCGATATACCGGGATTGGCAAAAGTACCGTCTCTCGTATCGTGCGCGCCCGCGCGCGAACGGCGATGAGGGCTGGCGGAAACGTGATGTAGGGTCGCCTGTTCACTGCAGCTGGAGTCGTCCATACGCTGCAACCAGCGTTCAAAAGCTTGGTACGGTAACTGCACTTCTTAATATGCATAGAAAAATCGCCATCTTGCATAAAATAACGGCTCGGTCCGGGTTTGCCCGTGCCTACCCCCGTCTGCGCCGTGCAAAAAACGGAGTTTTCAACATCGTGGTGCTGTCGGCACCGCTGCAATCTTTCAACATACGGGTTCTTAAGCTATTAATCCCCGCTGTTGCGCCCCGAAGCACGTGTCTGCGTCCCGTCAGACCGCGATGTCAGTTTTAAAACACAATATATATGCGCCTGGAGACGTTGATTAACGCTTTCGATGCGTATACACACAGCTTGGCGTGCTGAATACTCGCAAAAATGCACGCCGCTCCCTATGGGACCCGTCTGCGGCAGGCGCGAAGCGAGTCGGAGCTTCGCAGAACGGGGCTTGGCGCATTGCTTGGCGGGCCCGGGGCCCTGCCGCAGGACTTTGGTGCTGCGGAAAACGCCCGTGTTTGCGTCTGGCTGTGTGGCAAATGTCAGACGGGGCGCCGGACGCGCGGACTTTGTGCGTTCGCGCTCATTAGGTAAAAACAGAGCCGCCCGTATCGGGCGGCTCGGCAATCAAAAACCTTGGATTCGGGGCATAAGCTACTGGTTTGTTTGCCCCTCGAGCATGCCGTCGAGGGTGCGCCAGGCGAGCTCGGCGCATTTGACGCGGGCGGGCATGTGCGAGATGTCCTGGAGCTGGGCGGCTTCGTCCAGGTCTTCCAGGTCGTCCTCGGAGAGCTTCTCGCCGCGGATCATGGCGAGGAAGAGCTCTGCCAAGCGGTGAGCTTCCTCGACGGTCTCGCCGGTGATGAGGTCGGCCATGATGTCGGCGCTGGCCTGGCTGATGGCGCAGCCATGACCGGTAAAGGAGGCCTCCTCGATTACGCCCTTCTCGACACGCAGCTGCAAGGTGAGCTCGTCGCCACAGCTGGGGTTGATACCGTCGTGCTCGTGCGTGGGAGCATCCATCTCGTACTTATAGTCGGGGTGCGAGTTGTGCTCCATAAACGTGGTGGAGGTGTATAGATTACCCATTGAACGTGCTCCAAACGTGATGCAGGCCGGCGATGAACTTGTCGATGTCGGCCTTGTCGTTGTAGAAGGCCACGCTGGCGCGGCAGCAAGCAAGGTTTTCGACGCCCAGCCAGGTAAGCAGCGGCTGCGCGCAGTGGTGGCCGGCGCGGATGCAGACGCCGTCCATGTCCATGATGCTCGCGACGTCGTGCGGATGGATGCCCTTGACGTTAAAGCTCACAACGCCGTGGTGGTTGTCCCAGTAGATGGAACCGATGATTTGGACAAAGTCGAGCTGCATGAGTTCGCCCATCAGATAGTGGACGAGCGCCTGCTCGCGGGCCTGGATGTTCTCGTAACCCACCGTGTTGACCAGGTAATCAAGGGCGGCGCCCGTGGCGAAGATGCCGGCGGCGTCCTGCGTGCCGGCCTCGAACTTCTCGGGGACGGGCGCCCAGACGGCGTCCTGCTCGGTGACAGAGTCGATCATCTCGCCACCGGTGAGCATGGGCGGCATGGCGTTCAGCAGGTCCATCTTGCCCCACAGCACGCCGATGCCCATGGGGCCCATGGCCTTGTGTGCGCTAAAGGCAAAGAAGTCGGCTCCCAGGTCGGCCACATCGACCGGCATGTGCGGCAGCGACTGCGCGCCGTCGACGACCAGATAGCCGCCGTACTTGTGGACGAGCTTGCCGAGGTTCTTGACCGGGTTCTCGACGCCCAGCACGTTAGAAACCTGTCCCACGGCCAGAATCTTGGTCTTGGGACCAACCTTGGCAAGAACCTCCTCGGTGGTGAGCTGGCCGGTCTTGGTGGGGTAGAGGTAGACGAGCTTGGCGCCGGTCTCGCGGCAGACCTGCTGCCACGGAATCAGGTTGGAGTGGTGCTCCATGATGGTGATGACGACCTCGTCGCCCGGTTCGAGCACTGTGGGCGCAAAGCTCTTGGCGACCAGGTTGAGCGACTCGCTCGTGTTGCGGGTGAAGACGACCTCGTTGGCCTGGGAGGCTCCGATGAGGTCGGCGATCTGCTGGCGCACCTTCGCGATAGCCTCGGTGGCCTCGACGGACAGCGAGTACAGGCCGCGCAGGGGGTTGGCGTTCATGCGCTGATAGAAGTCACGCTCGGCGTCGAGCACACAGGCAGGGCGCTGTGCGGTGGCGGCGCTATCGAGGAAGACGATCTCGGGGTGCTGCTGGAACAGCGGGAACTGGCCCTTGTAGGGGTTGGTCTCGATGTCCACAGTGGGCCAGCCGCGCGAAGCCTCGTCGCTGGCGTCGAGCTCCATGGGCTCGGGGGCAGTACAGGTGTCGCATTTAACGTGCTCGGTGTCGATCATGCGAGCTCCTCTTCAAAGTTGTCGATCAGGTTGTTGCCCATGCGGACGACGGCGGCGCGGGTGCGCTCGTCAGTGGCGGAAAGCGCAGCGTCCTCAAGCTTGGCGCGGATGAACAGGTCCTCGGCAGCGTTTTGGTCAAGGCCGCGGCAGGCGAGGTAGAACAGCTGCTCGTCGCGGACGTGGCCGATGGTGGCGCCGTGGTTGCCGGCGACGTCGTCCTCGTCGCAGAGGATGACGGGGACGGTCTTGTTGTCGACGCCCTTGTTGGCGAGCAGTACGGTCTCGCGCTCGGTGCCGACGGCGCCCTTGCAGCCGTGCACGAGGTCGATGGTGCCGCGGTAGACCTTCTTGGACGTGCCGGTCAGCACGCCATTGGCGTCGATCTCGCACTCGGTCTTACGACCGCGGTGGCGCAGCTCGTAGTTAAAGTCGCGCACCTGTTCGCGGGCACCCAGGTAATCGGTATCGATCGTCACCTTGGCGGTGTCGCCCAGCAGGTCGCCGGCAAGGCCGGTGGCGCTGGCACCGGCACCCAGGACGGTGTGCTGCACGTTGACGCGCGCGCCCTCGTCCAGGAACAGGCCGGTGTCATCGAGTGCGATCCAGCTGTCATCGAGCGTCTGCGTGCAGGTCAAGTTGACGGTGGCGTACTCGTGAGCGCACACGCGCAGCACAGCGCCCACGACGCCTTGGCCGTTGACGGGGGAGTCCAGGGCGATCTGCAGGTCGAGCGTTGCCTGCGGACGGACGACGACGTCGATGGCGGCGATGGCCGCGGCGGCATCGACACCGCTCACACGCACGGTAACCGTGGCGTGCTTGTATGCGGGCACATCGATGACGATGCGCTTGGTAGCGTGCTCGGCTAAGTAGGCGTAGGCAGCCTCGCCCATGCCGGTTTCGAAGGCCTCAGCGGGGGAGAGCTCCTCCTCGAGCTTGATGGCGCCGGCCTGGTAAACAGAGGTGGCGGGCACGTCGAGCTCGGTCTCGGGCGTGATGCGGGCGCGGTCGGCGGCATCGCCGGGGGCGGAGGCGCGGCGCTCGGGGAAGCGCTCGGCCATGGCGTCCATGGCAGCGTCGAACGCGTCTGCCACGCCAGCAAACTGCTCGTCCAAGCCCTCGATCTCAACGGCCTCGGTGGAAGCGGCGGCAAGCTCGTCCGAAAGCTCGAGCTTGGTCTGGTTCATCTTGAGCCAACCCCAAGTGGCAGCCGGCATCGCATTGACCTGCTCAAGGGTGGTAGCAGCGGTGTTCGTGGTCTGTTTCATTATCCGATCGCTCCTTCCATCTCGAGCTTGATCAGGTTGTTCATCTCGACGGCGTACTCCAGCGGCAGCTCCTTGGAGACCGGGTTGGCAAAGCCGTTGACGATCATGGTGCGGGCCTCTTCCTCCGAGATGCCGCGGCTCATCAGGTAGAACACCTTGTCGTCGCCGATGCGGCCGATGGTGGCCTCGTGGCCGATATCGACGTTTTTGGCGCGGATGTCCATGGCCGGAATGGTGTCGGAGCGGCTCTGGTCGTCGAGCATCAGCGACTGGCAGCTCACGGTTGCCTTGGAGCCCTCGGCCTTGGGCGTGGCCACGATGGAGCTGCGGAACGTCTGGATGCCGCCGCTCTTGGAGATGCCCTTGGTCTCGACGGTTGCCGAGGTATCGGGTGCGTTGAGCACGACCTTGCAGCCGGTGTCGAGGTTCTGACCGGCGCCGGCAAAGGTGATGCCGGTAAAGCTCGAGCGGGCGCGGCGACCATTGAGCACGCTCATGGGGTAGAGGTAGCCCACGTGGCTGCCGAAGGAGCCGCTGATCCACTCGATGTCGCCGTCCTCGTCCACGCGCGCACGCTTAGTGTTGAGGTTGTACATGTTCTTGGACCAGTTCTCGATGGTCGAGTAGCGCAGGTGCGCACGCTTGCCCACAAAGAGCTCGACGGCGCCGGCGTGGAGGTTTGCCACGTTGTACTTGGGCGCGGAGCAACCCTCGATAAAGTGCAGGTCGGCATCGTCCTCGACGATGATGAGCGTGTGCTCAAACTGGCCGGCACCCTTGGCGTTGAGGCGGAAGTAGCTCTGCAGCGGGAAGTCGAGCTTGGTGCCCTTGGGCACGTAGACAAACGAGCCGCCCGACCACACGGCGCCGTGCAGGGCCGCAAACTTGTGGTCGGTGGGCGGGATGAGCGTCATGAATTTCTCGTGGATGAGCAGCTCCCACTGCGGATCGTGCAGGGCTTCCTCAATACCGGAGTAGACGATGCCCATCTTGGACGCCGTGTCCTGCATGTTGTGGTAGACCAGCTCGGAGTCGTACTGCGCGCCGACGCCCGCCAGGTAGCTGCGCTCGGCCTCGGGGATGCCCAAGCGCTCAAAGGTGTTCTTGATGTCGTCGGGCACCGACTCCCAGTCGTGCTTTTGGTCGGTGTTGGGCTTGACGTAGGTGACGATGTTGTCCATGTCCAGGCCCTCGATGGAGGGGCCCCACGTCGGGTCGGGAAAACGATTGAAGATCTCGAGGGACTTGAGGCGCAGGTCGAGCATCCACTGCGGCTCGTCCTTCTTGGCGCTGATCTCGCGCACGATGTCGGGCGTGATGCCGGCGTCGAGGCGCTCGAATCCCTCCTCGCCATAGGTGAAGTCGTAGAGGCTGCGGTCGATGTCCGCGACCTCGGTGCGGTTCTTGGTCATTGCGTCGCCCCTTTACGCCTGCTGCTCGGCAGCGGCGGCCTCGGCCTGGGCGCGCTGCTCGGCGGCCTCGCGCTCGAAGGTCTCAAAGCCGTTCTTGTCGATCCAGGGGATGAGCGAGGCGTCGTCCTCGCGCACGATGTGACCCTTGACCATAACGTGGACGCGGTCGACATCCAAGTGCTCCAGGATGCGCGTGTTGTGCGTGATAATGAGCATGGAGCCGTCGCAGCTCTTGCGGTAGGCGTCCATGCCGTGGCTGACGGTGGACAGGGCGTCGACGTCTAGGCCCGAGTCGGTCTCGTCGAGGATGGCGAGCTTGGGCTGCAGCAACAGGAGCTGGAGCATCTCGACCTTCTTCTTCTCGCCGCCCGAGAAGCCCACGCCCAGCTCGCGGTTGAGGTAGGCGGTATCCATGTTGAGCTCTGCCGCGAGCTCCTTGACGCGACGGCGGAACTCCTTGCCCTTCATCTCCAGGCCGGGGCGGCCGGCGATGCTGGCGCGCAAAAAGCTCGACAGCGGCACGCCCGGAATCTCGACCGGGGCCTGGAAGCTCAGGAACAGGCCGGCGCGCGAGCGCTTGTCGGTGGTGAGCTCGGTGATGTCCTGGCCGTCAAAGACGATGCGGCCGTCGTTGACCGTGTAAACGGGGTCGCCCATGACCAGGTGGCCGAGGGTGGACTTGCCGGCGCCGTTGGGTCCCATCAGAACGTGGGTCTCGCCGGCGGCGACGTTGAGGTTGACGTTGTGGAGGATGGTCTTCTCGTCCACGGAGGCGGTCAGACCTTCGATGGAAAGCAGCGGATTTGCGCTCATGCTGTCCCTCTCTGTATATGGTGTACTCATAGGTGTACTAAACCCTAGGAATCTTCTCGGAATAAAGTTACTATGGGTTCGGCGTTAGTCAAGGGAAAACCCGACTAATCCACTCGACTTTTTAGATGTGGGACATAATAATCAGGCTTGTTTGCCCCGCGTGCATAAGATTTGGGACAAACAAGCCTGGTATTTTGTCTCGGCAACGATGAGAGGGTAGGTATGCTCATTTCTTCTAAGGGCCGCTATGCCCTCCGTCTGATGATCTATATCGCAGCGCTTGGTGACGCCGAGGGCAAGATTGCCCTGCGCGAGGTTGCCGACCGCGAGCATATCTCACAAAAGTATTTGGAGCAGCTGGTTCGTCCGCTTATGAAGGCGGGCCTGCTTAAGAGCGTGCGCGGCAAGGGCGGCGGCTACATGATGGCCAAGGATCCAGCCGAGGTGCGTGCCGGCGACATCCTGCGCGCCGTCGAGGGCAGCACGGCTCCAGTGGCGTGCGATGGCATCGACAACAGCTGCACTCGCAGCGATCTTTGCTCGACCGTCAAGTTCTGGCGCGGTTTGGACGACGTGATCGAAAAGTACGTCGACGGCGTGACGTTGGCCGACTTGGCCGCCGTTCCCGAGATCAACTTTGACATTAAGCTGTAGGTTGAGCGCAATTCCTTAAGATTTCGCGGAGGGTTGTTGCCGTTTACCGAGGGGTTGTTGTGTAACAACGGGCGAGCTGCAATACTGATTTTTATCTTTGCAAACTGAACTTTAATTACACCAATGCAGGGAGGATCTTATGCAGCCCAAGCATTCTGCTATTGTCGCGGGCCTGACGTTGGCGCTTTCGTTTGGCGCCGTTTCCGCGCCGGCACCCGCCGCTGCCGAGGAGCCCACGCCGGGCGTTGCCTCGGATGCCACCGATATCGATAAGGGTCTCTACACCCAGCAGTCCTTCTCGGGCGTGCTGAGGTCGGTCCAGGGCGTTTCGTTTGTCAACGTGACTCCCGAGATGAAGTACTTTACCAAGTACGAGAGCCATGGCAACTACAACCAGGGCTTTTCGTACGGTGACGGCTATAACGCACTGGGCTACTATCAGTTTGATCGCCGCTGGTCGCTCATTCCGTTTATGAAGCAGGTCTACAACTACAGCCCTGAAAAATACAGCATGCTCAAGGATGCGATTGATCGCGGCAGCGAGATTTCCAACACGAGCAATGCCATGTACGAGAACGGTCAGCTCACCGAGTTGGGCCATATCGCTCAGGATGCCTTCCAAGGTGCGTACAACACCGATCCTGTTGAGTTCTCAGCACTTCAAGATGCCTATGCGTACAACTCGTACTATGCGGTGACCGAGGCGTGGCTCAAGAGCGGCCTGGGCATTGATATTTCGGGCCGCGCCGATTGCGTCAAGGGCATGGTGTGGAGCATCACCAACATGTGCGGCACCGGTGGTTGCAGGGACTTCTTCCGCTGGGCGAATCTTTCCAACGATATGTCCGACCGCGAGTTTGTGACGGCGCTCTCCAATAGTGTGGTCAACAATGTCGCCACTAAGTTTTCGAGTCAGCCCCAGTATCATGAGGGCTGGAAGAATCGTTATAAGAATGAGCTGAAGGACTGCTTGGTTTATATCGCCGAGGACGAGGCTGCCGCCGCGACGCCCGTGCAGTCCGAGCCCACACCGGCGCCCTCGCCGACACCTGATTCGAATGACGACTCGAGTGACGATGCTAACGATGACAGGATGGATGCGCCCTCGACCGATGCTGACGGTAATGGCTCTGCTGGTGGCACTACCAACGACGGCTCTACCTCGAACGGCTCCAATTCGAACGGCTCTGCTGCGGGCGATTCGTCTTCAAGCTCTGCCGGCAATACGGACAGCGACGCTTCTGGTTCGACCGACGCTGGTTCCTCTGACTCTTCCACTGGCTCGAGCGATTCTTCCGCCGATACTGGTTCTAGCAATGACTCTAACACTGGCGCCGCTTCTGATTCCGATGCTTCCAAGGACGACTCGAATAAAGCGCCGGACGCTCCCGTTGCTTCGCCGGACAAGAAGCCTTCTTTCTCCGAGCAGCTTGGTTCTACGCTGGGTTCTTCGCTGATGGCTGGCGTCAATAACGGCTCGGCCCAGAACAAGGACAACTCTGATCAGGTTTCCACGGAAAAGACCGAGGCCGCAAAGGGCGACTCCAAGGACAAGGCTTCCGAGAAGACCGAATCCGATAAGGGTTCTAGCTCTGGGGAGAAGGACGACAAGTCCGCTCAGAAGAAGGACGAGAGCAAGACCGAGGGCGAAAAGAAACAGTCCGAAGACGACGACAAGAGCGGTGCTGACAACCAAGTCCAGGAGCAAAATGACTCCAAAACGGTGACCACCACGACCACCACAACCAAGTCATCTGGCGGCAACATGCCCAAGACGGGCGACTTGATCGTGATGGCGAGCCTTGCCAGCGCGAGCTTGGCCACACTGGGTGCTACGTCTATCGTAAGTGGTAAGCATAAGCTCGATCAGCAGAAGAAGGCTTCTGGGGAGGACAGCTCGGAGGAGTAGCCTCTCGGTTGCCAGATAACTAAAGAGTCGGGACGGGGTCCGGTGCGAATGCGTCGGGCCCCGTTTTGTTGTGCAACGATTAGTTATGCCCCCTCAAGGCCTTTGTTCCTACCGTTGCCCGATGCCTTTGCGCGGATGCAGCGTTGTGCTTGAACTGCTCGCTACAATGGGCCTCGTGCTACGTTTTAGGGAGAAGTTACAGTGTCTGAACAGGAGTATTGCAACAGTGCCGATACTTTTGGCGTACGGCTTGTCAACCATGTCGATGATGCGGTTATGCCGGTCGGTGTACATGATTTTGCCGATGCCATTGGTCGTTGCATGCTGGTTGACAAGACCATGTTTATTGCCGATGTGTTGGACTGCGACGCGTCCGTTGTGGTGTGCTGTCGACCCGAGGGTTTTGGCAAGAGCATGAACTTGTCGATGCTCAGGGCTTTTCTGGAGCGTCCCGCGGTCGGTCGTGCCGGTCGGAGCTCGTTTGCCGATGCTCAGATTTGGGATGCGGACGGCGGGCGTTATCGGGATGAGTACGCTTGCTATCCGGTGATATCGCTGGACTTTTCTGGCGCTGCGAGGTGTGGCGCCGCTATTGCCGGCGTCGTGCGCGATGCTCTTTCGGGCGAGTGCGCCCGCCTGTTGGCGCTCTTGGAGGCTCCGGATTTAGCTCGAGATAAGGTGCGTCACATCGAACGCGTCGCGCGTGGCGTGGCGAGCGCGGACGAGGTTGACTCGGTGCTCGGTGTGCTCATAGAGCTGCTGGAGATTGCCTGCGATGAGCAGGTTGTATTGCTCGTTGATGGGTACGATGCGGCGTGGTCTCGCCGTGCGAGCGCGAGGGACGCTTCCGACGCCGATCCGGCAGAACTACTTGACCGTGTGCTGTTTGACGCCATTGCTGCCGCGGGTCGTTCGCTACGCTTTGCGTGCCTGATGGGGAAGTGTCCCGGCCCTGCTGAAGCGGCGCTTTCTTTGCATGGCTGCTCGTATTGTCTGACGACGCCGCTTTCGACCTGGTGTGACCGTTGGTTCGGCTTTTCGGATGCCGAGGTCGAGGCTCTGCTGAATCATGCTGGGCGCGAGGAATACCTTGATGATGCGCGTGAATGGCTCGAGGGATATCGGTTTGGTAGGGCTTATTGCTCGAGTCCAGCGCGTGTGATCGGTTTTCTGGACCGAGGCTGCACGGTGCCTGTGCGCGCCGATCTGTATGGGTATGCGGACTGCTTGAGTAGGGTAGTTGCCGGGTGGAATCTCGACCGCCTTTCGGTCTTGTTCGATTTGCTCGAGGCCCATGGGTGCGCTGAGGTTTCGCTTTGTTTGGGCACTGCAGAGCCAGATGTCTCGCCTGATGATGGCCTGTGGACGGCGCTGTATCTGTCAGGCTTCCTGACGACAGATATGACTGAGGAGCCAGAACATGGCAATCGCCTCCGTGCCTTGCGGTTGCCCAATAACGAGCTTCGCCAGGCCTTGCGTCTAGTGATTGTTGAGTGGTTTGAGTGCGCTGCCGAAGACATTCGAGACGTCGATGCGTTTCGCGACGGGCTGTGCCGTGGGAACGAGGATACGGTGAGGCGGGCGCTAAGCCGCATCCTGGGGGATGCGGGAATCGGTGAGACCGACCCAGATAAGCCGCTACCATATCATCTGCTCTTGCAGGGGCTCTGCTTTGGCTTGCCGGGCTATGCCAATCCTGCCTCGAGGCGAAAGTGTGGTGCGGGTCGCTGGGACATCCAGGTTTTCCCTACGGGTGCTGTGTTCGACGTAGCAGATACGATTGGCATGCTGGACGAGCGCCCGCTGATAACGATTAACTTGATGTATGATCCCGATGTGGATGCGCTGGGCCTGGAATTGCTGGCCGTGCAGTCGCTACTCGACATAGAGCGCGACAGCATCGACGAAATCCGTGCACCGCGCCCCGGCGTGGGTCGCATGCGCTGGGGGTTCGGTTTTGATGGGCAGCATGTGGCTACGGTGTGCCAGCGGCTTTAAGCGCCGAGGTGTTTCCGGCTTCCGTTACTCGGTGTCCTTCATGGGCGGCATGGGCTTCCAGTTGGGATCCTTGATGATCTTGCGGGCGTCCTTCATGCCTCGGCGCAGCGCCGGAATACCGGTCTTAAAGCACTTGTCAACGGCAGCCAGGCGAATGAATTCCTTGCAGAAGGTCGCGGCGTTGCCCAGACGGAACAGCACGGGGTGATAGTCGCCGTAAATCTGCATGTAGCGGGCCAGATAACCGCGGTTGCGCATGATGTAGTAGCGGTTGGTGTCGCTCGTAGAGTTGAGCTGGCGCTTGCCGGCGATATCCCAGTTAGAGACGGCGCGGGCGCGCTTGAGCACCAGGTCGGCCACAACGGCGGCGGGGAAGTGCTGGCTGGCTACGTAGCCGTAGCAGGCATCGTCGCCGTAGATAAAGAAGCGCGCGTCGGGCAGGCCAATCTTGTCGACCACGCGGCGCGAGAACATGCCGCCCTCAAAGCACAGCTGGTTCATGGCGCGGTAGCCCTCGGGACCCAGATCCCACTTGGCGATAGGGTTAGGGATGCCGAGCGAGAGGATGAGCTGGTACTGCCAAAAGAAAGCGCCGCCGTCAAAGTCCAGGCGCGAACCCTGGATGACATCGTAGCGGTCGGTCCACTTGGCAAGACGCTCGATGCCTTCGGGGATGACGAGCACGTCGTCGTCCATCACCCAGAACCACTGGGCGCCCAGGTCGTAGGCGCATTTAGTGCCGGCGGAGAAGCCGCCTGCACCGCCGCCGTTTTCAAGCTGCGGGGCGTAGATGACACGGTCGGTGCCGCCCTGCGCGTCGGGCTGCTCGGTGTCGATGCCCCACAGGTTGGCGAGGCGCTCGTTGAATGCGGTGCACATGGCCTCGGTCTCGCGCGAATTCTCGTTATCGACAATCACGATGCGCCAGGGCGTTGCCGTGAGCTCGGTCATAGAGTCGAACAAGTTGGCCAGGAGTTCCTGGCGCTTGTACGTAACGACGACGATGGCGAGCTTGTCTATGGGGGCGGGAAGGGTGGAAGTCATGAACGAGAATATCCTTTCGCGTGGGCAGCATATCGGCCCTGCGGAATAAACAGCGTGTCCCATGGGACACGTCTATTGTAAGCGTAGGCGGGCGCCCGCGGGTAATGTTCCGCTAATCACCAAGAACGTTTGCTACAAGCCTGGTTGACTTGTGTGCGTGGCGAGATTGCAAGCGCGCATTGTGGTATTACATAAGTGCCGATTCTTGTGGACGCAATCTTTCTGCTTGGATGGCCTGTGAATAAAACTCGTTTAGCCTCCCTTGCCGATAGCCTTTCCGTCAAGGTCATGTTGCTGTTTTTGGTTTTTCAGGTCGCATTTGTCCTGAGCAATACCGCAGCGAATTGCCTACCGAGGCCCGTTATCGAGTCGCATGCGCAGGGTTCGGAGTCCTCGGCCCTGTTGACTGACATGTATGTCTACGACCACCGTGTTGCAGCTGGTCCTGTTTGCTTTGATAACAATCGTTTTGTCATTGAAGTCGCACGGCAAAAGGACCAAGGTTCTCCGTTTAAGACGATGGCTGTTGCCGAGATTGATGACGTTACGAAAGCCAACGGGATTACGCATCAGCAGTATTACCGGTATTGGCATGGATGGCAGCTACTTACGAATGCCTGCCTGTTTATTGGCGGTATCGACGTTGTCGTGGTGCCTGCGGCCGCTCTGGCGATTGCCGGATCCGCTTGCGCTTACGTTGCCTTGCGGAAGCGATTTTCAAAGCTATTGACGTTGGGTTTCGTTGTAATCCTGTTGTTTTCAACCAATCTGTTTTTCAATTTTATCGGTGATCTGCTTCTGTGCATCTCGTTCTTTGTTGCGCTCATCATGATGTCTTGTATGAGTCTTCGTTTGGGGTCGGCTCCGAACGCACGGGCTTTTACAAGCCGTCTTGTCCTTTGGTCGATTGCGACGGGTGCCGTGTTTTCGTTTCTTGACTTTTTAACGATTCCTGCCGCTGTTGTCGCCCTGCATTGCTTTTTCGCCTTCATTGCGCTCCCCGAGGGCGAGCGCCCCAAGCGCTGCGTCGTCACGATGCTGCAGGCGCTCTTTGGGTTTGGGCTTTCGTTTGTGTTTACCTGGGCGATGAAATGGGTTGTCGCGGCGTTTGTGCTGGGCTGGAACGAGGTCTTTTCGAACGTTCTGGGCGAGATGGGCCTTTGGTCTGCGCATGGGACTTCGTCACTGTTGCCCCAGGCTGACTGGCCTCAGATTTTGAAGGAGTTTTATAGCATGAGCCCGCAGCTGTTCGCCATTTGCTCAACTGCTGGTTATGCGATGATCTCGAACGTTGTTTGTCTTGTTTCGTTTGCTGCCGTATTGGCGATTTGGATTGCCGTGCTCGTTTGCTCGATACGGGGCGGAGCGCAAGGTGGTCGTCGTCGCAAGATGTTGATCCAGTCACTGCTCATGGCGCTGCCTCTGGTGGTTGTTCTGGGTTATTTCGTTGTTATGCATGACCATGCAATCGTTCATATTCCGGTATTTGGCTGCAAGAACTGGGCGATTGTCTTTGCGATTTTATTTGCTTCTGGTGTAAGCGCGCTTCGTGGTCTGAGGAGTCAGAAGGTCGCTTAGCCTTTCATGTGGGCCTTGATGGTCGCGACTACGGCCCTGCGCACGATATCCACGAGGAGCAGGGAAAGCGCGAGGCAAAGGCTCATAAGGATTCCGAGCAAAATGGCGGCGGCTGGACGGGGCTCTCCCGTTTGGATGCCTGTCGCCATGGTGTAGATCGCTTTGTCGAAGATGGGTCGCCAGACGTTGCAGGTGAACGACTGTACGGCGTAGAAAGCGAGCGTTCCTGCGGCGAGAGTCACGATTGTCTTGTCTGCAGTTGGGACTTCGTGGCGTGGCTGATGGAGCGCTGCGGCGGCAACGGATGCAACGGCTAAGATGAAGGATATGACGGAAGTTGACTTGTAGGAGAGCTTCCAGAGCGCGTCGTACTGGCTGTTTGTCGATAGCAGGAGCTCGAGCGTGACGGTGGCGGCAATAAGTCCGATAAGCACGATCTTGGATTTCTGAGAGCCGGATGCGTTGCCGAGGTATTCGAGGACAAACCGCATTTCTCCAGCTGCAATAAACGCGACCAGGTAGGTAACGGCGCTCATGAGCTTGCGCCACAAAACGACACCGGCAGCTCCGTTTACCGTCGCCGCGATGTAGCAGTTGATTCCAAATGTTGCGAGCACGAGGAGTGCTACGACAAACGGGGCCCTTATGCTGCCGATTCGCTGTCGTATCAACGCAATCACTGGGACGAGCAATACGGAGGCGGCGTAGACCCAGATAAACTCGATGCCCAGCGTAAGCCAGCCAATCTCGTGTAGCGAGATTTCGGGCAGGGGATAGACGTACATCGAGATAAGCAGGCAGGCAGCGCAATAAAAGAGCGTGGGCAAGACGATCTTCTTTAACCGCGCAAGCGATTTACGAGCGAGGTCCGGTGCGGATGACCCGTTTTGGAGGGCGCGAACTGCCGAAGGGATAAGGAAGTACCCCGAGATCATAAAAAAGACCTCGTTGGCCCAGCAGCCCAGCAGGTTGATAAAGCCGAGCGCGCCGGAGTAAGGGAAGACAGACACTATGACCCAATCCAAGGGCACGGAAACGACAGGAGCCCCCGCTCGTGACCGCGGGTCGGGGCTGCGACA
>UQIW01000014.1 GCA_900541235.1 uncultured Collinsella sp. | reverse complement strand
TGGCCCCACCCGCATAGCGGGTGGTTTCTGATGCGGCGCGCTGCGCGCCCCGCACAGGCTAAAGCCTCTAACACAAAAGAAAGCCTCCGAACCAAAGGTCCGGAGGCCGTTATTTCCGCTATTCCCACTCGACAATAGGATCCACTGGCCAAAAGCCTGTCAACATCAAAACAAGTTCTCAATCCGTCGATTCTACGTGAGGCAGTGATCCTCATTTGATACCCGCGCTGTCTGCGCACTAGGAAGCAAAGGAATCTGGCCACCACTCAAATAAGATCACCGCCATCTTGCATAAACGACGCCATGTTAAGGTGCCTGACGCCATCCCTCTCCTGCAATAGAGGATCAAGCGTGAACAAGTAGCGCGGATACCCATCCCTAATGTGGCCGAACGGCCTGTACTCGCGCTCCTCGACGCCTCTGTCGGCAATCGACATAGAGACCTGGATGTAGGCGTAAGCATTGCGCCTACGAGCGATGAAGTCACACTCGAGCTTCCCAATACGGCCCACAGAAAGCTCGTACCCGCGCGATGCAAGATAGAGGTAGATCTTCACGTCGGTATATACGCAAGATGCACCCCTTTTTCTCAGCGTCCATTTCATCAGTTATGGGGGTGCTTTTTTACATTTTATAAAAAAGCGTACCGATAACTTATTCCCACTCAGTTTCGGAAATCGAATGGTTTTGAAGTTTCGAAAGCGGCGTCCCAACATGCGTAAGGGCATGTTGGGACGCATCAGTAAAACGGGAATCGACTCACGCGAGAAGGCGCCGCCCCGTCGCCTCGAGACGTGCGACAGGCAGATTAGGTTTGGGGAGTAGAACGGCCCTTGCGCGAGGCGTGAATTGTAATCGATAAAGCCGAGCTTTGAGAACATGCGGTTTATCTCGTCGAACGTTGAGCCGACAGGGGCTTGCGCCACAGTGGGCGACTTAGCGACGCCCATGTCCATGATGCCGGGCACAAGCGTGAATGAGCCACGTGGAGGCGAAGGGGCCGCCCGAGAGGTTGATGGTGAGCGAGCACCAAAGGTCAAGGTGGCCCTCGCCTTCCGGGCTTGCGAGGTCGAGGGCGAGCGCCCCTCCCTCGGTCGCGTACAGCGGCGGCAGGCACTCGGCCAGCTCCTCGGTCATAAGCGCTTACATGTCCGTCTCCCCTCTGGGCCACGTCGGACCCCTAGAATCTTCGCCCCGCGGGCAAAGCCTCGGCGCGCCCCATGGCATCTCGACTTTGCCCCCTGCAATGTCGCGCAGCGGAGACACCACCTGAGACGGATGTCGATGCATCGAACCCGAGACCGGGCGCGGCGGCGGGGAGCCTCTCGCGCGAACAATCTGCTCGATCCTGCCGCACCCATCTTAAAAAACAGTTCGAAAAACGTTCAATCGTACGACATCCGTCGAACAGTCGGGGGTACACACCACTACAGAAGACCCACAGAACGGAGGGCGAGATGGTCGGCGACGGGTTCAAGGCACTCTCCGGCCCCACGCTCCGCCAGGGAGGGCGTCGGGAGGGAGGCCGTAATGGGTGAGAGGGGCGAGCGGCCGGAGCGGGTGTTTCCCGGCAGGACAGACCCGTGGTTCATAGCGGCCATGGTGATTGTGGCGGGCGGTTTATCCGCGGCGTGTATCGCGTGTTTCCTGAGCTCGAGTCCCGCGCTCCTATGGGGCTGGCTCGCGCTGCTGCCCGTCCCGGCCCTCGTGGCCCTGGCCGCCCTACCCATCCGCAGCAACCGCCTCGAGCTCTACGGCGACCGCCTCGTCGTCGTGTACGCTGGGATGCGTTCGGTGATACCCTACGCCCACGTGCGGGGCGTCCGGCGCACCAGGACGCTCTGGGCGGGGACGGCCAATTCGCTCGACCGCGTCTATATCAAGGCGCCCTACGACGGCGACGCCATCGTCTCGGTGACCGACAACGATGCCCTCGTGGCAGAGCTCGAGCGTAAGTGCGGCCTGCGACCCGGCTGCGAACAAGGCAACTAGCTTCGCAGGGCGGCTATCAGCGACTTGCTGCTCATCGTCATATCACGGCGGCCAATTTTGGGTCGGGCTGGCGGAGCATGTCGAGGACGGCAGATACGGCGCCGCCCGCATCGTCTTCGGCGCAGAACCGTCCAATGAGGAGATCCTGCGATTCGTTGCCAGCAAATGGGCGAAGCTCTCGTTCTTCGGTCACGATTCGACCGAGGCGAGCAAGCCCGCAAAGAACCCCAAGCGACGCGCTCGCGAGGCGGCGAAAGCACTTAAGCAGCCGGCGATGAGCACCAAGGCGCAGCAGGCGCTCGCGGCACAGAGAGAAGCGATGAAGCAGGAGTCAGCTCATGCAAGAAGCCGACGCCGCGTGGAAGAGGCTGATGCGCGCTACGAACAGAGAAAACTGAAGCGCAAGCAGAAGCATCGCGGGCATTGATCGCCATTCGCAACAAGGCAAACCATATACAGCAGCGGCGTCAGTTCCACTTGAAGCCGACGCCGCGTAGACGCTGATGGTGACGGCTATGCACGGGCACGGGCGCGCCACCGCACTTCACAGCTTGTTTCTCAAGTATTTGGGACGCACACGCGGCGTTCAAAAATGCGGAGCGACTCCGCATGGCTCGAGACTGAGCCGAGGTGCCCTACTTCTCGCCCTCCAGCAGCCCCACGATGCGGTCGATGTCGACGGCAAAGCGAGGCCTTCCCTCGCGCTCGTAGCGGTCGAGGTATGCCTGGCACTCGGAGACAATGCGCTTGGTGTTGCCATCGATGATGCGCTGGAGCGTCTCGTAGTAGGCCGAGCCCTCGGTCCTGAAGCGGCGCTGGTAGGCCTTGGTTATGGGGAACATCTTGATGTAGTGGATGCCGTGGCGGCAGCCGGGGTGCGTCGTGGGGCGGGGTGGCAACGCAAAGTACTGGTCTTTGGGCACGTTGGGAGCGATGTTGGAACGCAGCGGCACGGCGAAGTCCCTGCGCTTTCCGCGGAAACGCAGCCTCACCACCACGATGCAGGGGCGGTCGTGCTTAAGCATGAGCTCGCGGTCGTCATCGACGAGGTCGAAGAAATCCTGGGGATGGATACGCTCTTCATCGGTTACACCCCCTTCATACGAAGCGGGGCCCGCATCGCCGCAGGCCCCTACAGGTGGGCGATATTCTACGCCTTGCGGCACCCCGTCGTCCACGGAGGTTAAACGTACACGTAAGCCGTACTCTGAAAGCCGCGGCTTCCGGCAAATAATTTATACCACGAAAGGTCGCTTTCAATGCGCCTAGCTCGCAAAATAACACTCGCCGGGCCGTCACCCCTGATCTTCTCGACCGCCTCCTCCGGGTACTTATTGCGTGCCGCGGGCACCTCCGTCCTTATTATCGCGATAAACACACCATGAGTGGCGTACGGGTCGAGAAGGGCTGGCGCCAAAAGAGCCCAACGGCCGTTACGGCTTCGTTAGAAACGCGCCCCACCATGGATGGTGAACCCGAAAGGTAAGGCGCGCGGGCACGGCGACTCGGCCCACGCGCCCGGAAGAGAAAGGACGAACCCATGGGCTACATGCTCGAGACGCGCGGGCTCACCAAGCGCTTCGGCCGCGGCGACCAGGCGCAGGATGCCGTGGCCGACGTGAGCCTTCATATCCGCGAGGGCGAGGTGTACGGGCTGCTCGGCCCCAACGGCGCCGGCAAGTCGACAACGCTCAAGATGATCTGCGGGATGCTGCGGCCGACGGCCGGGGAGATCCTCTTTGCCGGGCACGCCTGGCGCCGCGAGGACCTCTACGCAATCGGCAGCCTCATCGAGGAGGCGCCGCTCTACCCCAACCTCACCGCACGCGAAAACCTGCGCGTGCGCACCACGCTGCTGGGCCTTCCCGAGAGCCGCGTAGATGAGGTGCTCGCCGCCGTGGGCCTCGCGGACACCGGGAAGAAGCGCGCCGGGCGCTTCTCGATGGGCATGCGGCAGCGCCTGGGGCTCGCGCTGGCGCTGATCGCCCGGCCACGCCTGCTCGTGCTCGACGAGCCCACCAACGGCCTCGACCCCATCGGCATCGAGGAGCTGCGCGACCAGATCCGCGGCTTCGCGGCGGCGGGCACGACGGTAATCGTCTCGAGCCACATCCTCTCCGAGGTGCAGCAGATGGCGGACACCATCGGCATCATCTGCGGGGGGCGCCTCGCCTACGAGGATGCGCTTCGGCCCGGGCAGGACCTCGAGGAACTCTTCATGAGCTTCTGCCGGGAAGGGCGACGAGCACGCGGGGAGGTGGCGGCATGACGGGCGAGAAAGGCGGCCTGCTCGCGGGCCTGCGCGCCGAGGCCCTGAAGTCGCGCCACGCGGCACCGGTTCGCCTGGCCGTGCTCATGGCGCTGCCGATGCCGCTGCTCGGCGCGATGCCCTACCGGGGCGTGCAGATCTTCAGCGCGTGGAACTACTGGTACGCGCTCTTCCTGCCCGTGGCTCTCTCGCTCGTGGTGGCGTGCGTCGCGCGGGCGGACGCTCGCACGCGGATGCGGGGGCTTCTGGGCCTGGGCTTCCCGCTCGGGCGCGCCTGGTGGGCCAAGGCGCTCTGGTGCCTCGCGCTCTGCGCGCTCTCGAACCTCGTGGTCTTCGGCATCTACCTCGCGGGCTCGGCGTTCTCCTCGCAGGGCCTCACGGCCGCGGGCACGCTCACGATGCTCCTCTGCGCGCTCGTCAACACGGTGACCGCGGCGTGGATGATCCCCGCAGGGCTCTTCCTCACGGCGCGGCTCGGCATGCTCGCGGGCATCTTCTGCCCGCTCGCCGCGCAGCTCGTGGGTGGGTTCGCCTGGTCGCTGGTGCCGCTGCCGCAGCTCTTTCCGCCGTCGGCGAGCATGGTCATCCCCACGAGCTTCATCCCCGTGCTGCCGAGCGGCGAGCCACTCGCGGCGGACATGGCGCTCGGCGGGGCGCTCACGGCGGACGGCATGCTCACACTGGCGGGCCTTGCGGTCTGCGCGCTCGCGTTCGCCGCGCTCACGGCGGCGGGCGCGGCCTGGTTCGCGCGCTCCGAGGAGAGGTGATGGCCGTGACACGACCCTCCGACCCGACGCCGCGCATGACTCTCCCGCGGGCCCTGCTCTCCGAGGCCCTGCGCCTGGCGCGCTCCCCGCTCACGGCGGCGCACCTCGCCTGCGGCCTGGCAGCCGGTCTTGCCTGCGGCGAGTACTTCTCCGTTACCCGATGGGACCCGGCGCTGGGCGCGGACGCCTACGCCCAGTTCCTCGGCGCCCTCATGCCGCTCATGTCCGCCATCGTCTGCGGGCTCGCCGTGGACGAGGAGCGCGCTGCCGGGCGCCTCGCCAACCTCACGGCGGTCCCCTCGCGCGGGCGCGCCGCCGCGGCGAAGCTGCTCGCCCTTGCGGCGCTCGGCGCGGGCGCGCTGGCCGTGGCGCTCGGCGTGTTCGGGGCCGTGCTCGCCGTCGCCGGGCGCCTGCCGCTCGGGCCCGCTCCGCTTGCGGCCGCCTGGGCGGGCATCGTGCTGGGCAGCCTGCCCCTCTACGCGCTGGAGCTCGGCGTGGCCCTGCGCCTCGGCCGCAACGCCGCCATCGGCGCCGGCGCGGCGGGGATGCTCCTCGCGTTCTTCTCAGTGGGCGGACTTGCGCACGGCCTCATGACCGGCGAGCTCACCGGTGCCCTGGCGACGCCCCTGAGCTGGGTGCCGCTCGCCTGGCCCGCGCGCCTAGGGTCGCTCGGGGTGGAGGCCTTCATCGACACCGCACGCGCGGCGGGCCCTCTCCTCACAACTGCGCTCGCTGGCCTCGTGCTCACCCTGGCAGCCGCCGCCGTCCTTCTCGCCTGGTTCTGCCGCTTCGAGGACGGGAGGGCAGATGCGTAGGAAGCCGCTCGCCACCGTGCTCGCCCTCCTCTCCGCAGCGCTCGTCCTGGGCGGGAATGCCCTGCTCGGCGCCGGCTGGGGGTCGACGCTGCGCTCGATCGCCGACCGCGTGCTGCCCAACCCTGAGATCGCCATGTGGGCGCCCGCGCCCGAGCCCGGCAGCCACGCGAGCTCCTACGCCAACGCCACCGGGGCGGGGGCGAACTACGTCTACCTGGTGGACGCGGCGGACGACAGGGGCAATGTCCGAGAACTCCAGCTCATCTTCTTCGGACGGGAGTCGGACGGCGAGGGCTGGCTCGAGATCGAGGCGCGCGGCGGCTCGGGCGTGCACTACCGCGCGTGCGACGCGGCCGAGGCTCCCGCGGCTGCGCGCGAGGCTCTGGACCGCTGAGCGCGGCGCTAGTACAATTCCGACGGAAGTTTCAGGAGGTCGAACATGGCGAGAATACTGGCAGTGGATGACGAGCGGGCGATCCTCGATGCGATCGCGCGCGTCCTCGGCCGCGACGGCCATGAGGTCGTCAAGGCATCGGACCCGACGGCGGTCCCGGGGATGGACCTCTCGCGCTTCGACCTCGTGCTCTGCGACGTCATGATGCCGGGGCTCGACGGCTTCGAGCTCGTGCGGCAGATCCGCCCAGACTTCGACGGGCCCATCGTCTTCCTGACCGCGCGCGTGGCCGAGGAGGACGCCGTGGCCGGCTACGGCCTGGGCGCCGACGACTACGTCCGCAAGCCCTTCGGGGCCGCGGAGCTGCGCGCCAAGGTCGCGGCCCATCTACGCCGTGAGCGCCGGCCGCGCTCGCACGCCCTCTCCTTCGGGGAGGTGCGGATCGACCTCGGGGCGCGCGACCTCGCCGTGGGCGGCGAGGCCGTGCCGCTCACGCCCACCGAGTACGCCATCTGCGAGTACCTCGCCCGCCACCCCGGGCAGGTCATGAGCCGCGCGCAGATCCGCGAGGCGGTGCTCGGCTGGGAGAGCGACGCCGACGACGCGGCCATATCCATGCAGGTCAGCCGCGCCCGGAGGAAACTCTCCGAGGCCGGCGCCGATCCGATCGCGACCGTCTGGGGGATGGGGTACAAGTGGCAGCTTTGAGGACCGGGGCGCGAGGTCGCGGGGGCATGCCGCTCTCCTTCGTCATCGCGCGCTACTTCGCCTACGCGTTCGCGGCGGTCGCCACGGCGTGGCTCGCCTCGTTCATGGCGCTCTCCGCGGCGATCAACGCGGGCTTCGTCTACGAGGCAAGCTGGGGGCCGGCCAATGCGCGCGAGGTCGCGGAGGGCCTGGCACGCGACGGCGTCTGCGGGCAGCAGGACGTGCCGACGGCGTACCGCTACCTCATCCTGAATAAGGACGGATACGTGCTGATGACAGACCTCGAGGGCACGCGGCTCGAGGACGCGACGGAAATGGCCCGTGCGGCACTCGCCGCGGATCCGGGCACAGTGGAGATCGAGGGCGGGGGCTCGGGCCTCACCTACGCCGCGTTCCCGCTCAAGGGCGGCGGGGCCTGTGCACTCGTCAGCGAGTACCTGCCGCAGTGGGTCTCGCGCGACCTCGCCGGCCTGCTTCCCAACCCGCAGAACCTCATGCTCGTCGGCGCCGCTGCGGGAAGCGCGCTCGCGCTCGCGCTCGTGGCGCGCCGCGCGAGCCGCGTGATCTCGCGCAAGATGGCGCCGCTCGCGGAGGCGGCGGAGCGCGTCGGCGCGGGGGAGCTCGACTTCGCGGTCGGCAGCACCAACGTGCGCGAGGTGAACGACGTCCTCGCCGCGATGGACGCCATGCGGGCCTCCCTCGCCGAGTCGCTCGAAGCCCGCTGGACCGCAGAGCGGGGGCAGCGCGAGCAGGTGGCGTCGCTCGCCCACGACCTCAAGACGCCGCTCACCGTGCTGCGCGCCAACGCCGACTTCGTGGCGGAGGAGCTGGAAGACGAGAAAGACGCCGACCTCGCGGCCGCCGCGCGCGACATAGCCGGCAGTGTCGAAAGGCTCGACGGCTACGTGCGCCTGCTCATCGAGGCCTCGCGCGGGTCCGGCGGGGCGGAGAGGGCCCCCATGCGGCCGGCCGAGCTCTGCGAGCAGGTCCTCGCCGAGGCCGCCCAGATCGCCCGGGCGCGAGGCGTGACGCTCGACGCGGCCACGGGCCCTGCTGTCGCGGGCGCGCCCGAGGCCCCGCTCGACCGAACCGCCCTGGCGCGAGCCGCCGCGAACCTCGTGGCCAACGCCGCCGAGCACGCGCGCTCGCGCGTGGCGGTCTCCTGCGACGTCGAGGGCGGCCACCTCGTCATCGAGGTGTCCGACGACGGACCGGGCTTCTCTCCCGCCGCCCTCGAACGCGGCTGCGAGCGCCTCTTCACAGACGACTCCTCCCGCTCCTCGCGCGACGGAGGCCGCCACTACGGGCTCGGCCTCCACGCCGCCTCCGAGGCCGCAAGCGCCCACGGGGGCTCCGTCTCGCTCGCCAACAGCCCCTCGGGCGGCGCGGTGGCCACCATCGCGGTCCCCCTGTGAGGGGCCTGATGACTCAGGCCCTCACACCGGCGTGCCTCGCAATCAAACGCTTCCCGGATAATAATGCCCGTTGCAGGGATCGCCCTGTCTAGTCGCCGCCCATGCGCATGAGCATGTCGGCGATGCGAGTCGTCATCTCGTCCACCGCCGCACGGATGTTGGCGACCCAGGACGCATGGCCGGCCTGATTGGATGCCTCCGCTTCAAGCACGTCGCAAATGACGGCCGCGACCGCCCCGGGAGCCGCCCGCGGCCGGGCACGCGAGGGAGCCTCGAGACGAAAGGAGCTCGAGGACGACCATGACCAAGAGCATTAGCAGGAGCCAGGTGAGGCTCATCGCATCGACCAACGCGATATTCGGCGCCGACGAGGCGTGAGCGATGCTGCGCATCAGCCGCGACGCCATGTACCGGCTCGCCCCCCCCTTGCACTTACCGTCAGCGCATGCTATAAGGCTGTTGGTGGCTCATTGAGTTACCCCCAAGTGCCGGGGGAGTCCCCCGGCTATTTTTTATCCATTCCATTAGGAATCCCCATTGGCCAAGGAGCTCAGCACCTTCGTCGACGAGAGCGGTGATCGCGGGGGCAAGGCTCGCTACTACCTGCTCACACTCGTCTTTCACGACCAGGAAGACAGCATCGCCGAGGCGGTCACGGACTATGAGGCCAAGCTTGCCAGGGGCGATCTCCCCAACATTCCGTTTCACTCCGAGCCTCTCATGAACGGACACAAGGACTTACTGCATGATTCGTGTGTTATAGTTAGATGTATCTAACTATTTGGGGGCGATAGCAATGCACGAACGCAAGGGCTTCTGGGACAAGAATGCCGGTCGGTACGACCGTTTCATGCGAAAGGACCGGGCGGCGTATGAGAAGATGTATGGACTGATCAGGCCGGTAGTGAAAGCAAAAACCGTACTGGAGGTTGCCACCGGCACGGAGCTTATCGCAAAGAGCATCGTGAATGCGGCGGCACACATCGAGGCTACAGACGCTTCTGCACAGATGATCCTTGAAGCAAAGCGGGACAATCAATCCGCAAAGCTGCACTTTTCCGTACAAGATATGTTCCGCCTGCCCTATGCACAGAAGTCCTTCGAAGTGGTGATCGCGTCCAACGCGCTTCACATAGTGCCGCATCCAGAAAAGGCCCTGCAAGAAATCAGGCGGGTGCTGAAGGACGACGGCGTGCTCATCGCGCCAACCTTCACCCACGCGGGAAACTCGGTTTCCGGCAAGGTAAAAGCCTTTTTCATGAGTATGGCAGGATTCCCCCTCCACAGCAGGTGGACAAGCGAGGAATACCTGTGTTTCCTGCGTCAAAACGGCTGGGCGGTGCAGAAAAGCGCGGTGCTGAAGGCTTCGTTCCCGTTGACCTATGCGGAATGCACGAAATCGGAGGGACCAGATGTCGTTCTTTGAAAACACCCGCAAGCCCGTGGGCCTCGGCGGAAAACTTATGGTTGCCATGATGAATCTGGGCCACAGCCCTGTGGCGCGGTGGGGACTTCGATTTCTACGACTTGCGCCAAATGCCAAGGTGCTGGATTGCGGCTGCGGCGGCGGGACGAACATAAAACGGCTGCTGAAAAAATGCCCGCATGGCGTCGTCAAGGGCATCGACTATTCACCCGTCAGCGTGGAGAAGACTAGAAAGCTCAACCGAATTGCAATTCAGGAGGGGCGTTGCGCCGTTCTGCAAGGCAGTGTGGCGGATATGGCGTTTGAGGACGCCATGCGGGCATTTTTGCATCCATCCTGCACATGGCGATAGGCATGACGGTCATAGCGGCTGTGCTGGCGGCAATTGTGACAATTTTTATTCACTGAGGAAGAAACCTATGAAATGTAAAATTGAGAAAAACACCGTTCAGGAGACGCTGATCCTCCCGCTGTATTCCCGGAAGCTGTGTACGGAGCTGTACCCGAACCTTTATAGGGATGAAACAGCGGTTCGTCTGCTCGACCAAATCGACTACGACTTTTCAGAGGCAGAGAAAAACTCCCGCAGCCTGATGCAGCGCTTTGGTGCGCTGGAGGTGGCCACACGGCAGGGCGATCTTGCTTTCGAGGTGCGGGATTACCTGAAAGGCCACCCCAATGCGGCGGTGATCAATCTGGGCTGCGGGCTGGACAACACCGGCAGAACCTGCGACAACGGTAGATGCAAGATCTACAATCTGGACTTCCCGGATGTGATTGCCTTGCGGCAGCAGCTACTGCCCGCCGGGGATCGAGAACATAATATCCCCTGCGACCTGAAAGACACCGCATGGTTTAGCAAAATCGATGCCTCCGGCGGGGCGGTGTTCTTTGCCTCCGGGGTGTTCTATTACTTTCTGACCCAGCAGGTCCGGGAACTGGTACGGGGGATGGCAGACGCTTTCCCCGGCGGTGTGCTGGTCTTTGATGCTGCCAATCGGACGGCAGTAAAGATGATCGCAAAAACATGGCTTAAGACTGCAAAAATCAAGGATGTAGGGGCATATTTTGCGGTTTCGGATGCCGCCAAGGAAATCGGCACGTGGGACAGCCGTCTGCAGGTCACAAGTCGCGGCTATATGCTGGGCTACAACGATTTGAGGGACCCTTCTGTCAGCGGCTTTTTCCGGTTTCTCGCAAGGGTCGGTGACAACGGGATGAAAATGCAAATCGTGAAAATAAGATTTTGAGAGACAAAAATGCAAAAGACGGGCACTTCTTGCCGCTCAATTGGCAAGAAGCGCTCGTCTTTTCTTAACGCGTTGTATGGCGGAGAGAGCGCAAGTTACGCGAGCGCCCTTCTTGCCAGCTCGGCCGCGCCGAGGATTCCTTGGTCGCCGCCGCAGCCCGGGGCGCAGATGTAGCGCTCCATGTCCTTAAGCTCGGCGGTCTGGATGTAGCCACCCAGATATTCGAGGGTTTTCTTGCGGACGATGCCGTAGAGCTGTTCCTGGTGCATCACGCCGCCGCCGAGGACGATGCGGCGAGGCGAGTACATGAGCACGAGGTTCGCGCACATCTGCCCCAGATAATCCCCCTCGAGCGCCCACGCCTCATCGTTGTCCGCGAGCTCGGCCGCGGGCTTTCCCCAGCGCGCGGCAATGGCGGGGCCGGAGGCGAGGCCCTCGAGACAGCTCGCGTGGCTCGGGCAGACGCAGCGTCCCTCCTCGGTGGGAAGGGTCCTTACCAGCATGTGGCCGGCCTCGGGGTGCAGCATGCCGTGAAGGAGCCTGCCCGCGCACATGACGCCCGCGCCCACGCCGGTGCCGATGGTCACGTAGACGGCGTCCTCGAGCCCCTTGCAGCAGCCGTAGACCACTTCGCCGAGGCAGGCAACGTTCACGTCCGTGTCGTAGGCCACCGGAATCCCGAGGGCGTCGGCGAACGCGGCGCGAAGACCATGGCCTCGCCACGCGAGCTTGGGCGTCTGGAGGATGGAGCCGTAGCGCTCGTCGTTGGGGTCGACGCAGGTCGGGCCGAAGGCGCCGATGCCCAACGCGTCCACATCGCGGGCGGTGAACCACTCGATCATCTGCGGGACGGTCTCGGCGGGCGTAAGCGTCGGGGTCTCCATACGGTCGAGGACCTCGCCGTCGCCGGACACCACGGCACAGACCATCTTGGTCCCGCCGGCCTCGAGGGCGCCGAGCCTCATTTGCTTTTCGCTCATGTGATCCTCCTTACAAAGGGACGCCCGCAGTCATGGTCAACCGCGGGCGCCCATAACGTTGGCTTGTTTCGAGGCGACCCTACCTGGGCACGCGGTCCTGCCTTGCGGCAAACGGGGCGAGCACGGCGTGCGGCTCGCTTTGGTACCAGTAGGCGACGGTGGAGATGTCGTCCTCGCGCTCGTAGAGCTTGATGTCGTCGTTGCCGAGGTCCTGGAACGTCACGCGCAGGTCCTCCTTGAACGAGATCGGGTCGGGAAGGTGCCACCTGTAGAGGCCGTGCCTGGGCAGCGCGTCGTCGTTGGTCGCGAGCATCGGGTTCGGGTTCGACTTGCCCGCGCTGAAGCGGTCGCGCGTGGCGTCGCGCGTCGAGCGGTACGGGTAGCCGGCGAACAGCGTGTTGAAGCACTGCGCCTCGGGCAGCGCGTGGGGCGGCCTGTCGAGGAAGGCCCAGGCACCGCCGAAGTAGTCCTCGGCTCCCGTCGAGGTGACCGTGGGGAACTCCTCGTCGCCGTCGAGGAAGAACTTCATCTCGCCCTCGCCCCACCAATAGCGCTCCAGGGCGCACAGGGCCATGTAGGTGCCGACGTAGTAGCCCTTACCGCGCACGCCGTCGAGCACGGTGTAGTCGACGCCCCTGCGGGTGCTGCGCTCGCGGTTAAAACGGGCGTGGAAGTACATGGCGTCGTCCGGCACGTCGGTGAGCGCGTAGTTGAACGTGTAGAAGATGTACTTAATGAACCCGGGGTGCTCGCTCGTAAGCGTGACTTTGGCGTGCTTCCTGAAAGGCATCTCGAAGTAGCAGTTCATGCCGCCCGTCGGGTTCACGCAGATGGGCATCGAGTTGACGATGGCGCGCTCACCGAAGCCGTTGCAGAAGAAGTCGCCGACAGGGCACTCGACCGAGGGGGTCTCCTCGTCGTCCCAGTAGAAGCGCAGCACGAGGTCGCGCATGACGAAGCTGCCGGCGGCGGTCTTGTCGGGGACGGTCATCCAGATGTGGCGGATGATGCCGGGGCCCTCGATGTCCGCGAGCGTGATGGTCTCGCCGGACTCAAGGGGCACGCAGCACGAGCCCTTGCGGCCGACGCCGAGGTGGCTGGCCGACATGGCGGCACGGCCCTTCTCGCCCGTGATGTTCTCGGGGGTGATGGCGCGGCTTTCCTCACCGCCGTGCATCCACACGTCCTTAAGGAACTCTCTCATCGTCGACCTCCTCTATTCGTCGTCTTCGCACTCGGCGGAACTGGCACCGTTCACGTAGACGATCTGCTGGCGCGCCTCGTCGACGAGGGCGTCGAAGTCGAGTTTCTCGTCGGGGCGCGCGAGCGCGACCGTCATGGCGAGCGGGAGGTTGACACCCGCGATCACGTGGATCCGGTCGGAGGCGAAGCGGGAGAAGCGCTGGTTCACGCTGCCGCCGAGCGCGTCGGTGAGGACGACGACCTCGTCAGTGCCCGAAAGAGCCGCCTCGACCGCCGCGTCGAGCCCCTCGCCGTTGTCGTTCACGTAGGCGCACACGGCGTTGACGGCGTCGCTCTTACCCGTAAGAAACTCGAGGGTGTCCTTGAAGCCCTGGGCGAGAAGGGAATGGCTCGCCACAACTATCTTTCTCATTGATTCACCAATCTCTTGGGTCGAAGCTAGGCGAGGATGCCGGCGGCGGAGGCGACCATCGCGAGGACAATCACCACGAGGATGAGGGCCGTCATGCTCGCGTTCTTCTTGGTAAGAAGGTAATACGCGCTTCCCGTGATGGCAGCGGGGATCACGGCAGGCAGGATCTTGTCGAGCAGCGGCTGAATCTCCATCGAGACGTCGCCGAAGCTGAAGCTAATCGGGCAGGTGACGCCGATGACCGAGGCGATGAGGCAGCCGACCACGGTGAGGCCGAGCACGGAGGCGGCGGCAGTGAGGTTGGGAAGCTTCTCGCTGAAGTCGGTGACGAGCTTCACGCCCTGCTTGTAGCCGAACTCGAGGGCGTGCATGCGGACCCAGAAGATGGCCAGGATGAGCGCGAACCAGATGCCGGCTCCCACGGGGTTGCCCTCGATGGCCATGTAGGCGGCGATGGAGCCCATGATGGTCGGGATCATGGTCATGAGCAGGGAGTCGCCGACGCCGGCGAGCGGTCCCATGGTGCCGATCTTCAGGTCTTGGACGGCGTCCGCCGCCGCTAGGCCGTCGCGTTCCTCCATGGCCACGCAGGCGCCAAGGATGATGGCAGCGAGCCAAGGCTGGGTGTTGTAGTAGCGGAAGTGGTTGTTGAGCGCTTGCTTATAGTCCTCGTCGTTCGTGTAGATCTTCCTCAGGACCGGCGAGAGGGCGTAGGCGACTGAGGCGCCCTGCTGGGTCTGGTAGTTGAAGGTGCACACGCTCATGAGCCAGCGCCAGTTCGCGTTGCGCAGGTCCTTCTTGGTGACCTTGTAGCCGGAGGGCTTGCCCTCGGCGACGGCGGTGATGTTCTCGTTTTCCATGGTTACTCATCCTCTCCGATGAAGGCGTCTGCGGAAGCGTGGGCGGCGAGCTCGGTGTCCCTCTCGGCACGCTGGTAGAACGCGATCGCGAGGGCAACGCCGACGATGGCGGCGCCGATGATGGGCACGTTCAGGAAGGCCGAGAGGAAGAAGCCGGCGAGCAGGTACTGGAAGTACTTGCCGGTGGGCATGTAACGCAGCAGCATCGCGATGCCGACGGCCGGGAGCATCTTGCCGGCGAGGGTGAGGCCGGAGAGGAACCACTGGGGCATAACCTCGAGGAGCCAGTTGACGGCGGGCTGGCCGAGGGTCACGGAGACAAAGACGGGCAGGGCGGCGCACAGGCCGAAGAGCACGGGGCAGACCCACAGGATGGCGTTCATCTGCTTGAACTTGCCCTCGTCGCAGAACTTCTGGGACTTCTCGACGACGAAGCCGTTGAGGATCTTGACGATGACGTCGAGCTGGATGCCGAGCATGCCGACCGGCAGGCCGATGGCGAGGCCCGTGTCCGTGCCCAGGGTCACGCCGTAGGCGGTGGCGATGATGGCCATCGTGCCGTAGTCGGGAATCGACGAGCCGCCGAAGCCCGCGACGCCGAGCTGCATGAGCTGGATGGTGCCGCCGATGACGAGGCCGGTCTGCCAGTCGCCCATGACGACGCCGGTGATAAGGCCCCAGAAGACGGCATAGTTGACGAAGATCATCGGGATGCCGTAGTAGTCCACGTGCTTGATGAAGGCCAGCAGGGTCAAAAGGACGACTTGCAGGATAGTGAAGTTGACCATGATCCCTCCTTAGATGAGGTCGGCGACGGAGACGGGCTTGTCGGCGGGCACGAACTGTGCCGTCACCTTGACGCCGCGGGCGATGAGCGCCTTGTAGCTCTGGACGTTCTCAGCGGAGGCATAGGCGCGCTGGGTGAGCTGGACGCCGCCCTCCTTGACAAGAGAGCCGCCGACGATCAGCGACGGGAGCTCGATGCCCGACTCGACCAGGTGAAGGATCGTCTCGGGCTCCTTGGCGATGACAAAGACCTTCTCGCGGTCGTACTTGCCCGCCGCGAAGTTCTTGAGCGCGGTCTGCTCGGAGATGATCGAGACGGCCATGCCCGCGGGGCGCGCCATCCTCATAGTGGACTTCAGGACCTCGTCGCCGGCGACCTTGTCGTCGATGACCATGACTCGGGTCGCGCCCGACACCGGGGCCCACTGCGTCACGATGATGCCGTGAAGCAGGCGATTGTCGATTCGTGCCATAACAACACTCATGTTTGCTCCTATCAAATGAAGTTTTACGTTCGGTACTGCCTCGGCGCTATCCGGATTCGCGCCGGGCAAGGGGTTATCGGATTATTGAGGACGCGCGGTCAGCTTGCGGCGGCGCGGGGAAGGTCACTCGTCGAGCAGGAGGTCCGAGGAGCCGAGGCGCTCTTCTCGCGCCGGGGCGGCGCTCACGCTTATGTAGTCGAAGACATATGCGATCTCGCTTACGGGAACCTCTACGCGATAGCGCGTCGAGATGCTCGAGAAGCTCTGCCTGAAGGACTCGATGAAAT
The DNA here is from genome assembly GCA_900541235.1 of uncultured Collinsella sp. Taxonomy (GTDB): domain Bacteria; phylum Actinomycetota; class Coriobacteriia; order Coriobacteriales; family Coriobacteriaceae; genus Collinsella. Next base: position 58,718 of record UQIW01000014.1, on the reverse strand, counting down.
CGGCGCGTTCCTCCTCGAAGCGGTCCTGGCCAACGTAGGTCTCAATGGGGTTTCTGGTAACAAGGCGCTCGACGAGACAGCAGAGGTGAACGTAGAGCCCAATGATGGCGTTACTGCCGATCTTCTCGCCTGTCCTGCGCTGAAGCTCGTGCACGGCGCTCTCGATCTCATGGAATAGCCGCTCCGGGTCGAGGATGGTGATGGAGCGGATGACGTTCTGCAGCGTCATGTTCGAGAGCAGCTTCTCGTGGAAAGAAGAGAGCTCGGAAGCGTCAAGCCACCTGCCGAACACGGCATCAACCTTAAAGGCGGACGCCGTCGACATGATGTCCTCGAGGGCGACGAAGGGGACGGAGGCGACCCCGGGGTCTCCCGTGCCGATGACGGCGCAGACGCGGTGCTCGGAAAAAACGGCGTCGTTCGACCCGTTCGCGACGAGCTGCTTGAAGGGCCTCGTGAGCAGGCGCGCGCCTATGGTGCGCGGGAGGCTCTGCAAGACGAGCTGGCGTATCCTCTCCGCGGCGTCGACCCCGGACTCGGAGCAGAAGACGATGGCGTCCTCACGGTTGACGCGCTCGATCACCTTGCAGTGCGTCACGCACGCGGCGGTCGCATCGCCAAGAACCTCGGCGATGGACTTGCCGCCGAGCAGCCCGACCCCGATCTCGAGCGCAAGACCGGTAGAGACGTTGTTCACCACGCCGATAGTGGAGTCGGTAACGTTCTCGAGGGCCTTATAGGCCTCCTCCAAGGAGCCCATGTCGACGAGGAACACGACCCCGGTGCAGTAGGAATGGCGGTCGACGAGGCGCTGGAGCGGACCGACGATGTCCTTCAGCTGCTGGTCGTAGGGCATGTCGACCGCCTCGTACACATGCATGCCGAGCATACGGTTCGCCGCGTCGGCGATGCTCGTCGCCGTTGAGTAGCCGTGGGACAAGATGACGCAGAGCGTTCGAAGGGCCTTCGCGTCGCGAGACTCCGATGCGACGCACAGCGTCAGAAGCGTCTTCGTGAAGTGATCGAGCGAGATTCCCAGCGCCCCTTCCACGTCTGCGGCGACCTGATCGGAGACGCTCGAGGCAAACGGTAATTCGGAGGTCACGGCACCGAGGAGATGGGAGATTTGCTCCGCACAGGCAGACTTTCGCTTAGCCAGGCCGATGCCCGGCCACAACTGCAGGCAAATCTCCTGGGCCAGTAGAAAAGCGACCTTCCTCGAAAGCTCGATGCCATAAGAAGAGCCTGCGTCGGCAAGGACCGCGCCCACGATGCGCTCGAAGGCGCGCGACCTCGAGGAGGTAACGCCGCGGCCGAAGATCAAGTGATCCTCAACGCCGCGCACAGCAGAGACAGCTTGCGAGACGAGCTCGGAGACAGAGAGCTCCCCGGCGCAGAATCGCTCATCGAGAGAGCACAGGGCATCGAGCGCCTGCTCGACCGGCCCTGTGCTCTCGGCGGCATCCAGGGACGCGTCGATCAGAACGCCATCATCGGGCTGTTGATCGATCTGCGCGGAGGAGAGGAGCCCGCTGGGAAGAAGATACGGGCGAACGACGACGTAGTCGCCCTCGCGATTGAGGAACGCTTTGGCGCAGCAGTTCGTCACGCAGGCGCGCAAGCCGGCGATGTTATCGGAAAAGTCCGCGTTCACGAGGCAACGGTATGCGCCGCGGCTAATCTTCACATCAGAACCGATTCGGCACCCCTCGCTGCGCAGGAAGCTCAAGATGAGATCCTCGCGCTCCTCGGGGGTCCGCTCCTTGAGTGAGGGGACGCGGGCACAGATGGGCATTTTGCTGTAGGCCGAGGAAACCTTCAGGTCATCGGCGGAAAGCGTCGTCGAAAGAACGAGGCGAGCGCGCGGCGCATCCTGGGAGGCATCGAGCCCGAGGGCCGTCGCAAGGCAGTGCTCCATCGCAGAGGGAGAGAGTGCCTCGATGCCGTTGACAAAAACCACACCCCCGCGCGATTTCGCGATCGACTCGCCAAGAAGCCCGTTGAACGAGGCGGCGTCCGGGACCCCGGCGCAGTCGATGCGCACATAGGAGGAGTCGCGGGACAGCAAGCCCTGGTTCTTGCCGTACTCGTACACAAGACGAGAAAGGAAAGACTTGCCGACACCCACGCCGCCGCTCAAGAGGATGGGTAGGCCAAACGGAGGGTACTGAACCGCAGCCTTGCACTGCTCGACAACGGAGCTGAGGCTCAGGTCAAAGCCCACGGCACGCGCGAAGTCACGGTGATCGGCGATTCCCGTCGCCTGGATGAGGTCGGCGAGCGAGGCGTACTCGCTTGCAGAGAGCTTTACCTGAAAACGCTTCTGGAACGCGCGGCGATGAAAATAACGGACAGGCCTGCCCGCCACCTTAACCACAAGGCCGGCGCGAACAAGGTCGTTGAGGTACTGGCTCGCCAGACTCCTGGAGATGATGAGCGTCTCGGCGATGTCGGAGGTGGACAGACGGGCAAGGTCGTCGAGCGAGACGGCAGAGGTGAGGGCCTCGAGATGCTCGAGAATCCTGTCCCTCATGTCGACGGGCTTCTTTGCCAAGCTGTCCTGTGCGGTCTTGTCCATGACTTCTTACCTCCTTGTACAAGGAGTATAAGGGGAACACAGAGAACGGAAGGGGGCGCGTGGGGGAATCAACAGCCCCGAGGAGAAGTTCACCACTTGAGGGACAGAAAACAACGGTCATTGAACATTCAGGGCCGACGCTCAACACTTCGACTCGACACTTCGCTTTGGAAAGGGCCCTGCGCGATGGTGCAGCCCTCCATCTCGCAGCACAGGTCGCCGAAGGTCGCGAGGATGCGCTCCTTCTGTTCCGCGGGCGAGACGACTCGGTGGGCAAGGTCCTCTCAGAAGGGGTCGTCCGACGCCGCAAGACCTCGATGACCGACTACCGCCTCGAGCAAGTGGCGGATTACCTCTGCACTATCGAACTTGCCTTGGTCAAGTACGAGGCCAAGGAGGACGGTGAGACGTACAACAAGTTCTTCGGAGGTATAGGCTCTTTCAAGAGGAACTGGTTCAAGCAAGCCCGCAGCAAGCGGATATAGGTGGCCTCGCGGTTTCGCAAGGAACGGCCAGCTCTCCTCTGGCGAGGAACACCGGGCGACGTGCCTCGAGCAGCGGAAGCTGAAGCGCAAGCAGAAGCAGCGCGGGCAATGATCAGTGCCGATATGGACCCAGACGTGAACAGTGCTACGTCCCCTGTTCACGGGGCGCGAAACCGCAAAGGTTGCACAGAGGTTGCAAAATAAGAAGCCCCCGACCTGTTTTCGCAGGTCAGAGGCTTGAAATCAACGAATATCGTTTACTCCCACTCGATGGTCGCAGGCGGCTTGGACGTGATGTCGTAGCACACGCGGTTGGCGCCGGGAACCTCGGCAACGATGCGGCCGGAGATGCGGGCCAGCACGTCGTAGGGCAGCTTGGCCCAGTCGGCAGTCATGGCATCGCTGGACTCGACGGCGCGCAGGATGATCGGGCGCTGGTAGGTGCGCTCGTCGCCCATAACGCCAACGGACTTAATGTCGGGCAGAACCGCGAAGTACTGCCAGCAGCTGTGCTCGGAGTTGCGCTCGCCGGTCTGCTCAAACAGACGCTGGTTGTAGGCGTCGAGCTCCTCGCGCACAATAGCGTCGGCGTTCTTGAGAATCTCAAGTTTCTCCTTGTCGACCGCGCCGATGATGCGGATGGCCAGACCCGGACCCGGGAAAGGCTGGCGGAACACGATGTGACCCGGCAGGCCAAGCGCTAGACCAAGTGCGCGGACCTCATCCTTAAAGAAGTGGTCGAGCGGCTCAATAAGGTCGAAGTGCACGCCCTCGGGGAACGGGATCAGGTTGTGGTGGCTCTTGATGGTTGCCGTCTTGCCGCCCGTCTTGCGAGCGCCGGACTCGATGATGTCGGGGTAGATGGTGCCCTGAGCCAGGTACTTGACCGGCTTGCCATCGGTCTCGAGCTGCTGTGCCACGGCGAAGAACTCTTTCCAGAACTGCGTACCGATGATGCGGCGCTTCTCCTCGGGCTCGGTCACGCCGGCCAGAAGCTCGGCATAACGGTCCTCGGCGTGGACGTGGATAAAGTCGACATCGAACTGCTTGGTGAAGACCTCCTCCACCTGCTCGGGCTCGCCCTTGCGCAGCAGACCGTGGTTGATGAACACGCAGGTCATCTGCTTGCCCACGGCGCGAGCGCCCAGCGCAGCCACGACGGAGGAGTCGACGCCGCCGGACAGGGCCAGAATCACGCGGTCGTTGCCGACCTTCTCGCGGAACTCGGCCGTCATGGTCTCGACCAGGTTGTCCATGCTCCAGTTGGGCTCCAGGCCGCAGATCTCAAACAGGAAGTTGCTCAGCAGCTGCTGACCGTACTCGGAATGCTTGACCTCGGGGTGGAACTGCGTGGTGAAGATCTTGCGCTCGACGCACTCCATCGCAGCGACCGGGCACACGTCGGTGCTGGCGGTAACGGTAAAGCCCTCGGGCACCTCGGAAACGGCGTCGCGGTGGCTCATCCACACGGTCTGTTCCATAGGCGTGGAGTTAAAGAGCTTGGCGCCGGCCGTGCGCGTGATGGTGGCGCGGCCGTACTCGCCCACCTCGGAGTGACCGACCTTGCCGCCGAGCGTCACGGCCGTGATCTGATGACCGTAGCAGAAGCCCAGGACGGGAAGGCCCAGGTCAAAGATGGCAGGATCGATGGACGGAGCGTCCTCGGCATACACAGAAGCCGGGCCGCCGGAAAGGATGAGCGCAGAGGCGTTCATCTCGCGAATCTCGTCGGCCGAGATGTCGCAGGGAACAATCTCGGAATACACGTTGAGGTCGCGGACGCGACGGGCAATGAGCTGACCGTACTGCGCACCAAAGTCGAGTACGAGGACCTTTGCGGAAGCATTTTGATCCATGGTATCCCCCTCTTGTTGGCGGGGAGCCGGTGCCCGCCCGCGCGAATGAACGAAAATATCTTTCATAGTGTACACGTTATATGGGGTTTCTCGTCCCTCGCAGCCATCAGCGCACGGCAAACGCACGACCTGGGCCCCTATTTGACGGCAATTGAAGTGTTACCAGACGTTACAGATGATGTAATACGTTTGAACATTCGTCGCCCTGTGCCACAATACTGCCGAACGACTCCGCCTCTGCGGCGGCAAATACGATAGGAATATCAACGTGAAGCGCATCCTTCTCATCGCCACGGGCGGCACCATCGCATCGACCGAGGACGGCAACGGCCTCTCCCCCGCCCTGACCGGTGAGGAGCTCGCCCAGAGCGTCCCCGAGATCTCGGGGCTCTGCGAGCTCGACGTCGTGCAGCCCATGAACATCGACAGCACCAATATGCGCCCGAGTGACTGGATGCGGATCCGCGACGTCATCGTCGAGGGCTATGCCGACCACGACGGCTTCGTGATTCTGCACGGCACCGACACCATGAGTTACACCGCGGCAGCGCTTTCCTACCTGATTCAGGACAGCCCCAAGCCCATCGTGCTCACTGGCTCGCAAAAGCCCATGGGCAACCCCTTCACCGACGCCAAGCTCAACCTGTACCAAAGCCTGCTCTATGCACTCGATGAGCACTCGCACGACGTCTCGATCGTGTTTGGCGGCGTCGCCATTGCCGGCACGCGCGCCCGCAAGCAGCGCACCATGAGCTTTAACGCGTTCATTAGCGTCAACTATCCGCCCATCGCCTATATCCGCAACGGCCGCATCGTGCGCAACGGGCTTCACGGTACGCATCAGGGCGAAAACCCGGTGCATTTCTACGACAGCATCGACCCGCGCGTATTTGTACTCAAGCTTACGCCCGGCGTAAACCCGGGCATCCTCGACGCCCTAGCCGATAGCTACGACGCCGTGATTCTAGAGACCTTTGGCATTGGCGGTATCCCCGAGTTTGGTGAGTCGGGCGAGTCGTTCCAAGAGGCAATTTTCCGCTGGGTCGATTCGGGCCGCACCGTCGTTATGACCACGCAGGTCCCCGAAGAGGGCCTCGATCTGGGCGTTTATGAGGTCGGCCGTGCTTACGCCGATCATCCGGGCATTCTGCGCGGCGACGACATGACCACCGAGACGCTCGTGGCCAAGACCATGTGGGCACTCGGCCAGTCGCGCGATGCGGCCGAGATTCAGCGCCTGTTCTACAGCCAAGTCAACCACGACCGCATCCCGATGGCGTAATTCGGTTGTCGACGGGTATCCCCTATTCGATACCCTCGAGAAGTTCTGACACCGTCATGCCGAGTGCGGGCGCGATCTTAAATAGAACCCTGAGCGTGAAATTTGCCGTCCCACCTTCGATTCGGTCGAGGTAGGGTCGGCTGATTCCTGTCGCCACACAAAAATCAACCTTGGAGATACCAAGGTCCCTGCGTGTCTCTTCGACCCGCCTGCCAAGAATCTGTTTCGCACGTTCGTCCATGCAGCCGAGTTTGAAATGGAGCCGAACATAAACGTAAACTATAGTTTACGTTTTGACGAATACACAGGAGTTTTCTATGTCGGGTTCTTCGGTCCGCATGTACCGAGCCACGCTTCGCACAAACAGCGCGCCGCCCAAGCTCGTCGTCGTTGAAGCTGAATGCCTTTCGCCCGATGAGCGCACAGCATTTGCATTGCTATCAAGTCGCGTCGCCGCCGTTCTGGTCCCTTGCCCGGCGCAAGGTGAACTTGCTATCCAATGCCAGGCGCACAGCTGCTCGCTCAATCAGGCTGCCGTGATCGCAACCAGCCAACGCGGTCTGCCCCTTCTCCTGGAAGCCGGTATCGCACTCGCCCTTCGCGGCGCCGGATACGAAAACGAGGCCGCCGCCGACATGGTCTTTAAACCACGATCGAGCGGCGGCCTCGCAGCAGCTATCGAATATGTGTGCAGACTCGTTGCCTAAAAGGACAAGCTAGAAACCAAGGCCAAAGCCCGTTCCGGTAATCGCCGAGTACATAAAGTAAACGTTGACCACGTTGAGGAACACACCCGTAATGCAACCGTTGCGCAGGTAGCGCTCGCACACGATGCGCGCCATAGCGGCGGAGTCATCATTGTTTTTAGCCTGGCGTCCTGCCGTAAAGTACGTCGCCACGCTCAGCAGCAGGTTGAGCACCGGCAGTGCCAGCAACTCGTAGCTCTTGCCCCAGCGCGTCGCCTCGCCGGCGGCATTAAACTTTGTTGCCACCTCGGGACCAATGTTGGGGATAACACACGCTGCAACCACCAGCGGAATCACCGCAAGCACCAGCAGCGCGATGCCCATGTAGCCGGCTTTTTTTCCATATTTAAACATGCGCGTCGTCCTTACACGTTAAAGCGGAAGTGCACGACGTCGCCATCGGCCATGACATAGTCCTTGCCCTCAATGCGCAGCTTGCCGGCGGCCTTGGCGCCCTGCTCGCCGCCGAGCTCGATGTAGTCGTCGTAGCCAATAACCTCGGCCTTAATAAAGCCGCGCTCAAAATCGGTATGGATGACACCGGCGGCCTGCGGGGCGGTCGCGCCCTGACGCACCGTCCAGGCCTTGACCTCCATCTCGCCAGCCGTAAAGAACGACTGCAGACCGAGCAGCTTGTAGGCAGCCTGCGCGAGCACGTCCAGACCGGGCTGCTCCAGGCCCAGGCTCTCCAGGTAGTCGGCAGCGTCCTCGGGATCGAGCTCGGAAAGCTCGGCCTCGATCTTGGCGCAGATAGGCAGCGGCTTGACGCCGTCGATGGGCGCCAGGTCGTCGTTGAGCATATCCTCGTCCACGTTGGCCACATACAGGATGGGCTTCATGGTGAGCAGGAACAGCCCCTTGGCGGCGGCACGCTCCTCGTCGGTCATCTCCATGGATGCGGCGCGCTTGCCCTCGTTGAGCCAGGCAAGCAGGCGCTTGGCAACCTCGAACTTGGGCATGAGCTCCTTGTCGCGCTTGGCCTCCTTCTCGAGCTTGGGCAGCTGCTTCTCGAGCGTGCCCATGTCGGCCAGGATGAGCTCGGTCATGATGGTGTCGGCATCGCCGGCGGGATCGACGAACTCGCCCGTGCGGCCCACCTCACGCATGACGTTGGGGTCCTTAAAGTAGCGCACGACCTCGCAGATGGCGTCGGTCTCGCGGATGTTTGCCAAGAACTGGTTGCCCAGGCCCTCGCCCTCGTTGGCACCCTTCACCAGGCCAGCGATGTCGACAAACTCGACCGTAGCCGGCACAATGCGGCCGGGGTTAACGATGTCGGCGAGCTTTTGCAGGCGGCTATCGGGCACATCGACGATGCCCACGTTGGGGTCAATCGTGGCGAACGGGTAGTTGGCGGCAAGGCCGGTCTTTTTGGTAAGCGCGGTGAACAACGTCGACTTGCCCACGTTGGGCAGGCCCACGATACCGATGGAAAGGGACACGACAGCTCCTTTTGGTACAGGTACTTCAATCTTCATAAGTATAGCGCCGCCGCAGCATCCGGGCGAATCCGGACACCGCGGCGGCGCAAATGAAGCAGAGATAGAGCTCGCTGACTAGTCCGCGAGCTTCTCCACCTGGTCGAGCATCTTGTCCAGCTTGGCCTTTGCCTCGGCCTTGACCTTCTCAGCTTCTTCGTGAGCCTTCGCCTTCTGGGCGGCCTTTTCCTCGGCCTCGGGGTCGACGACGACCAAGTTGGACGCATCGTGCTCAACAAGCTTGAGCGCGTGCTCGGGACACACCTTGGCACAGGCACCGCAGCCCAAACAATACGTGGACTCCAACGCAAAGCGACCGCTTCCCACCAAATCGCAGGCAAACGTGGGGCACACGTTGACGCACTCGCCGCACGACGTGCACTTGTCAAAATCGCACTCCGGCGTACTCACCTGCATGTTCTGGGCAAGCTCGGGGTGGTTTTGCAACGTCGAGAGCACCAGCTGGCGACCGTGCGTAAGCGTACGGCGACGCTTGGTCGTCGTGGTGCCGCACATGGTGTTGAGCGTGCGCTCCAACTGGGTAATCTGGTGGCGGTGGGCTTTGAGTTTCTGCGTCACCGAGGCCAGCGCCGCCGTTGCCGGGTTGAGCTTGGTCACGGTAAGGCCAGTGGTGCGGGCGATCTTTTCCATGTACTCCTTGCGCTCGTACTCGCGGCGCTTATGGCACTTGAGGCTCTTGGGATCGACCTCCAGACCCATGCCCGTGCCCGCCCACTCCTCGGCGGTAGCAATGGCCTCGCCCAGAATGTCCTCACCACCGGTGTTGCGGCATTTATCGCACACACCCAACGGCAGGTACACACTCACGTTGGGATAGTCCGCCAGTACCGAGAACCAGGTCTCGGCCGTAATATCGCCCACGCAGGCAACGACGACCTCGTTTTCGCGCGGCATGCGCTTGAGGGCGCGCGTGCAGGTGACGTAGGCGGTCTCGTGGCTCGTAGCAGCAGAGACGATATCGTCATACAGGTTTTTGGGCGCCAGGCGCGGCGAAATGATCGCCTCGGTCGGACAGGCAGCGGCGCACAGGCCGCACTTGCGACAGGAGTCGAGGATCTCGATAGCGTCTTCCTCGACCTCGATAGCGTCGACCGGGCAAACGTCCATGCACGCGGTGCAGCTGCTCTTTTCGTTTTTGCAGGTCAGGCACGGAATGGTGTTGCCACGCGGACGCTCCTTGTAGTCGGCAGGATTCCACTGCGGCGCCGACGGATCGAGCGCATCGGTCACACCGCCAAGCGGGTTTTTTAGAAAGTCGAAACCCTTGCTGATCTCGATAATGTCATCAAACAGATCGTGTTCCTGCGCCATGCGCGGCCCCTCCCTGAGCAGTGCAAACAAGCAAGAGATAATGATACGCCATCGGCCCACGCCTCGGGTAAATTACACGCGGCGCATCTTTGCGGCAAATAGCCCATGGCTTATCGCCGCCCCGATTGCACAAGGTCGATCAAGCGCCAAGCTATGCCTCGCACATGAGCTGCACGAGCTTCTGTTTGGTCACCTTGGCCTGCTCGTTGGCCATGTTACGCTCGTTACTAAAGACCGCATTTGCAACACCTTGCAGGTCGACATCGGAAATCTCGCTGCACGGACCGTCATAAATCTTAAAGAACGGCTCGCTTAGATCTTCGCCCAGAAATCCATCGACGATCTGTTTGCACAGTCGATCCTCGGTGCCTTGGTCAAACAGGACATAGGCGGAGCACCCCAGCCATGACAGAAATCTGCCTTGACGCGAGAGCTCTCCCGGCCCCTGAACATACCGGCCCGGACCGCCATAAACCATGGGAGCGCCATACGAGAATCCGCCCTTCATCAAACAACGATTGGCGCAAAGTAACCTGCCCTCTGCACCAACTTGTGCATTGGAGACAGGCCACTTTGCACCATAGCAAAAAAGGGGCAAAGCCATCTGTCGGCTTTGCCCCTTCCTTACCTTAGTTTACTCATCCATAAGGTAATAATGACCCAGTGCGTCGGCACCCAGGATGGCGTTTGCGACCATCTCGGGCGTCACCTCAAACGGCATATTGCACATGGTGTCCTCGGGCGCGCACGCGGCCTCGGCAACAATCATGGCCTGCTCGCGCGTAAGCTCGGCAACGCCAAGTTCCTTCATCGTGACCGGCAGGCCAAGCTCAATGCAGAAGCCCAAGACTTCCTCGAGCTTCTCGGTCGGGGCATCCTCGAGTACCAGCTGGACGATAGTGCCGAAGGCGACCTTCTCGCCGTGATACATGCCGTGGCACTCGGGCAGCATCGTCAGACCATTGTGGATGGCATGAGCAGCGGCAAGGCCCGAGCTCTCAAAGCCAATGCCCGAAAGCAGCGTATTGGCCTCAATGATGTGCTCGACGGCAGGCGTGAGCGCGCCCTTCTCCAGCGCGACCTTGGCCTTGACGCCATCGGCCATAAGCGTCTCGTAGCAGAGCTTGGCGAGCGCCAGACCGGCCATTCCGCCCTTGCCGCCGGCGCAGGTGCCGCCGTCGGCATCGTGCGTCGCCTGAGCCTCGAAATAGGTTGCGAGCGCATCGCCCATACCGGAAACCGTCAGGCGCACCGGGCTCGCCGCGATAACCGTCGTATCCATAAGGACGATATTGGGGTTTGCCTTAAGGAAGAGGTATTTGTCGAACTGGCCGTCATCGGTATAGAGCACCGAAAGCGCCGAACACGGGGCATCGGTCGAAGCAATGGTGGGGCAAATGATAACCGGGGACTCCAGGTAATAGGCGACGGCCTTCGCGGTGTCGAGGATCTTGCCGCCACCGACGCCGACGATGATGTCGCAACCGTTGTCGCGAGCGAGCGCAACCAGGCGATCGACCTCGCCCTTGGAGCACTCGCCGTTAAAGTCCTCAAACAGCAGCTCGGCCTTAGCCTCGGTAAAACCGCCCTCGATCTTGGCACCGACGCGCTTCTTGCCCGAAGGCGTCACGATGACGAGGGCCTTAGCGCCGAGCGGCTCAACGTAAGAGCCGAGCTTGGCGAGCTCGTCCGGACCCTGGATGTACTTGCTGGGGCTATTGAAAATTGCAGCCATAACTATCCCATTCTCTAAAAGAAAAAAGAAAGGGGCTCCGTACAGATACGTGCGGAGCCCCTCGTTACGATAACAAGAGTCGATTAGAAATCGATGTCGGTGTCGTAGTAGCAGGCCTTGAGGATCTTCTCGAAGTCGGCAGCCTTGGTCTCACGCGGGTTCTCGGGCGTGCAAGCGTCCTGCTCGGCGTTCGCGGCGATCTCGGGCAGCTTGGCGAGGAACTCCTCCTCGGAAACCATCTGCGGGTTCTCGGCGTCGACCTTCACGCCACCATTCGCGTAATCCTTGATGGACTGCGGAATGTTGAGCTGGTCGTTGAGGTCGCGAATCTTCTGGACGAGTGCAGCGATGAGCTCCTCGTTGGTCTCGCCGGGAAGGTGCAGGATCTCCTTGGCCACGTAAGCGTAACGCTCGGCAGCACGGGGATCCTTGGAGTTCCACTGGATGACCTTGCCCAGGTACATGGCGTTAGCAGCACCGTGGATGATGTGGCCGTTCTCGAAGGCAGCACCGGTCTTGTGAGCCATGGAGTGAACGATGCCGAGCAGGCCCGAGGAGAAGGCGATACCGGCGATGCACTGAGCCTCGTGCATGTGCTGACGGGCCTCATGGTCGCCAGCATAGGACTTGGGCAGCCACTCGACGATCTCGCGGATGCCGTGCAGAGCGTTGGCATCGGTGAACATAGAGGCGCAGGTGGAAACGTAGGCCTCCATGCAGTGGGTCAGAGCGTCCATGCCGGTGTGAGCGCACAGCTTGGCGGGCATGGTGTAGGTGAGCTCGGGGTCGACGATGGCGACATCAGGGGTGATGTTGAAGTCGGCCAGCGGGTACTTGATGCCCTTGGCGTAGTCGGTGATGACGGAGAAGGCAGTGACCTCGGTAGCGGTACCGGAGGTAGAGGAGATGGCGCAGAAGTGAGCCTTCTGACGCAGCTCGGGGAAGCTGAACGGCTGGATGATGTTATCGAAGGACTCCTCGGGATACTCGTAGAAGACCCACATGGCCTTAGCGGCATCGATGGGCGAGCCGCCGCCGATGGCGATAATCCAGTCGGGCTCGAACTCGCGCATGGCCTCGGCGCCCTTCATGACCGTCTCGATGGACGGATCGGACTCGACGCCCTCGAACAGCTTGACCTCGAAGCCGCCCTCTTTGAGGTCGGCCTCGACGTCCTGCAGGAACCCGCCGCGACGCATAGAGCTGCCGCCAGAAACGATGATGGCCTTCTTGCCCTTGAGGTTCTTCACCTCGTGGCGAGCGCCCTCACCAAAGTACAGATCGCGAGGATTGGTAAAACGTCCCATACTGTGCCTCCTAAACAAGCCCCTCTTAGACTTGCGTATATAACGGAGCACCCAATTGGCTCCGTTAGGACCGGTTTGCGCGTTGCCGGCGATGACAATGCGCGATGTCTAAACGTCTCAACGCTCAGACAAACACTATTTTACCGTTCTGGTTGGTCAGTTATTCACCTAAAGCCGCCAATGATGAAACGTTTTTTCTATCCCTGAAGACCCTTGTGCGGCATTCATACTCCCAAGCTGGGCAAACGTTTTATCAAGGTTGACTACATATCCTGGGCAGGACGGTGCCCCTCCAAAATATGCACCGTTCGCCGCCAAAAATCGACCGTTTGCGGCACCGTGATACCACTCGGTCGTCCAAGGTGCCGACATTTGTGCGACATCCGTCTTCGTGGTGCAAAGGTGCAAGTCCAAGTGCGGCACCCCCGGTGTGCCACATGCGGGTAAACTAGAACCTTATATAGAAACATTTGAACCCTAACCGCAGCAAAGGAGGCCCCATGGCATTCGATCCCATTCAAGAGGATTGCCATCGCCTCGTTCTTGAGGCCTTGCGCCGCGACAATATCCCGCTCACCGACGCTGCCGCCGTAGAGCGTCTGATGGAACAATTCACCCGCAACCCCGCACCGCTCATCGTGCACGACCGCGACCGCGCCGGGCACCTCATTGCCAAGGTGGTCGAGGCTGTCGACTACCGCATTCCCTTTATCCCTGACGATACCCAGGCAGAGCAAGAAGAGACAGCTGCCGAGAACATGCTCCGCGAGGCGGCCGCACTCGATCCGGCCAACTGGGACGCTCAGCGCATGCTGACGGCACTCACCGCCGAATCCAACGAGGAATACGTACAGTACCTGGTGTCCAAGTGCGATGAGGTCGAGCACGACCTAGCGCTCAAAATCGCCTCGGCCCAGGACCCCTACGAGCGCGAGGCCGCAGGCGACCTTACGCGCCGCCCCTATCTGCGCTGGCTTGCCGCCTTGGCATCGCGCGCCCTCATTAGCGGCCGCTATCGCATGTCGCTCGAAGCCGCGAATCGCAGCTTGGACTTTGCGCCCAACGACCCCGCTGGTGTCCGCCACACCGCGATGCTCGCCATGGCAAAGCTCGAATACCCCGCCGAGGAGCTCAAGCGCTTTCGCTCCGCACACTCCGTGCCGTACCTCGCGAATACCCCACTGCGCCGCCGCCCCAAAGATGCGGAGCGCGACTTGGACCCGTGGACGCTCATCGCGCTGATGAGCACGGCTTGGCGCGAACTGGACTACGAGGGCGCCGAGCACTACCTGCGTATCCTTGTGCGCTCGTGTCCGCACGCAGCCGAGGCACTCTACTTCCAAACCGAGTTTCCCGATGGCGTCTATGCCCGCGTCAACGTGGGTGTGGGCTCCACCGACGAGCTTGTCCTTGCGCTGTCCGAGGCGACGCCGGTACTGCAGGAGGGCCTGGGCGCCCCCGACAACGCCAGCTTTGCCGCCTGGGTCGCCACCAACGACATCGTGCGCTCCCAAATCGACGAGCGCATCCTGCGCGCAGCCGAGCAGGGGCTTCCATTTAAGGGAGGAGACCTCTAATGGATCCGAGCGTCTACATCCCCGCCTACCTGGAGCGCACCTATCTGGCGTCGCACCCCGAGCTCACCGATGCAGCACGCGAGCTTGTCCATAACGACATTAGTGCGAATCCCCAAAAGTACGCGCAGTCCGAGCATGCCCAGGCGCTGCTGTCCTATGCCGGTGTTCATCGCCACCTGCTCGACGAGCTCCATCGCATCGAAGATATGGGCAGCGACGAGGAGTTTGAGCAGACGCGCAATCGCCTGTTCGACGACATGCGCGATGAGCTGCTCAAGATTGTCCGCGTCGACGCACTGACCGTCGACGCGCAGCTGCTCGCCATCATCCTGGCCGACACACCCGTTGACGCCTGCCTGGGCGACCTGATGAAGCTCGAGGCAACCACGGCCGATTACCTGCAGCAAAGCGTGCCCGGGTTCGATATGGAGGCCCCGCACTACTGGGCCAACAAAGTTTTGACGGACGGCGTGACGGCGGCAGAGCTCACCGTGAGCGAGCCGGCGCTTATCGGGTGGCTTCACACACTCGAGGCCATCTCGCAGCTGTGCATGGCGAGCGCCCGCTACCGTGCTGCCGTCAACTATTCTCGCCGTGTTCTTAAGGCGGAAGGCTATCCCACCCGAGCGGCAGGCACCGTGTTACTCGCCCTCGCTCGCTTGGAAGACGAGGACGGCTTTTTTGCCCTGGCCCACCAGCTCGAGGAGCAGATGGGGGCCGATGCCCTCGAGAACTCTCCTTGGTATCTGCTCGCCCGCACGATTCTGCTGTTCAAAACAAACAAGATGCGCCCGGCGACACGCGCGCTGCGTGAGTTCGCCAACCGCTGCGAGGGTGGCGCGTTCTTCTTACTGAACCCCATGTACCAGACACCGTACCTTCCCTGCCGGCCCGAGCCACACGATCCCTGGAATCTTTCGCACCAGGCCGTTTGGGAAGCGGACGGTATTATCTCGGACACTCCCGACTTTGCCCCCTGGGCCAACGCCTGCGAAGATGTATCGCAGCTTGCCCAGGAATTTGCGCGCCGCTACGGATTTTAGTGACGCACTCGACCCGACCATGTCGTTTACGTTAGGAACGGTTTCATGAACCTCCGCTCATCTCTTGCCTGCACCTCGAGCGATATCGCTCGCTGGGGGCTGCGCTCCGTCCTTAAGCGCCAGGGCGGCGTACTCCCCGGCCGCATCGCCATGAAGATCGACCCCGAGTTGCTGAGCGACCTCGCTGGCCTTGTCGACCGCAGCGTGGTGATTACGGGTACTAATGGCAAGACCACCACTTCCAACCTCATCGCCGACGCCGTTGCTGCCAGCGGTGCTGCCGTGGTGTGCAACCGTGCCGGCAACAATATGGAGCCTGGTGTGGTAGGTGCTCTGCTCGAGGCCCGCGGCGGCCTTAAACACACCAGCAGCGGCAAGCGCGTGGGCGTTTTTGAGTGCGATGAGCTTTACACCGTACGCGTTCTGCCCAAGCTCAAGCCGACGTACTTTGTGCTGCTCAACCTGTTCCGCGACCAGCTAGATCGCTATGGCGAGATCGATCACACCCAGGAGGTCATCGCCCACGCGTTGGAGCTTTCGCCGGCAACGACGCTCATCTACAACGCCGACGACCCGCTGTGCGCCTCGATTGCCGCGCGCGTTCCCAATGCGAGTATTGCCTTTGGCATCGACGGCGCCACCGACACCGAGTCCGACCGCATTAGCGACTCGCGCTTTTGCTCGCAGTGCAACGCCCCGTTGGAGTACGACTACGTGCAATACGGCCAGCTTGGCGCATACCATTGCCCCTCGTGCGGTTGGGCACGCCCCGCACTGGTCCGCCGTGTGACGGGCGTGAAGCTCGGCTGCGACGGCTACGGCTTCGACCTGGTCTTTGGATCTGCGCCCGACGCGGCTGCCGTACACATCGCCACACGCTACAACGGTCTGTACGTGGTCTATAACGTTGCCGCCGCCTTCTTTGCCGCACGCGAGTTGGGCGTGGACACGGCGTTTCTACAGCCTACGCTCGATGCCTACGTCCCCGCCGGCGGACGTATGGGCCGCTGGGAGATCGCCGGCCGTACCGTCGAGGCAAACCTGGCCAAAAATCCCGTGGGCTTCGATCGCCAGATCCAGTCCATTAAAACGGCAGGCGGCAGGCTCTGCGCCTTCTTCCTGAACGACAACGACGCCGACGGCCACGATGTCTCGTGGATCTACGACGTCGACTTCGAGCGCATCGCCGACACACCGGGTCTTGTCGCCTTTGCCGGAGGCACGCGTGCGCACGACATGCAGGTACGCCTCAAGTACGCCGGCATCGATGCCGCGATTATCTCGGACGTCGCGCAGGCAATTGGCGCCGTTGCGGATGAAGCCGCAGGCGACACTTTCTATGCCGTCGCCAACTACACGGCCTTCCCGCCGCTGGTCAAAGAACTCGATGGGCTGAAGGGTGCCGATGCAGCCACGGTTGCTGCCCGCGCTGCAACGTGTGCCGATGGCAGTGCCGTCCCCGTCGGCATCGCGCCAGTCGAGCTTTCGCGCCCGCTGCGCATCGTCTACCTGTACCCCGATGCCCTCAACCTCTACGGCGACGGCGGCAACGTTATCGCCCTCGAGCGTCGCTGCGCCTGGCGCGGCATCCCCGTTCGCGTGGACGAGGTCCGTATGGGCGAGTCACTCGATCTCACCGATGCCGATATCGTCATGATGGGTGGCGGCTCCGACCGCGACCAGCTAGCCGTGGCACACGAGCTGCTCGCCCAAAAAGACAAGGTCGCATCCTATGTTGAGGATGGCGGCTCGCTGCTCGCCATCTGTGGCAGCTATCAGCTGCTCGGCCGTTCGTACTATATGGGCGAGGATCGCATTGAGGGTCTGGGGGTCATTGCTGCCGAAACCGTACGCGGCTCCGACCGCCTGATCGGCAACGTAGCCGTCAAAACCGACCTGGCACCTGAGCCCTTTGTGGGATTCGAGAACCATGGCGGCCGCACGCTTTTGGACGCCGATGCCACGCCGCTCGGAACGTCCGTCGTCACGGGCACCGGCAACAACGGCGACGATGGCTTTGAGGGCCTGATCTACAAGGGCGTCATCGGCACGTACCTGCATGGCCCGGCGCTGCCCAAGAACCCCGAGCTCGCCGACTGGTTGATCGCCCATGCCCTCGAGCGCCGTGGCGATGCACAGGCTGCCGCCCTGCTGCCGCTCAAGCCCCTCGACGACACCTACGAGCACGCCGCCCACGACGCCGCCATGAAGCTCCTCCCCTAGCACCTCACCACCACAAAGGGGACAGGCACCTTTGTGGTGGTTTTTCAGTTTGCCAACGATATGTGAACGGCTAAAAAAGTCTGCTATACTCTTTCCCGCTGTCCCCATCGTCTAGCGGCCAAGGACGCCACCCTTTCAAGGTGGATATCGCGGGTTCGAATCCCGCTGGGGGCACCACAGCATTTGAGCAGGTCAAGGTGTGTTTTTCGTCTTGGCCTGTTTTCGTTTTTAGGGGCTTGCCGCAAAATGCGCCGCAAAATCGCCGCAAAACTCCGCCGCAAACGCGCCGCAAATCTCGGGCGGTATCGCCTCGGCACTACGCCGAATCTCCTTTTTTAGGGCTTCGCATTGTTCGCATTGAACGCACCACCCCGCCTTTTTTGGGGCGTGACATTCTTGACATTGAACGCACCGCCCCGCCTTTTTTAGGCTTATGAAAGTTATGGTTAACGGCATGAAAAGGCCCCGCCGTGGCGGGGCCTGATGTTGTCTAGGGGACGGGGACCTCTTTAGCCTCCCCCATCTCAAGCTCGATAGCAGATGGACTCTCGCCTCTGAGGAAAAATGGAATCGGGAAGAAATCAATCCTCCCCGTTTCTTTGTCGATCGCATACGGAGTGTCGCCCGGGGTCATCTTTCCATCGAAACCGAAACCTACGAACCAATGGTATTTGCCCTCGTATGCGCACACTGGGCCGTATCCGTCTACGGCCCCCTCTTCCAGAATCGGCTTTATAGCCTCTTCCAATGTGAGCATAACCGCCAACCTCCCCAATCGCCCGCACTCGGCACGGCACGCCCGAAACGTCCCGCAGGTAGTGAACGGAGAACCTGCGGAGAGACGTGCCGCCTCGGGAACGGGCGCGCTTGAGCGCCCAAACCCCTATTCCTCTGGTAGGGCTTTGAGGTTCACGCCCCTCACGGGTTCGTACACCTCCACCAGCGTACCCACGAACATTATACCGCCCTCGCCTGCCCGCTTCTTTCCTAGGGGCCTCAAATCGTCTTTATAGGCCCTATTGTCGTGCGTTAGCAGTACTCGCCCGCCCTCGGCCTCAAACGCCTTAATTCGAGCCAATCGTTGCGTCCTCGGGCTATATGGCGGCAACCTGTAAAGCCCTATCTCCCCAACCTCGGGTATGCGAGGAACCCAAACGCCCATCATCCCCGCCGTTAGCGTCGGCTCCATGCAATCGCCCGTGAGCCACGTAGAGAACGCCCCGTTTCCTCGTCGTGCGGGGATAGACTGCCCTGAGCACCCCCCCCCCGCATCGTTCGGCGTTTCCCGTTCTCGTCCATGTCGGCCTCTTTCCTCTCGTGGGCTTGTCTCCGTTTCGCCCGTATCGAGGTTAGAGCAGGGAACGCGCCCGTTCCCCCCTCCCCGCAGGGAACGCCCGAACCTACCGAACCCCCACATATGCCGCGCCGCGCGGGTTGATACACCGCCCCCCGTTGTTGATCGAGACGAAAAGCGGAGCGCACCCGTTCCCACAGTGCGCCCCGCCTCACATCTCGGGCATTTTCCAATCGTCGAGCTTTTCCAGCTCACCCGTAAAATCGAACTCGCCCATAGCGGCCTCACCTCCTAGCTTTCCTCTGCCTCGTGGCCTGAGCCTCGCCCAATAGGTCGTTGACCCGCTCCATGCCCTCACGCGCCTCGGCTATGAGGCGTTGGCGCTTTCCCGTGGCCTCGGCCTCCGCCGCCTCGATCTCTTTGAGGGTGTGCGTAGCGCTCCACCGTGAACGGCTGAGGGCATCGGGCACCCATTCTGCATGGATAGCGGCTCTAGCCCTCTCCATGCCTAAACCCGTTAGACGACAGTTCTACCGCCCCTGAGCTTCGCCGCCAATTCGGTATCAATCGCGTACCTATCGCCCTCCGCTCCTTTCTTTTTAATCTCTTTATCCTTTAGGCTGGTGCCACCGCACCACCTAACTTGCCCATTCGTACTAGCTAACTCATCCGTTCGTACTACCTTTCTTTGGCTGATAGGTAGTGCGCCCGCACCAGCTAACCGCGCTATCGTCGCGGCGTCTGGGGGCGTTGGCGTCCCGTCCCTTGCGTTGAGCGTGACCGTCTGCACCGCCCCCGGTTCGTTCTTCGCCCCTATCACGTAGACCGCCGCGCTACCTCGCCTGCCCTCATGCCCCGGCATAGTTTCGAGCAGCGGGGCGCTCGTCCCGTCCGGGAACCAAACCGTATAGCGTTTGAGCCTCTTCACCGCGTTGTTAACCTGTCCCTCGGTTATGCATAGCTCCGAGGCAATGGCGGATACCGGGGCAGACACGGCCCGCCCCTCGAATGGCGTACCAACTGCCACGCTTGGCGAATATCGCGGTTTGCCCAGATAGCGTACAAGAACGGATAGAACCGCCGCCGCAACACCCGAGCTTAGCCTCGCCGAAACCTGCAACATGCTGGGGTAAAGCGTTGTGAACGTTCCATCTCTCCGTTTCGTAGCCACGCGGCTACCCAACGCCCACACCCGCCAATGCTAGAACCGAGCTGCGGGTTACGAATACGCGCCGCCCAACCCTCGCCGTCGCTAGGGCACCCGTGGCGATGAGCCGCCTAGCGGTGCGTTCGCTCATGTCGAGCACGGCCCCTGCCTGCGATACCGTGAGCAGCCGCCCCATCTTGACGGGTACGGCTCTAACGTCCTCGTTCCACATCGCCGCCACCTCCTAGGCGCTTGCGGCGCACCAGCTCGCGCCCTATGGCGTGGAACCTGCCCATAGCCCAGCGGCGATATAGGGCACCCTCGCCAATGCCGCACGTTCTAAACGCCAACCTGTCGCACTCCGCCGAAATCTCGGCTTGGCTCATGCCCTGAACGTCTAGGTTGGCTACATGCCTGATAGCGGCAAGCGCCGCCTTTAGTGGCCTCATGTCCGCCCCCTAGATGAGCGCCGCGTATGCAAGCAGCGAATCACGGTTGATCTTCCAGCGCATACCCGTATTAACGGCTTTGAGCCTGCCCGACTTGCACGCCCTCGTGATAGTTGGCTTTGAGCAACGGGCAATCGCCGCCGCCTCGGGCGCTGATAGCGGGTTGGGCAGTTCCTCAAAACGCCCCTCCTGCGCGATAGCCGCCAACCTGTCTAGCTGTTCCTGAGTACACATTGCAGCCCCTCCGTAGGTAGTTACTGAATCATTCACGCGCGTTTGATTCAGTTTGTACCGCGCATAACGCGAACAGTCCACAATGCCGTTTACCTGCGGAAATGCTGAAATGTTCATTTTGCTATTCATTTTTCGGCGCATAAAACGAACCGTAGGCGCGGATAGTGCGTCTACGGTTCGTTTTATAGCTATTTCGTTCGGTTTAGTGCTCTCGGATTAGACTCCAAACTGAATCGATTTCATCACCTCGTGAGAACAAAACATCAGTATCTTCACCGTTTGCCAACAACATTGAGCGCACCACCTCGGTTAGGGCTGATAGCTGGGTATCGGTGAGATACCAACACGCGTCGGCTATTCCTGCTATATCCTCGGCCCTGTCCTCGTTGGCGGTAAGCTCCCCGCTTGCCCTGCTGGGCACATCGAGCAACCCAGCTACAAACTCGTTGAACGTCTGAGCGCTTTCGCCACCACGCCCCAACCGCTCCGCGAGGTCGATTATCTCGCGCACGTGTCGGGGCTTAGCCTTGTGCGGCTCCTTGGCCCATGCTGAGACGGTGGACGGCCCTACGCCGCACGCCCCCGCCACAGCCGCCTGCTTTAGGCCATATCTCTCGCATATGCGCCTAATGGCGTCCGAATCGTCAGCGAACTTGGGGCGGCTCTGCATATCGAGGCCATGCGACATGAGCCACTTGATCGCATCATCTGGGAACGCCGCGCGGTACCCGTCCACCTCGCGCCCCCATTCGACCGCACGCATAGCCCTAGTGTGGAACTCGTCCAGCACCTCGGCACCTGCCCCCATCACTCGCCGCCCCCTACGGTAAGCGCGTTCTCAACGGCCAGGGCGGCGCGGCGCTTGCCCTCGCGCGTTGCGTCGGCGTAGGTATTGAGCGTCATAGCCGCGTTTGAGTGCCCGAGCATGGCAGAAACGGCCTTTACGTCAACGCCGCTCTCAATGGCGATAGTGGCGAACGTATGGCGCAGGTCGTGGAACGTGGGGCGCGTGCCTTGAGTACCCTTTATCTCGATAGCGCCTGCAAGTTCGCGCCACTTGTTGCCCAGATACTGGGGCCTGAGGAACCCACCGCGAATGTCCCCGAGAACGAAAAACCTTTCATCGAACGGAACCCCAGCGGCGCGGCAATCGGCCTCCACCCGCTCACGCCTCGCCCTCAAATCGTCGGCAAGGGCACCGCCAAACGTGACGTATCGGGCACTATCCGTTGTCTTTGCGTCTTTGAGGTAGTAGGCCGCGCCGTCCCTGCCCAACGCCTCGTCAACGTAGAGCGTGCCGCGCTCAATGTCCACGTTCGACCATCTGAGGGCGCATATCTCCGCCTCTCGCATCCCAGTGAACAGGGCAATTTTGATACCGAGCAGCTGGGGCGTGAGGTCGAGCGCGTCGAGCACCGCGAGGACGGTGCGCACGCCCTCGACCGTGAGCGCGTTCGGCTTGGGCCTCGTCCCCTTGGGCGCTTTCACGCCGCGCGTAGGGTCTTTGATGAGCAGATCGGAATTAATGGCCTCGTTCATGGCAGACCTGAGCAGGGTGAGCGACTTGCGAACGGTAACGGCACTGTATCCCTCGGACAGCTTCGCTACCCACGCCCTCACCGTGTCGGGGTTGAGCTTGGATAGCTCCATGTCCCCCAGTGTCGGGGCTATCTGCTTATCGAGGTAGCGCGTATATCCGTTGAACGTGGACGGCTCTATCTCGTGGCGCTTTCCGTCCAGATAGCGGCGAACGTAGGCGCTCACCGTGAGTGGCGCGTCGGCATCCAGCCCGAGCGCGGTAAGGGCGCTCGCCTCCTGCTGTTTCCTCTGCCACTCGGCCTCAATCTCACTTAGCCACGCCTCGGCCTCTTTCTGGGCCGCACGCTTGCCCGTGGCCTCCAAACCAGTTGAGACCTTGCGCCATTTTCCCGTTGCCTCGTCCTTGTATGAGGCCTCGGCAATCAGACCGCGCCCCTTGCGTTCCCTAATCCGTACGCTCGTGTAGTGCATCGCGGTATCTCCGTTCACTCGCCGCGCCGCAAAATGCGCCGCAAAACCGCCGCAAAATGCAGTGTACTACTTTGCGGCGCTTTGTATCGCGTTGCATTAAAACCCCAGTTAAGACGTTCGCCTTTGAACTGCCATTATCTGCTTGCACGTTAGGGTGCAGCTCTTTCAAGGTGGATATCGCGGGTTCGAATCCCGCTGGGGGCACCATTTGCATTTTGTACGAACCCGTTGGACGTCAAGTCTGGCGGGTTCGTTGTTTTCCACGTCGTAGTTCAAGGTCACTATGCACTCTTCGTCGCTCACGCTCGCCTGGTAGACGAACGCCTTCAACAGAGTCGCGTCGTCCAGGGCGGAGCCGCATTGCAGGAAGTCGGCCAGCCGCTCGGGGTCTAGCTGATCGTCCCTGATCGCCTCAAGGTCGAGCTTGGCGCGGTCGCGCTGGTGCTCAAGCTCCGCTATGCGCTCCTTCGCGCCGGGCGCGATGATACCCTGCTCGATGGCGTTCAAGATGTTGCGAAGCCCGCGCTCGGCGGCTGAGAGCGACTGGGCGGCCTGCTTGCGCCTCGCCGCCACCTCTGCCCCGTCCGAGCTTTCCGCCACCATGCGGGCTATCCTCAAGGCCTCCTCGCGGTCTTGCAGAAGAGCCCGCAGCGCCTTGACGATCTCGCCCTCAAGCTCCTCGCGCCTGACGGGCTTAACGCATCCGTCGTGGCAGCGGTAGTACTCGTACTTGCGGTTGCCGCGCCCGCGCCCGCTCACGCCTTGCAGGTTGCGCCCGCAGCCCGCGCAGATCGCCTTGCCGGAAAGGGCGAAGTCGCCCCAGCTCTCCGCGCTGCGCTCCTTGGCCGCGCGTATGCCCTGTGCCTCCATGAACGTCACCTCGTCGATAATCGCGGGCATGCCGCCCTCTTTGACAACGCCGCCCCACTCGTAGCGCCCCGTGTACTTCCGGTTCTTCACCATCCGCTCGACCATCGAGTAGCCGCACGGGTTTCCCTGCGAGGTCTTGACCCCGCGTGCCGCGAAGTCACGAGCTATCGAGTTGGTGGTCTCCTTTGCTATGCGCCGCTTGAACGCCTCGCGCACGAAAGCGGCCTCGTCCTCGTTGATCACGTACTCGTCGGCCTCGTTGCTGGCGTAGCCGAACACGCGCACGCCGTTGGTCTTGCATTTGAGCGCGTTGCCCTCCATGCCGCGCCTCGTGCGGATCGCGGTCTTCTTCGACTCGCACGCCGCAAGGCCCTCAAGCAGCTTCTCGTAAATGATGCCCTCGGGCGAATCTGGTATCTGTTCAAGCGCCGAGACGAGCTTCACGCCGTGCTGGGCAAGCTCGCGCTTATATATGGGCGCGTCGTACTCCCCACGGCTGAAGCGATCCATCATGTACACAAGCACTATGTCGCTCTCACCCGCGTTGGCTACCATGCGCTGGAACTCGGGGCGGTCGTCGGTGCGCCCGCTTATGGCATAGTCGCAGTATTCCGCCACGATGGCGTACTTCTCGCGCTGGCACCACTGGCGGCAGATGCGCAGCTGGTCGTCGATGGAGGCCTCGCGCTGCTTGTTGCACGAAAAGCGGGCGTATATCACCGCAGTTCTAGCTGTTGGCATTGAACGGAACCTCCTCACCACTTCTCTCGCACTCGTCAAGCCAAGAGAACACAGCTTCTGGATCTGGAATCATGGCAACAATCTCAGGTATCCCCTGCGCGTACCATCCAACGTTTTTGCACCTAATCTTGACCCGGTATCCCATACGGATCATTTTTCGAATGCTTTTGCTCATTGGGCTAAAAGAGCCAAATGGCTTGCCCCTATACATAAGCGCGTTGTTTCCGTGTTCGGCAGTATTCCATTCTGTTCCCGTCAACTCGCTTACAAGGGTGACAGGCTTCCTAGCGACCTCAGCATCGAATGTCTGCCCGACCCTTATTCCCTTCAATGGCCCGCCGTAGTAGGTGTAGACATCGCGCTCGTGTGAGCCGGATAGAACGATCTCCTTTGTTGGGAACATCTCGGAAACCTTCTCGTGCGCAGTGTTTGAAACTTGATTTATAGCGACCTTCGCAGCGGCTTTAGCCATATCACCAAGAAGTCCCATGCCTATTCCTCCTCGTATGTCATCCGAGCCATCTCTTCAAGGGACACGCCAAGAGCGTCCGCTATCGCCTTAGCTTTACCAAGTGTTGGCTCTTTTGCCCTTCCGCTCAAAAGGGCAGAAACGGTCGATCTAGGGGAACCAATAGCGCGAGCAAGCTCAGCTGGAGTCATTCCCTGTTCCTCTAAGTAATGTGCGAGAACAAACCGGTACTCCATGGCCTCCCCTTACAGTCCAAATATTTACACGTACAAAGTATTGCACGGTGTAAAACTTTGTACAATACTGTAGGAGTACAAAGTTTTGTACGGGAGAAAGGAGAAGCATGAACCTGTCGGAGAAGGTCAACGAGTACGCCGAAACGAATGGTGTTACACGTGACGCGCTGGCAGACAGTCTCGGTATGAGCCGATCTTCGTTCTTTAACAAAGTTCGAGGCTCGTACGAGTTCAGCCTGTCTGAAGCCTACGCGCTATCTCGCATCCTCGGCGTTTCGTTGGACGAGCTGCATGAGCTAGCGGTGGCCTAATGAGCGACGAGAAGCAACAGGAGCAGCGTCAGAAGACGGCCCGCGAAGTTGCCTTTGACGGCATGTGCTCGACGATCCGCCAAGCATATCGCGAGTGGGAACGCCAGCAGAAGGGAGAAGCGAAGGCGTGAAGCAGTGGTCTACACGTGAACTCAGATACCTCGAAGAGCACGCCGGAGACGGCGCCAAGCAGGTAGCCAAGGACCTCGGGCGCTCCATCGACTCAGTGAAGCATATGGCGCGGAAGTGCGGACTCTCACTCCGCAAGCGCAGGCAGTGCCCCCGCTGCGGCCAATGGACGTTCCGACCGCTCAACAGGGTCAACGGCTGGTGCATCGAGTGCACGAAGGAGCTTCACATGGCAGACCTCGCCGAGCAGGCCAACGCGATGAAGGAGGAGGCGATCAGGGAGAAGAGGAATGGCAGGCAGCGCCAGCGCTACTACAGCCAGAAGAGCAGGGCGAAAAAAGCGGCAAAAAAGAGGCCCTAAAAAGCGCCCTAGCAATGACCTGCGAAAACACCGAAAGGAGAACGGAAATGCAGACAAAAAAGAAAGCGAGCGCCCCCAGCTTCCACACATCGGGCACCCGCTACGTAGCCGCCTCGAAAGAGGCTGCGACCATCATACCATTCGAGGGCAAGCGCCCGACGGCACAGGAGCAGCTTGAGCGCTCCCAGTTCAAGGCGGGCGTCATGGTCGGCTTCCTCGCGGCCCTCATGATCTTCCTCGCCGTGCTCTGGCTCTGGGTCATCCCCACGATGGACCAGGCTGTTGCCGACGCCCAGCGAGCCGTGGGCAGCATGGCGGTGCTCAATGCGTAACGACGAGATATACCGCCCCAAACCCCAGAGCAACCAGCTTGAGATCTTCGGCCTGGGCATGGCTGGCGAGCAAGACGTTGCCGAGGCCAAGAAGTGGATCGAGGCCAACCCCGAGGCGTGGCGGTTCATGCTCTCCAACGCCCGCCGCCTCAAGGAGAAGGGCTACGTGTCGATCAACTACCTGGTGAACATGGTGCGCAACGAGCTGCACGTTGGCTGCAAGAACGGCATAGCCCCCGCCCTTGCCCGAATCATGGAGGCGCGATACCCGGAGCTGCGCGGAGCCTTCAACAAGCACCGCAGCCAGAGCGATGGGTTCAGCGAATGAGCTGGAAGCGCACCCTTGCGGCCACGGCGCACATCACCATGCATCCCGCCCAGCTTGTCGGAAAGCAGCGCCCCATGACCGACTACCGCAACCACCGCACCTACACGCCGACCAAGACGCTCAAGGCCGAGAAGGCAATCAAGGACGCGTTTCGCGCGGCATACGGCGAGACCTTCGCCGACCACGACGGCCCGGTTGTGATGCGGATCTCGACCACCAGGCCGCTCGCGAAGAGCAACCCGAAGTACTGGGAGGGCCGCGCCGACCTCGGCAAGCCCGACTGGGACAACCTCGGCAAGCTCGCCTGCGACGCGCTCAACGGGATTGCCTTCAAGGACGATTCGCAGGTCGACATGGGAGCCGTCACCAAGCGCCCGAGGTCGCCATACGGCACCAAACCACGCATAGACATCCACATCGAGTACTTCGTCGAGGAGTACGTGAAGGAGAAGAAATGAACGCCAAATACTTCGAAGAGAACGGCTTTGAGGACTTCCACGGGACCAAGTTCCACAAAGCAGTGCTCGACCACGCCGCCTGCATCGCGAACAACCTCATGTTCGACGCCGCGCATCCTGACAACAACGACGGCGAGACGGCGGCAAACGCCTACCACGTGATGATCGCGCTTTGCGAGGCCGGGCTTTCCAGGATCGACGAGAAGTGCGTCGCCAAGAGCCGCGAGTTCATCGCCGACAAGATCAAGCCCGTCAGCGAGGAAGAGCGCGAGTTCGGTCGCGCGTTCCTTGCCGCCGTTCTCGGCATCAAATAGGAGGTAACGACATGATCAACGAAGCCACCATCCAGGCGCAGTTCAAGCAGGCCACCGTGAAGGGCAGCGTTGCGACCCTGCAATTCGAGATCCTGACCGACAACGCCGACGCCTTCCGCATCATCAAGCAGAGCGGCAAGACGGTTTTGCTCACCGTGGCTGAGCAGCAGCAGGCCATGGACTTCGACGACGAGACGGGCGAGATCTATGGCTAAGGAAACCGAACCGCAGCAGGTCGAGGCAGAGGTCATCGAGGCCGAGGCCACCACGCTTGAGGTCACCTACACCGAGGCCACTATCGCTTCGAACATGGACGCGTTGGAGGCCCACGTGAAGAAGGTCGTGGCCGACTACGAGGGCGCCACCTACGACCTCACGAGCGCCCAGGCCATCAAGGAGGCCAAGCACGACCGCAGCTACCTCAACGGCATCAAGAAGGAGATCGACGAGCGCCGCAAGGCCGTGAAGCGCGAGTACAACAAGCCGCTCGACGCATTCGAGAGGCGCTGCAAGCAGATCACGGCCATCATCGACGAGTCAACCGATGCCATCAAGGCGCAGCTTGACGAGGCCGAGCAGACGCGCAAGGACGCGCTCTACTCGCGCCTACAGCAGCACTACGAGGAGTTCGCGGGGCTGCTCGCGCCGGTCGTCCCCTACGAGCGCCTGCATGAGCCGCAGTGGCTCAACAAGACCTTCGGCGAGATCAAGGCGCAGCAGGCGCTTGAGGCCAAGGTGTCCGACGTGGCCAGAGACTGGGAAACGCTCAAGGCCCAGCAGGAGGCGATGCCGCACTACGCCGACGCGGAGCGCGAGTTCTTCCGCACGCTCGACCTCGGAGCCGCCTTGAACGCGGCGCGTCTGGCCGACGAGGAAGACCAGCGAATCGCCGAGCTGAAGGCGGCCATGGCACCCGAGCCTGAGCCGGAGCCTGAACCTGAACCAGAGCCTGAGCCAGAGCCGATCGCAGCGCCCGAGCCTGAGCCGATGCCCGCGCCAGTGCCAATGCCCGCACCAATGCCGGCACCCATGCCAGCACCGGTCGCGGAGCCTTTGGAGGCGTGGACGGTCGAGGTGCCGAGCGCCACGCGATCGCAGATGCAGGCGCTCGCATCCCTGCTCAAGGCGCAGGGAATCACCGGAAGCATCCGCCGGGGCACGCCAGCCCAGGTGGCAGCGAGGATGGAGTAGACGATGGCAGAAGACAAGCACATGACGCTGGCCGAGGCAGTGGCCCAGGTGCAGCGATCCGTGGTGGTGCCCAAGGCACGCTACAACGCCCACGGCAACTTCTACTACCGCAGCATGGAGGACATCGTTGCAGCGCTCAAGGAGCCGTGCAAGGCGGCGGGAATCGCCTTCACGCTCAACGACTCGATCGAGCAGATCGGCGAGCGCTACTACGTCAAGGCCACGTGCCGCCTGTTCTTCGAGGACGGCCACGGCGAGCCTTTGGAGATTGATGCGTACGCCCGCGAGCCTTTGAGCCAGAAGGGCATGAACGAGGCGCAGGTGACGGGCAGCGCATCGAGCTATGCCCGCAAGTACGCGCTCTGCGGAGCTTTCGACATCGACGGCACGAGTGACCCCGACACCCTCATGGGTGACGGCAAGCCCACCGAGAAGGAGCCGCCCGAGTTCGGCCAGTTCATCGCCAAGTGCAAGAGCTGCGGCACCTCCTACAAGTTCGAGAGCCGCCAGCAGTACGAGCAGTTCAAGGCGAACCCCGGGTGCTGCCCGTCTCCCGCATGGCAGGTCGTGTAGGCCATGCAAGACCTCTACGCCGAGCGCATGCAGCTCTTCGACAGGCTCATGGACGAGCTTCAGGCGCTGCGCAACAGCGGAAGCCAGTACGCCGAGAACGAGGCCGAGTACCGCAAGGCGCTGCGCATCGCGATCCTTGAGGAGCGATCCAAGGGAACGCCAGTGACGGTGATAAGCGACCTCTGCCGAGGACGTGAGGACATAGCCGAGCTGAAGCAGCGCAGGGACTGCTCCGAAGCGCTCTACAAGGCGAGCCAAGAGGCGATAAACGTGTACAAGCTCAAGATCCGAACCGTCGACGAGGACATAAAGCGCACCTGGTCGAACGGGACGGGCGAAGGGAGTTACTAAATGTCGATCAACCGAGTGAACATCAGCGGAAACTTGACCCGCGACCCCGAGCTGCGGGCTACCCAGGGCGGCATGCAGGTTCTGGGCTTCGGCGTGGCGGTCAACGACCGCCGCCGCAACCAGCAAACCGGCGAGTGGGAGGACTACCCGAACTTCGTGGACTGCACGATGTTCGGCAACCGCGCCGAGAGCATGGGCCGCATCCTGCACAAGGGCATGAAGGTGGCCATCGAGGGCAAGCTGCGCTATTCGAGCTGGGACAAGGACGGCCAGCGCCGATCCAAGCTTGAGGTGATCGTGGACGAGATCGAGTTCATGAGCCAGAAGCAGGGCCAGCAAGCGCCGCAGGGATACCAGCAGCAGTACGCGCCGCAGCCCGCCCCGCAGACGGCACCCCAGCAGTGGAACGCGCAGCAGGCCTATCAGCAGCCCCCTGCGCCGCCGCAGGGCTACCAGCAGGCACCCGCACAGTACGCGCCGCAGCCCGCCCCACAGACGGCGCCGCAGCAAGCGCCCATGCCGCCCGCCCAGGAAAGCCTGTACGACGGCGACATCCCGTTTTAGGGGCGATGGCGGCATGCAGGTACTGGACTCGCTCATAGACGGGCCGCTTAGGCTGCGCAACCGCAGGGAGGGCGACGAGCTTATCGGCATGATCGTCCGGTACCTGCGAACTGGCGAGCAGCCCGAGCCTCGGACGGACGCCCAAGAGGCCGTGCTGTTCGCCGTGCAGCCCGTCATGGAGACCTCGCGCAAGCGCATCGTGGCGGGAGGATCGGGCGGCAAAGCGGCAAGCAAACCCGAGAGCAAACGGGCAAGCGAAACGGGAAGCAAACCGCCAAGCAAAAGCGGAAGCAAAACGCAGAGCAAAGCGGCAAGCAACGATGCAAGCAAACCCGAGAGCAAACGGGCAAGCGAAGAGGAAGAGGAAGAGGAGTTAGGAAAAGGGATTAAGGAGAGAGGGAAAGCGGCGCGTTTCCGCGCCCCCTCTCCCGCCGAGGTCGCCGAATACGCCCAGCAGTTCGCTGCGGACAAGGGACTCGACCTCACCGCCCTCGACTTCGACCCCGAGCGCTTCGTCGACTTCTACGCCCAGAAAGGCTGGATGGTCGGGCGATCGCACATGAAGGACTGGAAGGCAACGGTGCGCAACTGGCTGCGCACCTCGAAGCCCAGGAACGGCAGCGCGAAGGAGGTGCCAGACGATGGATTTTCGGCCTACGACTGAGTGCCCGCACTGCGGCGCGACCCTCAAGGCCCGCACCACGCGGCTCGCTGGGCGGACGCTGTTCTGCGGCTACGAGCAGTGCGGCTGCGCAGGCGCCGAGGCCGAGCGCGAGAAGGAGCGCCAGGCCGAGGCCGAGGCGGCTCGCAAGGCTGCGCTCGACAGAGCCATGCACGACTGGAAGCGGGCGGGCGTGCCCGATCGCTACGTGAGCCTCGACCACCCGTTGGCTGCGGAGATCGCCGAGTGCATGAAGCGCGGCCAGTGGGTGTACCTCTGGGGAGACGTCGGAACTCATAAGACCACCTGCGCCGCAGCCGTGGTGAAGCGCCTGGCTGGCGGCAAGCGGTCGGTGCTCATGGCACCGATGTACCGCATCCTCGACGAGATTCAGCGCAGCTTCCACGACGGCGGCGACCCGCTCAAGCGCTACGCCGAGGTGCGCTACCTGATCGTGGACGACCTGGGCAAGCGCAGGCCGACGGGCTTCGTGCTCGACAGCCTTTTCAGCTTGATTGACCAGCGCTACTCCGCGATGCTGCCCACGCTGGTAACAACGCAGTACAAGCCAAGCGACCTCGTGCGCAGGCTCGCCGAGCAGGGAGACCCCGACACCGCCAAGGCCATCGTGTCGCGGCTCAGGGGCGGCGCGAGGGTCGTGCACTTCGACGGCCCGGACGGGAGGTTGCAATGATCCTCGATGCAGGGGTGCTTCGCGGCTACCCCAAGGAGCGAGCCGAGCTTTACGGCAAGCCTCACCTGGGGGCGCACTACACCCATGGAAAGGCCTACGAGGCGCTTTCGCCCCGATGCTGCGTCTGCGGCAGGCGTGCCGGAAGCGTGCACCACGTGGCGCACCGGTCTTGGGGCGAGACGTTCCGCCTGGTCACGCCGTGCGGCGCCTGGGACTTGCGAAGCCCGCTGTTCTGCCTCTGCGGCAGCGGGACGACCGGGTGCCACGACAAGTTCCACGGCGGAGCGCGGCTCAAGGCCGAGTGGCGCTGGCGGCATCCGGTCTACGAGGAGGCCTGGTGGACGGGCCAGCTGTTGCAGGCCTACGAGCCGCACAGCCCTGACCTCTACGAATACGGATATTGGCTGATCACAGACCGTGACGGCAACGAGATGATACGAGAAGGGATGTAACCCATGGAGATCAAGACATGCGAGCAGTACGTGCTCGGTCAGTTGGAGCAGGCGCGGGCTGAGCGCGATTGGCTGCGCGGCAAGCTTGAGCAGGCGCAGGACGAGGCGGAGAAGCTGCGCGGCAAGCTCATGGAGCGCGGCGAGCGCGATGCCTCGAAGGTCGAACAGGCCATCCGCAAGGAGGGCCGCCGTAAGCTCTACCGCGACGGCATCGGCTACCGCACGAGCGTGGACGACGGCGGCAAGCTTATTCCGTTCTCTGACTGGTGCATCGAGCACGTCGGCTACTCAAGCCTGCGCTGCGGCATGACCAAGAGCGAGTTCATCGCCTACTTCGAGCCTGAGTTCCGAGAGGAGTACGACGAGTTGGTCAACGAGTGGAAGGCGGGCCAGGAATGATACGCATTTACGAGCGCTCGCTTTGCCAGAGCTACGCGAGCGCCTACCGCCAGGGCATCCTGCTCGCAAAGACCGACGACGAGGCCGAGGCGCTTTCGATCGTCGAGTCGCTGACCGACGACAGCTACCAGTGCTTCGCGCTGCTGGAAGACGGGACCGTGCTCGACCTGCGGGGCCGGTTCCCCAGGTGTGTGGAGGTGGGCGGTGAGGAGGAACGCGATGGCTACCGAGATTGAGCCGCTGATCATGCCGTTCAACCCGCTTTGGGTCACCACCAGCAAGCGCGAGTACCGAGAGGCTGTGCGCAGGATGGGCGAAGAGCCGGGAGACACCAAGGGCAAGGACGGTCTCACCAGCTGCATTCCGGGCAAGGGATGCGTGGTGTGGATCAGCCGCAAGGTGAAGGCCCCGGACCTGTACGCGCTCGCCGCCCACGAGGCGACGCATGCGGCGTGTGACATGCTTGCCAGCATCGGGGAGGACACGCCCGCC
Source organism: uncultured Collinsella sp. (assembly GCA_900541235.1). GTDB lineage: Bacteria > Actinomycetota > Coriobacteriia > Coriobacteriales > Coriobacteriaceae > Collinsella. The sequence continues at coordinate 26,016 of UQIW01000014.1, read as the reverse complement.
GCCGAGGAGCTGGCCTACATGGTGCAGACCATCACGGCGGGGATCATCATCGCCTGCGGAGGTTCCGATGGCGACGATTAAGCATCCCGACACGTTCAAGTGCGACGTGTGCGGAAGAGAGATCGAACGAGCCCATTCCATCACCCTCCCCGTGAGGTGGACGACCGAGCAGAACGAAGGAAGGCCGTGCACTCCCTACGTTAAAGAAGAGACGATTGACCTCTGCGACGAGTGCTTCGAGAGGGCCGTCGTCATCGAGGCGGCGGGATGCATGGGACGGAACAGCTACCGATTAGCAAGCGAAGAGGAACGAGGCGCCTACGATGAAGCTCAAAAACCCGATCAGGGAGATTAGGAAGGCCAAGACACCGCCGTGCACCCAATGCGTGCACTCGTGCTTCAAGGTCCTCAACAGCGTGACAATCTTGTGCGACAGCGGGGCATACCTCGACCACGTGGAGCGCACGTGCTGCGAGCGCTACGACAATTTCGTTGCAATAGACGTGCGCGGAACCAGGTGGTGTCGATTCGAGCAGAAACCGCAGAAGGCCGAGGACGGTGACGAGTCATGAAGACCATCGAGGCGCCGAAAACTATCGAGCCGTGGCGCATCATCTGCGCGGCGCAAAGCGAGCCTGATTACAGCGAAGAGCGCTACATGTTGATCTACGCCGGCGATGGAAGCGACGACTATTACGACAAAGGCTACATCTTGCTGGAGGGCTGGCACTGCTCCTGCTACGACTGGCCCGAGGTCGATTGGGACGCCACCTATTACGAGGAAGACGAGCTGCTGAAGATTGCCGACATGCGCAAGCGCAACCCGTCGAACAACGCCGAGCGACGCTTCTTCATGCTCGTCGAGCAGGCATTGGGGGCGCACCAATGAAGTACGTCTCGCTTTTCAGCGGCATAGAGGCCGCAACCGTGGCATGGGAGCCGCTGGGCTGGGAGCCTGTGTGCTTCGCCGAGTTCGACGAGTTCCCCAGCGCCGTGCTTGCCGAGCGGTACCCCGAGGTACCGAACGTCGGCGACGTGACAAAGGCCAATTGGAAGAAATACCGCAACAAGGTGGATCTGGTGGTGGGCGGCAGCCCGTGCCAGTCCTTCTCGATCGCGGGCAAACGGGAGGGGTTGCAAGGTGAGTCAGGACTCATGTTCGAGTACATTCGAGCGGTACGTGAGATACGTCCTCGATGGTTTCTTTGGGAAAACGTCCCGGGAGCGCTCTCAAGCGAGAATGGGGAGGCTTTCCGACAGCTCCTGTCCGAAATGGACAAGCTCGGGTACGGTCTGGCGTGGCGCGTACTCGATGCGCAGTTCTTCGGAGTGGCCCAAAGACGCCGCCGTCTCTTTCTTGTCGGACATCTTGGAGCCTGCCCCCCCCGTCGGCGTACTCATTGAGCCGGAGAGCATGCGAGGGGATCTTGAATCGAGCGCGGAAAAGAGGGCGAGCCTTGCCGAAGAGGCTGGAAGAAGCCCTCGTAGCGCAGGCTTCAAGTACCACCAGGGAGCAGGCGCGGGAGGAGTAGGCGCGGAACCGGAGCAGTCCCCCACGCTCACCGCCGATTGGCACAACCCGGCCGTGTACCCCATCGACGAGCCGATAACGATGGCCGACCTCAACGCCAACACGGCGATCGGATACGACATGGTTGGCACGCTCAAGGTTGGCGGCGACGCGCCGTCGGTGTGCCTGTGAGCGCCTGCACGCTGCTCGTCCGCTGCGGATGCGCGGGCGGGGGCAAAGGAGCGCTGGTGAGCGACGAAGTGTCGCTCACCCTCTCCACCAGCAACACTCAGACGCTTTTCAGCGAGGAAGGAGAAGGCATGGTTGTGCGAAGGCTCACGCCGCGCGAGTGCGAGCGGCTGCAAGGCTTCCCTGACGATTGGACGAAGATACCCTATCGCGGCAAGCCCGCAGACGAGTGCCCGGACGGCCCGCGCTACAAGGCGATCGGCAACAGCATGGCCGTCCCCGTGATGCGGTGGATCGGCGAGAGGATCGCCATGGCCGAGGCGGGTGAGATCGCATGAGCTGCGACCCGTATAAATGGACGTGCGCGAGGTGCGGCAAAACGCACTGCAACCCGTTTTTCACGTGCTACCCGCGCGAATTTTGGAAGGACAACAAGAAGCGTGTCGGCGAGGTCTGCGAAAAGTGCCGCGACGAAATCGACTATAGCAACGTGCGAGAGGAGCAGAAATGAAGAAGGTGATGATCGTCCAGCCCATGAACGGGCTTGGCGAGGAGCAGATACTTGAGGCCCGCGCGAAGGCGGTCGCAGAGCTTGAGCGGCGCGGATACGAGGTCGTGGACACGTACTTCAAGGACGGCCTCGCGGTGCCGCCCAAGGTGATGAACGTGCCGCTGTACTACCTGAGCCAAAGCCTTGGCAAGATGGCCGAGTGCGACGCTGTGCACCTATGCGATGGCTGGGAGAACGCACGGGGCTGCAAGGTCGAGCGCGCCGCAGCTGTGGCCTACGACCTTGAGATCATCGGGTACGACCTACCGTGCCGTGGTGATGCCTCGTGAGCATGGCCTACTACGAGCCGGGCAGCGGGTGGAACCTGCCGCCCGGCTGCTTCGATGGAGACCCGAACGCGCCGTGGAACCAGGTGGACGAGCCGGCTTGCGGAGATTGCGCACACTGCATAGAGGGATGCTGCGACTACGGCATCTGCGAGCTTGAGTTCGAGGAGGCTTTCAGCGCTCAGGAGGCGAAGGAGCCGATGGCGGCATGGGAGGCTGCGAAGTGGGCGCGAGACTGGATCGTCGAACACTACAAGGACATGCAGGAGGACTGGTGCAAACGGTTCGATGGATAGCGGCATCATGCGCCGCGCTGCTTGTCGCGGTTGTGGCCCTTGAGCTTTATGTAATCAGAACGCTGGCGGCGGGGCTGGTGGTTCTGGCCCTGCTCGCCTGCGGGTAGGAGGTGGACGATTGACCAACTGGGAGCGGTACTTCGGTTCGCCCGAGGCCGCGATGCGCATGGAGGTGCGCATGCTGCGCGACGGACGGCGGTTCAGCATCGCGGTGAGCGAGTGCAACCCCTTCACCACGTGCGCGTTCGCATCGCGCCGGGTGCGGGACTTCGCCTCGTGGGGCGAGTACCTGGACTGGCTGCGGGCCGAATACGACGACGGAACGATAAGGTGGGAGGACGAATGAGCCGCCCGGGATGCAACCGGGGATGTCTGCTCGTGATAGCGGCATCCCTGCTAATAGACGGATTGACGCTGTGGGCGGCGGTATCGCTGGCCCGCATGATCATTGGAGGATGATATGATTAACGAACTTATCGGCAAGGTTCTCGGCGCCGCCATCGGAATCTTCTTCATCGCGCTCGCATGCTACGGCATCGCGTGGGCGATCTCGGGAATCTCCGGGTTGCTGGCATGAGCGGCAACCCGCGCAACCGCAACGGCAACGCGCGGCGCAAGCTGAGGGCAAGGCTGAGAGCCGAGGGCAGGCCGTGCCACATATGCGGTCAGCCGATCGACTACAGCCTGCCGAGCGGCGACCCGTGGAGCTTCGAGGTGGACGAGCTGCTGCCCGTATCGAGGGGAGGCAACCCGCTGGACTACTCCAACGTGGACGCCGCCCACAGGATCTGCAACCAGCGGCGCGGCAACAGGATGCCGGGAGACGCCAAGCAGTACCAGATACGCCGCACGCGGCTGTTCTAGCGCAAAACATAGCAATGCACCAATAGGGGCGCGGTCGTTTCGGCGGTCGCGCCCTTTCTTTTGGCTCCGAGCGCCGAAGCCGCCGAAAAGAGGCGGGGCGGTCGCCCCTCCCCCGGGTCAGAAGGCCACCCCAGCCGCCTAGGGCCGATTTCCCCCCGCCCGTTCCGAACGATTTCGCTATCTCACGCCGCCATTACGATTCCCCGCGAAGAAGGAGGGAATCATGGCCGAGAACATCGAGATGCCGCAGGAAGTGGCTAGCGACCCCGTGCAAGCCGCCATCTGGGAGCAGCTGACCGCGAGGCGCACGTTCGCGCAGGAGGATGCGCCGACGTTGGCGCTGCTCTGCTACTGGCACGCCGTGGCGAACCAGGCACGCGAGGCCATGGCCCTCGGTAACAACGAGATCGAAATACTCGACGCCACCGCATACAAGCCGATCAGGGGCAAGGGCGGCAAGCGGCTCAAGATGATGCGCAAGAATCCGGCGCTGACCGTTCTGAAGGAAGCCAGCACCGAAATCAGGGCGCTGTCAGACCAGCTCGGCCTGTCCAAGTCGGCCCGCAACGTCACGGTGCAGCAGGCGCGACCCGCGAGCGCCCACGGCAAGCTGCTCACGCTCATGTTCGACGACCGCGAGACGCGTGCCAAGGCGGCAGGCGCGTGATGCAGGCGAGGCAGACCCCGACATACGAGGCGAACATCCCAGAAAGGCTCGACGGAGACGGCCCCATGGCGGCAGAACTGGCATCCGCGTACTTCGGCGACCCGCTGCCGTGGCAGCCACATCTGCTCGATGCCATGCTCGCCCGCGACGGACGCGACAAGTACCTGCTGCGCTCGATCGGCATATCCATCCCGCGACAAAATGGCAAGAGCTGGGACGTTCGCGCCCGCTGCTTCCATGGCGCCCTCAACGGCGAGAAGATTCTGTACACATGCCAGCACGGCGACACCTCAGACCAGATGTTCCAGGAGCTTTCAAGGCCATTCGAGGACGAGGACGAGCCTGAGCTTAACGACCTGCTGCTCGCCGTGCGCAAGACCAACGGCCAGCAGGCCATCAAACTCAAGAACGGCGGTCTTATCCGCTTCACCACGCGCACCGACTCGCTGGCGCGAGGCAAGACCTACGACGTGCTTATCTACGACGAGGCGCAGGAGCTTACTGACAAGCAGCAGGCGGCTTCGCTGCCCGCCATATCGGCAGGGTCGAAGCACAACCCGCAGACGATCTACCTGGGCACGCCGCCAGCCCCCGACAACGTGGGCACGGTGTTCCGCGACCTCCACGAGGACGTTCACAACGGCAGGTCTGAGATGGGATGGATCGAGTGGAGCGCTACAGAGATCGGCGACGTGCACGACGAGTCGCGATGGTTCGAGTACAACCCGTCTCTCGGCACGATCCTCGACATAGAGGCCGTACGCGGCGAGTCCGAGCAGATGCAGCCCGACGTCTTCGCGCGTGAGCGCCTTGGCTGGTGGAGCCCAATCGGCGGAGCCGACTCATACGCGCTTTCGAGCGCCAAGTGGAAGGCGTGCGAGGTGGCGGGGCCGATGCAGGGAGGCAAGCTCGCGTTCGGCGTGAAGTTCTCGCCCGACGGGTCGCGCGTTGCCGTGTCCTGGGCGAAGGCGGAGCGCGGTGCCGGCTCCTACGTCGAGCTTTACGACCTCATGGGCGCTGAGGGCGGCACTGTCGGCATATCCGACATGCTGCTGCGCAACCGCGAGGAGATCGCGTGCGTCTGCATCGACGGAAAGAGCGGAGCGGACGCGCTGAAGCAGCGGCTTCTTGACGGCAGGATGCCGAAGTCGGCGATCGTCATGGGCAGCACCGCGATCGTTCAGGCTGCTGCGACGATGCTGGCCGACGAGGTTAATGCCAGGACGACGAGCCACATCGAGTCGCCCGCGTTGGACGATTCCGCAACGAAGTCGATCAAGCGCGACGTAGGGCGCGACGGCTGGGGCTTCGGTGACGGCCCCGACTCTTCATCAGCGCCGATCGAGAGCGCATCGCTGGCCCTATGGGCGGCGAGGACAACCAAGAGAGACCCGAGACGTAAACAGGAGGCAAGCTTCTGATGGCAGCAGTGAACATGGAACTGGCCGGACAGGTCGCGGCGGCGGAAGGCCTGCGACACGAGGACAAGGCGCTCGTGCGCGAGCTTATGGACACGTGGCGCACCCACCGATCCCGCAACATGTTGCGGGAGGACTATTACCTCGGACACATCGGCGTCAAAGACCTGGGCATCGCCATGCCGAAAGCCCTCGCCAAGAAGATCAACCCGCGCGTTGATTGGCCCAAGAAAGCGGTGCACGCCCTGGCAGATCGCTCGGTGTTCAACGGCTTCACTGCCGACGACGAGGCCGTTACCATGCAGCTGCGCGACATATGCGCCGACAACCAGCTCGAAGCGCTCTACCGCAAGAACCTTATCGGTGAGCTGAAGCACTGCTGCGGCTTCTGGACTGTCACGGACGGCGGCGGCAAGCCCATCATCTCAGCGTACCCGGCAACCGCAGCGGCGGCGATCTGGGACGACGCGCAGAAGCGCATCAAGGCCGGTCTCGTTGTGGCCGAGTCGAAGAAGATGCCAGGCGACACCGAGCGCGTGCCGACCGTCGTGCACCTGCTCACGGAGGACGCGCTGGTGGTGCTTACGCGCGGCAGCGGCCACTGGGTGGCCGACTACATGGAGCACGGCATGGGTCGCTGTCTCATGGAGCCCATGCCATACGATGCCACGCTTGAGCGACCGTTCGGCTCCTCGCGCATCAGTCGTTCGGTCATGAGCATCACAGACGACGCCATACGCCAACGTGCCCGCATGGAAGTGGCATCTGAGTCCGCGACGCTGCCGCAGACTTGGCTGCTCGGCACCTACAAGAAGATGATCAACGGGCAGAACAAGTACGACGCGTCGATGGGCGCGGTCAACGAGATCACCAAAGACATTGACGGAGACTCGCCGACCGTGTGGCAGTCGGCCCAGTTGCAGATGGCCCCGCTCACCGAGTACCTGCGCCAGCTAGCATGCCAAATGTCGGCGGTCACCAACGTTCCGGTGTCTTTCTTCGGCGTGAGCAACGACAACCCATCCTCTTCGGATGCCATCGCCGCATCGCTCGAACCGCTCGTGATCGATGCGAAGAACCTCAACCGCGAGAATGGCAACGCCTTGCGCAACGTGGCCTACATGGCGCTCGCCGTGGCGAACGGCACGGACTACGAGACCGAGCGCGATGCCGGCTACAACCTCAACCCGCGCTTCATGTCCCCGGCCTACCCGTCGATCGTGAGCCTGTCCGACGCCGCGCTTAAGCAGGTGCAGGGCCTGCCGAAGCTCGCCAACTCCGACGTGATGCTCGAAATGCTCGACTACACAGACGAGCAGATCCAGCGCATCAACAGCGACAACAAGAAGGCGCAGGCGAACGCCGCCGTGGCCTCGCTGTTCGAGCCGAAGGAGGGCGAGGATGGCGGAGATACCTCGCAGCCTGCTTAACGAGCTTACGGACGAAATCAACACGCTATCTGGAAGGGCGCAGCGCCAAGCCAGCGACGCGCTCACCCGCTTGGTGGCCGACTGGGAGGCGAGCGGGAACGGCGACATAGCGGCGCTGCGAGAGGCAACCTACGAGGTGATCGAGACGGCTTGCGGCTACTATGCAGACACCGTTGCGGCTGGCCGCGCCGCCGAGTTCTACGACGCCGTGCGCAAGGCGCAGGACGCGCCCGGGAAGTACGCCGCCGTCGCCGAGTCGCTGCGCGACCCCCAGGCGACGTACGGCTCGGTGAAGGCGTTCATGGTAAGCGTGGTGAAACAGGAAGCCACCGACCTATTCGTGGCCGCGTGCGTTCGTCGCCTCGATGCAGAGATCCGCAAGGCCGCGAACATGTGCGTGGCGCACAACGCCTCCAAAGACCCGGCGAAGCCGAGGTACGCACGCGTGCCGTCTGGCGAGACGTGCGGCTTCTGCCTCATGCTCTCCTCGTTCGGCTTCAACTACAAGACGAAGGAGGCTGCGAGCCACTCACACCCCAAGTGCGACTGCCGCGTCGTGCCGAGCTTCGGCAAGGGGCCGAAGGTCAAGGGATACGACCCAGACGGTATGTATGACAGGTTCAACGAGTGCATGGACACGCTCGGCGGGCGCAACGGCATACGCTCAGATTGGGATGCCTTGCCCGATGCCGAGCGCGAGGCGTACATCAAGGAGCATGGCGGAAAAGCCAGCAAGGCGTTCGACAAGTACGTGAACAAGCGCATGGTCGAGGAGATCGAGACCAGAGACCCAAAATGGTACGCAACTGGCACGGAACCAAAAATCGGATTTGTCAGCAAAGGGGTGGAGAAGCGGGCTACCAAAGCGGAAATAGGAACAGCGAAGAGGCTGGCGCATCACGGCGTTGCCCCGACGTTCATCCAAGATTACAGATGGGTTCAGGAAGATGGGAGAAAGCGCAAAGTCGGGCTTCCAGACCTAAAAAACGGAATCGAAATCAAGACAATCGGAACGTCTGGAAACGCATGGGGCGCAATGAAGAACTACCTTGACAGCACGGCTGGAAAGGAGGGCGTCAAGTGCATGGTCGTTGACAACTCCGTATCCGAGCGAATAGACGACAATGCACTAATATCAGCGGCAAAGGATCTCGCGCCTAAGTACCCAAAGGTCGCGCATGTGCGCCTGCTGCTAAAGGATGGCAGGTACATAGCTGTCAAATAAAAAGGAACGGCACCGAAAACCTCAAAAGTAGAGGGCAGCATACCGTTCCATCAACAGATTATACCAGTGCAAATAGGCAAGGGCCACCTACGGGTGGCCCTTTTCATGCCGAATCTCACGCTCATAAGAAACTGTCGCGGACGGGCCGCACGGCCCAACTAACGAACCGTTGAGCAGCCGCACGGCAGCTCAGGCGTGCCGCACGGCACGGGAAAGGACGCGACATGGCAGAGGCAAACGAACCCACACAAGCACCAGGAGCAGAAGGCGAAGATGGCGCCAACCAGGAGCCGCCCGTCGACTACAAGGCGCTGTACGAGGCCGAGAAGAAGCACTCGCGCGAGTGGGAGAAGAAGGCAAAGGCCAACAGAACCGCAGCAGTGGCGCTTGAGGAGGCCAACAACGCGAACAAGACAGCCGAAGACCAGATCGCCGACCTCAAGAAGAGGCTCGACGACAAGGAGAAGGAAGAGAAGCGGTCGAAGATCGCGGCCAAGGTCGCGCAGGAGAAGGGCGTGCCGGCGAGCCTGATCGTCGGCGACGACGAGGAAAGCATGTCCAAGTGGGCAGACGACATGCTCGCCGCGTTCAAGAAGCCGCCCGCGCCCAAGGTCGAGAAGCCGGGAAGCTTCCCGAAGCCAGGCGACGGCGACAAATCGGAGCTGCGCGACTTCACGCGCCAGCTCCTCGGTAACAACTAGAGACAAGTAAGGAGCCGAAATGGCTAACGACACCAGCAAGGTCAAGCTCCCGCACAAGGTAGTGACCTCCATCATCAACAAGGCGAAGGACACCTCCACCATCGCGGCGCTGTCCCCCAGCACCCCGCAGACGTTCTCCGACACCACCTACATCGTGTTCAACCCGACAACCGAGGCTGAGGTAGTTGCGGAGGGCGCGAAGAAGAGCGGTTCCGAGGTCTCCACCACGCCGATCGTCGCAAAGCGCGTGAAGGTGGTCACGACCACACGCGTCTCCGACGAGCTGCGCTGGGCCGACGAGGACAATCAGCTTGAGATCGTGACCAACATCATCGCCGACCAGACCGCCGCGATCGGTCGAGCGCTCGACTACGTGGTCTACCACGCCGTGTCCCCCAAGACGGGCACCGCGCTCGATGGCTACACCGCGCTCACCGCAGGGGCCAACGCCGTAACCGCCTCGGCATCCGCGGTCGACGACATCGACGCGCTGGCCGATGCGCTTATCGACTACGACATCAACGGCTTCGCGCTCTCCCGCAAGTTCGCCGCAGACCTCCGCAAGCTGCGCATTCCCGCCACCGGCCAGCGCCTCTACCCGGAGATCCCGCTGTCCCTCAACGTCGGCAACATCGACGGCATCCCCGCCGCGACCTCCGGCACCGTCAACGGTCGCCGCTGCGAGGCCGACCCGAAGGTGGCGGGCATCATGGGCGACTTCTCCACCATCAAGTGGGGCATGGTGCGCGACATGACCTCCGAGATCATCGAGTACGGCGACCCCGACAACACTGGTCAGGACCTGAAGGGATACAACCAGGTCGCGTACCGCACCGAGGCAGTCCTTGCCTACGCGGTTCTCGACCCCAAGGCCTTCGCCATCCTGAAGACGGCCTAGGGGGCGGTAACCATGGCGAACCTTGTGCAGAAGTTCATCGTCGAGGACGCATCCAAGGCATCCCCGATCCTCCCGCAGCACGTCTGCTTCGTGACCGCCGACGGCGAGCCTGTCGGCATCTCCAAACAGGCCGCAAACCCTGGTGCGAACCCGACCATCGCCAAGGTGGTCAAGTGCCTCGTCGACGCTGGCATGATGGCCGCGACCTCCGAGGCGTCCGAGCAGAAGGCCGGCGAGAATGCCGCGAAGCCGGTTGACTCCGGCAAGGCCGAAGAGCCTGCCAGCGAGGAGTAGGCGCATGGAGCCGCTAGCGACAATCGAAGACTACAGGGCGAGGTACGGCAACCCGACCGACGAGGCACGCGCCGCGACCCTGCTCTCAGACGCGTCAGACCTGCTCATGAGCGCCTACGAATCAAACGTGGGCGACTACGAGCGCGGCAAGGTAGCCGCCTTCGACCGATCTGCCGCAGCGGTGTGCTGCCTCGTGGTCAACAGGGTCTTGTCTGCGCCAGCAGCTCTGGCGGGTGCCATGCAGTACAGCCAGGGCGCAGGCGGCTACACGGCCAGCGTGTCGTACGGGTCTGCCCTCGGCGAAATGTACCTGGGAAAGACGGAGCTGAAGCGCCTCGGGCTGCTCGACCAGCGCATCGGGGCGCTCCAACCGGTTGGGAGTGATGCCGAATGGGACTCATAAGCACCGAATCGGTGACGGTCACAACACCAGTGGTCGAGTTCGATTCGCTCGGCGAGCCTATCGAGCGCGGCAGCGTGAACACCGCCATAGAGGGCGTGGTCGTGTGCCCGGGGGCCACGTCGGAACTCGACGCATCGCGCCCCGATGGCACTGAGGTCGCCTACACGCTGTGTTTCCCCAAGAGCTTCACAGCATCGCTCAAGGGGTGCCGCGTGAACGTTCGAGGCACCGAGTACCGCGTCATAGGCGACCCACAGCGCTACGACCCGGCAAACACCCCCGGAGATTGGAACCTCACCGTGGAAGTGGGGCGCACCGATGGCTAAGTGCAAGGTGAAGTTCGAGTGGAAGGGCTGGAAGCGCGGCGGCTATGCCGAGGTTATGAACTCAGGCGCGGTGCAGGCGCTTCTCAAGAAGAAGGCAGACGCCGCAGCGGCATCGTGCAACTCGTCCTTCTCCCGGCACCCCGGCGAGGGTGCCGGCTACATAGTCCGCAAGTTCAAGGGCAAGCTCGCAAACGGCTTCGTGGTTGCTACGGCGACTCCGCACGCCCATGCGAGCGAGCGCAAGCACAACCGCCTCAGATCAATGTTCGGAGGCGATGAGTGATGGACGCGGAGCGCATGGTGGCGCAGCGGCTCATGGACGAGACCGGCATCAAGACCGTGCTCGACGTGCCAGCCGACAGGCCCAGCGAGTTCATATCGGTGTCGCAGACCGGATCTAGCCGCAGCGGCTGCATCAACCGTGTGCAGCTCGTGGCGCAGTCATGGGCGAAGACCCGCAGACGCGCCGCAGAGATCGCCGAAGCCGTGGAGCACGCAGTGCCGAGTCTCATGGACGAGGAGTGCGTGTTCGAGGCCACGTGCGGAGACACGTACCGCTGGGACGACCCAGACAGCCGCCAGCGCCGATACCAGACCAACGTAAACGTAACCATTTGCGAATAGGAGCCGACATGGCACTTTTCAAGAAAAACGAGACCAAGAACGTCTCGTCCACCAAGGGCGTGAAGGGCGGATATATCTTCGTGGCCCCGACAGGCACCACCCTCCCCACCGACATCAAGACCAATCTCGCCGAAGCCTTCCTCAACCTCGGCTTCATCTCCGAGGATGGATACACCGAGTCCGAGGAGACCGACGCCAACGAACTGAAGGACATGAACGGCGACCTCATGGACTCCGCCACGACCTCGCGCGTGGAGTCCGCGAAGCTCACGCTCGCAGAGATCAAGGCACAGACCCTCAAGGTCATGTACGGCGCCGACAACGTGACCGACCTCGACGGCATTATCACTGTAGAACACAACGGCAACAAGGACGAGGCGTGGTCGATCGTGCTCGAACTCGTGCTCAAGAACGGTCGCCGCTGGCGCAAGGTCGTGCCCGCCGCCAAGTCCTCTGAGCTTGATGACATCAAGCTCGCCGTGAGCGAGATTGCTGGGCGCCAAATCACGTTCAAGTACCTGGTCGATAGCAACGGCAACACCTGTTACGACTACATCGAGTCAACCGAGACCAACAACGCCTAGGGGGAAAGAGAATGACCGAGATCACCTTTACCGTCGACGGCGTTGACGGCGAGTTCGCCGCAGACCTCGACGAGCTGAAGTCCTACAAAACCGTGAAGCAATTCGCCCGAAGCGAAACCGACCCGGCGGGGATGATGGACGCCATGGAGCGCATCTTCATGGGTCGAGACGAGGAGTATATCGAAGCCCTCGGCGGAACGTCATACGACATGCGCCGCCTGTGCGACGCGGCCTTCGAGGCGGCAAAGACAAAAAACTAATAGGCTTCGCCAGCGACCTCGAGAACAGGCGCGGCGAAGCGATAGCAGACTTCCAGCAGTTCTACGGCATAGCCCTGCCATTGGATGGAGCGCCCGAAGACCTCGATCGGATGGCGCTCCTCTGGCAGCACCTCCCCGACAACTCGCGCCTCGCCAAGGCGCAGTACCCGCAACTCAGGTGGAGCACGACCGACTACATGCTCTGGCGTATCGAGCACCAGCTTCGGTGCATCGCCTGGGGCATGGCCGACAAGAAGGACAGAAGCGCAGAGCCTCCCGAGCCAATCAAGACGCCGGCGCAGCTCGCAGAGCTTGAGCGCCACCGCGCGAACGCGCTGGAAGCCAAGGAAGAGATAGACAAGATCCTGGGGATAGGAGGGGAAGATGGCGACTAGTGTCGGGTCGGCCTATGTGTCCTTGATGCCGTCGATGGACGGCTTCGCGAGCAAGATCGGCAAGGAGTTCGGCAGCCAGGGCAACGCCGCAGGCAAGGCCTTCGGCGACTCCATGACCGTCGGCATCGACGGCGGGGCCAAGAAGTCCTCGGGCATCCTGACCGGGCTTGGAACCGTAGCCAAGGGCGTCGCCACTGCGGCGCTAGCCGGGTTCACAGCGCTCACCGGGGCCGTGACCGCGATTGGCGGCGCGGCCCTTTCCGCATATGCCGACTACGAGCAGCTGGTGGGCGGCGTCGACACCCTGTTCGGCTCCGCGTCGCAGACGCTGCAAGGTTATGCCGCAGAGGCGTACAAGACCTGCGGGATGTCCGCCAACCAGTACATGACGCAGGCCACGAGCTTCGCGGCCTCGCTCGTCTCGTCGTGCGGCGGAGACGTGGCCAAGGCGGCTGACTACGCCAACATGGCGATGGGCGACATGTCGGACAACGTGAACAAGATGGGTTCCGACATGGCGGACGTGCAGAACGCCTACCAAGGCTTTGCGAAGCAGAACTACACGATGCTGGACAACTTGAAGCTCGGCTACGGCGGTACGCAGGCCGAGATGAAGCGCCTGATCGCAGACGCCAACAAGCTGCGCCAGGAGCAGGGCAAGAACGCCGACCTCACGATCGACAGCTATGCCGATGTGGTCGAGGCCATCCATACCGTGCAGGAGAACATGGGCATCACTGGCACCACCGCCAAGGAGGCCGCTACCACGATCAGCGGCTCCATCGGCATGGCGAAGGCCGCGTGGGAGAACTTCGTCACAGGACTCGGGCGCGACGACGTTGACTTCTCGCAGCTCACGCAGCAGCTGCTTGAGTCGATCGGCGCGGTAGCCACGAACGTGGCCCCGAGGGTTGCGCAGATTGGCAAGGGAATCGTCGAGGCGTTCCCGGTTGTGCTGTCTGGCCTTGGCCCGGTCCTTGGCCCAGTGATCTCGGAAGCGCTCGCGACCGCCTGGAACATCGCCGTAGGAGCCTTGGCCGAGCTTGGCATACAGCTGCCGACAGTCGACGCTTCCCAGATAACGGGGGCGTTTCAGGCGATCGCCGACACTGCGGCATCCGTCGTAGGCACGTGCAAGTCCGCTTTCGGGCAGCTTGGCGAGCAGATACCGGGTATCTGGGACACCATAGTCTCGACTATTAGCGGAGCCGTGACGACGACCATCTCGGCGGTGTCGCCGTTCGTGACGTACTTTGCGTCGCAGATGCTGCCCGCCATCGCGTCATTCGCATCTGGCGCAGTCGGCGCGTTCAGCGCCGTGCGGCCTGTCATAGAGCAGCTTGGCTCGACGCTGCTGAACGTCGGCCAGGCCATCCTGCCCGTGCTGCACAACGCCTTCGCGATGATCGTCCCGATCATTTCGCAGGTCATCGGCGTCGCCATGCAGCTTTTCGCTGCGGTAAGCCCGCTCGTGTCGCAGGTGGGCGCTGCGCTCATGCCGGCAATCACGTCTATCGGCACGGCGCTCGCAAACCTCGCCAACGCCGTTCTGCCGATATTGGCTAGCGGCATGCAGATAGTGCTCTCCGTAGCTCAGATGCTCATACCGGCAATCCAGACAGTGCTGTCTGTAGTTGGTTCAATCGTGTCCGTCGTGATAACGGTGGCAAGCCAGGTGATCTCGGTCGTGGTGAACGCCGCATCCGTCGTAGCCTCGGCCATTGGCCTCGTCATGTCGGTCGTGAGCGGCCTCGTGACTGCGGTTACCACGTTCATCGGCTCGATCGTATCCGTTGTCGGCGGCGGGATAGCTACCGTGGTCGCCGCCGTTTCAGGCGGTGTGAACGCGGTCGTGGCGTTCATCGGCTCGCTGGTGTCCTCAGCGCTCTCGCTCGTGTCCGGCCTCGTCTCCTCGATCGCCGGGTACTTCTCGACCATGGTGTCGACGATGGCGAACGCGGCGCAGCAGGTGTACGCGGCAGTGACGGGTGCCTTCTCGGCGCTCGTCGGCGCTGTGTCTGGCCATATCGGGAGCCTCATGAACACCATTTCCAGCATCCCTGGCCAGGTAATGGGCTTCTTCGCAGGCGCTGGGTCGTGGCTCGTCGATTCCGGTCGCGCGTTGATCAACGGCTTCACGCGGGGCATCCAGAACGCAATCGGCGGCGCCCTTTCCGCCGTGTCCGGCGCCGTCTCGCAGATCCGCTCGTTCTTCCCGTTCTCGCCCGCAAAGCGCGGCCCATTCAGCGGCCACGGTTATACAACCTACTCGGGCAAGGCGCTCATGGAGGGATGGGCCGAGGGCATCGGCAGCGGCACGGGGGCGGTCAACTCCGCCATCACGTCGGCTCTAGCCTCCGCGAGCTCGCTTATCGGCTCGGGCATCACGGTCGCTCCGTCGGTTGCCGTTGCCGGGGCAGGCGCCGCCGGCGCGACCTACAACGTCACGGTCAACGGGGGAAGCTTAAACGCAGACCAGCGGATCATGCAGGCGGTTGACGTTCTGGTCTCCGCAGCCAAGCGGTCCGCAGGGTCGGGAAGGTAGCCAATGGGAACCTATACAAGGGAGATTCAGATCGCGGGGCGCAACCGCTGGTATTGCGGCTATATCTCCGTTGACGGCGTGAGCACGGTCAACGACACCACCTCGCGCATAACAATCACCGCCGCGATCGACGACAAGTATGCGGCACAGTACGGCACGCACTACGACGTGATCGTGAACGGCACCACCTACAGGTCGCGCGACGTGCTGCTCAACAACTACGGGAATTGGGCCACGCGCGACGCCGTGACCTTCACCGTGGACGTCGGGCGCGGGGCCAGCGGCTGGAACTGCTCCGTGCAGATCCACGTCTACGGCAAGACATACAACAACTACTACGGCAGCGCCGGCGGAGACGCCTGGGCAACAGAGTACGCTTGGATTCCCCAGCGCGGATACTCGCAACCGCATCCTCCCAAGAACCCGAAGCTGGCCCGCGTTTCCGACACATCCCACAAGATTGCGTGGGACGTCGACTACACGGGCATGGACGGCGCGTACCCCTGGGCTGGCGTGTACGTAGACCGCCGCGCCGACGACGGCTCATGGGTGAACATCGCCGACGTCTCGTGGGACGTGACCAACTACACCGACAACTCGACGACCGCAGGCCACAAGTACGAGTACCGCCTTTGCGCCCACGGCCCTGGCGGCAACTCCGCGCACGTGTCCTGCGGAACCACGTACACAACTCCGTCGGCACCTTCGCGCATCGATGCCATCAAGGCCGGCGCGTCCGAGGTGACGCTGCGCGTCTACGGGGCGTGGTGGTACGCCAGCGCATGGGATGTTCAGCGATCAGGCGACGGCGGGAAGACGTGGGCGGCGGTCTCGACCACCACCGAGGGCGAAGACCCCGCATGGGTAGACCTGCACGACACCTCCGCGCCTGCTGGCACGATCGTCTACCGCGTCAGGGCCAAGCGCGGTAGCCTAACGTCTTCGTGGGTCGAATCGAATTCCGTGACCACGATCATGCCGCCTCTCGCACCGAAGGTCACCGCCGACCATGTTGCGCCAACGGGGTCGACGGTGACCGTCTCGTGGGTACCCAACCACCCCGACGGCTCGGCGCAGGCCGCCGCACAGCTTGAGCTTGTCGGCGGCGAGACGATCACCAAATCGTTCACCACCGCCAAAAGCGCATCGGTGACGCTGGCGAAGGGCGACTGGAAGGCCCGCGTGCGCACCAAGGGTCTGCACGCCGATTGGGGCGCTTGGTCTGGCTATGCGGCGATAACGGTCGCCGACTACCCGCAGTGCTGGGTCGCTTCCCCCGCTACCGACGGCATGCTCGTCGATGCGGTGCCGCTCACGGTGCAAGTCGCCGCAACCGACGAAACTGGCATCGCGCAGGCGACGCTCACGCTCGCAGAGGTCGGCGGCGCGACGGTCGCCACGGCAGACGTCACGAACCTGAAGCCCGTGAGTTTCGGCAGCTACGCCACCATACGCAACGGCATCGACTATCTGCTCACGCTCACGGTCAAGGGCGGCTCCGGCCTGTCCAAGACGGCCATGCGCCGTTTCAAGACGCACTGGGCGGAACCAGCCATCCCAGACGTGTCACTGTCGTACGACGATGCGCTGGCGTGCCACGTGAAGGTGCGCAACGGCCTCTCGTCATACGAGATCGAGCAGACCACGCTCGTAGGCCCCATGACGGTCGACGAGGTGAGCAATGAGCTTTCCATGTTAGGCACGATCACAGTCGATGGTGACGCGCTGGTGCTCGGCAACGCCTCCCGCTGCTCCGCCTTCACGGTGGAGCGCGTGGCGTACGGCGGCGATGCCGTCATAGCATCCGGCGTGCTCGACTCCCAAGAGACGATCGACCGCGTGCCGCCGCTAAACACCGACTACGAGTACAAGGTCACCGGGTACGCCGACAACGGCACCTCGTCGCAGATCGCGACCGAGGCCAACGTGTTCGCACGCGGGATGGCGCTTAACTTCGGCCAGGATGCATCGACCGTGCTCGTGCTCGACTACAACGGCGACTACTCGACAAGCTCTCAGCGATCCGTGGAGACATACCACTTCGCCGATGGCGGCGAGAACGGCGACCTGCCCATTTCGTACATGCTCGACGAGCTGAACAAAAAGACCTCGCTCTCATGGGAGATGAAGCGCGACGGCCACGACAGGTACATACGGATTATGGACGAGCAGTGGAGGGGATGGTGGCGCGGACATGCGGGCGAACGCGCATACGGCCCCATGGACTTCGGCATGTCTGTGAAGGGTGCAGGCATCTGGAAGGGTTCGGCCAACGTCACGCACAACGTCTTCGAGGAGCCGATAAATGGCTGATTGGGGAAAACCGTTCCTCACCTCGTTCCGCTTCATGCGCGTAGACCGCGCAAGCGGCAACGAGGTCGAGAGAATCACGAACATAAAAAACGGCGGGTGCATTGAGCGCAACCAGGACAAGGACTACACCACAGGGCAGGTCGATTACTCCGGGGCGCTCGATATCGGAGCAGACCTGCTGCGGGTGTACCTCGATGCCGACTTCGGTGGCGCGTCAGCCAGTGAGGCGCTGGGGACTTTCGTTGTCTCAGCGCCGAAAAGGACTAGGCGCGGCGTCAACTCAACCGGCACGGCAGGCCTGTCGGGCAGGCTGTCAGAGGTGGCGGAGGACGAATTCGATGCCCCATTCACGGTGGCGGCTGGAACCGTGGTTGTCCCCTACGTCGTAAAGCTGCTCAAGGCAGCTGGCTTCGCTGACGTGATCGCCGACGGCTCCGACTACAAGCTAGCGCAGGATTGGACGCTCGGAATCGATTCGGGCGACATGAGGCTGTCGAAGCGCCTGGCGGCGTGCAACGCGCTGCTCGACGTGGCGGGCTTCCGCGCCGTCGACGAGGACGCCTACGGAAGGCCCGTACTTCGCAAATATAGGGAGCCGCAGGACAGGCCCGTTTCCATGACCCTTCGAGAGGGCGCGGGCGCACGCTTCATCAACGAAGTCGTAGACGAGCTTGACCGCTCTGGCGTGGCGAACGTCGTGCACTGCGACTACGAGACGCAGGATGCCTTCTACCGTGGAACGGCCATCGACTCAGACCCCGACAGCCCATACTCGACCGTTTCGCGCGGGTGGCGAAAAACCGCCACGTACAGCTACAGCGACCTGCCCGAAGGCTCCACCGATGCAGAGAGGCAGAAGAACGCAGACTCCAAGGCGAGCGAGATGCTGCGAACGCAGCAGAGCGCCATCCACAGGGTCACGGTAAAGAGGACGTATGCACCGATCGCGTGCGGCGATGCCGTGATGGTTGATTGGGCAAGCGCCGGCATCAGCGGCAAGTTCGCGGTGAGGACTGCGACTCTCACGCTCGTGGGAGGATGCCCAATCGAGATGGAGGTGAAGAGGTATGAGCGATGAACTCATGTTGGCCATGCGCCGATACGGCGCCGCGATGGCCGATGCGACCGCCAACGATCCTCCCGGCCAGCAGGCGTGCTACGGAACGGTGAATTCCGTATCCGGAGCCACCATGGCCGTATCGGTGAAGGGGGCATCCCTGAAGCTCCCGTACACCACCTCATGCTCGGGAGCCAAGGCAGGCGACCGATGCATCATCCAGGCAATCGGCCCGCACGCCATCGTGATCGGCGTGCTAGCTAAGTAAAGGAGGTGCGATGGCAGATACCAACAAAGGCGCGGCGCTGCTGCTCAACGATGCGGGCAACATCGACCGCGCCAGAACCACCGACGGCTCGATCTTCCGCATCGAGTCGACGCTATCGATGGAGGCCGCCGAAGAGGCCAAGACGGCAGCGGCGAACTGCAACACCGCGGCTGAAAGCGCCGAAGTGGCAGAGAAGACGCGCGTGTCCAACGAGAACGCTCGGAAAACGGCTGAGACCGAGCGCGGCAACAACGAGACAATCCGCAAGAACAACGAGACGTCGCGCAAGAACGCCGAGGAAACACGTCAAGACAACGAAACTGCGCGAAAGAATGCCGAAACCACGCGCCAGAACAACGAGACGAGCCGATCGAACGCCGAGATCGAACGCAAAAAGGCCGAAAGCCAGCGCCATGACGAGCATATCGCCGACCAACAGGCATCGAGCAACGCGATCTCGGCGGCGAACGGCGCGGCATCGCGTGCTGACGCAGCGGCGAACCAGGCGTTGCAGATTGCCAACTCCGTGGCGCAAGGCAGCGCAGGAAGCTCGGACGTCGCGGAGCTGCGTGCCCAGAACGCGAAGCTCGCAACGCTTTTGGCGAACTCGACAGGTCAGTTCATATACATGGGCGGAACAGTCTACTGCCCGGCTTCAAAGGCATCGGCGAGCGGGGTGACCGTAACGTTCGGCTCAACATGCTCCGCAAGCGGCAACACCATCACATTGATTTAAGAAGGAAACGAAATGGCTCAAGCTAAGATCCTCACAGTGGGCGGCACCAACTACGAGATGATAGACGACACCGCCCGCACCAACGCCACCACGGCGCTCAACAACGCCGAGTACAACCGACAGGGCCTGATCGGCAAGTACCCGGGCCAGTCGCTCGCAACGCTTCTCGCGGGCGAGGTCTCAGGCTCCACCACCATCTACGACGCGCTGCACAAGCGCGTGCAGGCCGCGAACTTCAGCGGCATGCGCGTGGGCGACTACATCGACGTGCCGCTCGTGAGCGCATCGGCCATCACGGGCCAGCAGTCCGTGCGCTTCCTGCTTGCGCACTTCGACCCGTACTACCAGTGCGGCGACAGCGCCAAGGGCCACCACATCGCGTTCATCGCGTCCGCGCCCGTCGCCGTGGCCAAGACCGTCACCGGCGTGGCCAACGACAGCTTCCTGATGTGGAACACCGCGAACACCAACCAGGGCACCGCAGACGTGAAGAACCCGTACCTGAACAGCAACCTCAAGGCGTGGGAGAAGCTGTTCGAGGAGTGCCTGCCCGAGGGGCTGACCAAGTACCTGCTCACCCAGCGCGTGCTGCTTGAGGAGCGTTACAGCGCGAGCGGCGCGCTCAGCGACTCCAACAGCTGGAGCTGGCGGGACATCGGCAAGGTGTGGTCGCTGTCGGAGATGGAGGTGTACGGCTGCCCAGTGTGGGGCACCAAGGGCTACAGCGTGGGCTTCGACTGCCAGTTCGACCTGTTCCGCGATACCGCGCACCGCTTGAACGGAACTCGGTACGATTGGTGGCTGCGTTCCGTCATGGGTGGCTCCTAGTCCCACGTGTGCTACGTCCGCAGCTACGGCAGTGCCTACTACAATTCGGCGACGAACACCTGGGTTCGCCCCCGCCCCGGCTTCCTCGTCGGCTAGCCAGCCGAGTGCTCTATACTTCTCTTTCGATGCGACCGCCTTGCGCGGTCGCATCCCTGCCCGCGCAGCGGGCCGTTTTTTTTCGCCACTATTTCCGGGAGGTGCCATGAGCGGCGTCTACCAGCGAAACCGCGAGGTGTCCGAGTACAAGTTCTTCACGCAGGCCATCGCCATCCGCGTGGAGGTCAACAAGCTCATGGCCTCCTCGTCGGTCGTGCCGAAAGCCTACAGGCTGCTGAACGCAGTCCCCACGGTGGAGACCGCGCGCAGCATCGTATACAACGTCAACCGCGCCGACTGCTTCTACCCCAACACCTCGTTCAACGCACTTGAGCGCAAGCGTTACCTGACGCTGGCGATAGCCGACTGCGAGCAGCTGATGCTCGACATGCAGTGCCTCATGGACATCGGCCTGCCCGTGAACGCCAACCGCTTCGAGGCGCTGGCGGGCATGGTCGAGGAGGAGATCAAACTGCTCAAGGGCGCGCGCAAGAACGTGCGCGTCACCGGCAAGAAGTCCACCGACGAGCGCATAGCCGAGGCCGAGGCCGAGCTAGAGCGCCTGCGTTCGTTATAATGGGCGGCGGTCCCGCCTTGTATATCGGTACAATTGGTGGCTGCGTTCCGTCATGGGTGGCTCCTCGTCCAACGTGTGCTACGTCAACAACAACGGCAATGCCAACTACAATTCGGCGACGAACACCTGGGTTCGCCCCCGCCCCGGATTCCCTTACTGCCAGACCGAGTAGGCCAGCGGGCCGAAAGCAGAGCGCGGAGAGGAAGGAGGGCGCGACCATCGGGCGCGAGCCCGTAAATACGCACCCCGCGAGGGTGGCCGGACGCTGCTTGCATGGCGCGGCGCTCCGTGGCTTCGCCGCGTTTCATGGCCATACCTCAAGCGGCTGTCAGAGCCACATTGCAAGCCGTGCGGGGTGCCTTCTATGAACTCGGAGCAAAGGCGGGCCGCACGCCGGAAGCGTCGCGAGGAGAAGCGCGCCAGGGCCAAGGCCGAGCGCGTCAAGGCGTGCACCCTTGAGACGGTGGCCGACCTCAACAGCCTGTGCAAGGCTTCCAAGCAGGCCGCGCGTGGCGTCATGTGGAAGGCCTCGACGCAGCGGTACATGAAGAACTACCTGCGAAACGCCGTGAAATCGCGCCAAGACCTTTTGGAGGGCCGCGACATATGCCGGGGTTTCATCCGCTTCGACCTGTGGGAGCGCGGCAAGCTGCGCCACATCAGTGCAGTGCACTTCCCCGAGCGCGTGGTGCAGAAGTCGCTGTCCCAGAACGCCCTCGTGCCCGCGATAGTCCCCACGCTCGTATCCGCGAACTCCGCCAACATCAAGGGGCGCGGCACCGACTACGCCCTTAAGCTGCTCAAGCGCCACCTGGCCGACCACTGGCGGCGGCATGGGCGCGAGGGCTACATACTGCTGGGCGACTTCTCCGACTACTTCGCGCGCATTGCCCACGAGCCGGTCAAGCGGCAGGTGGCCGACGCGCTGCTCGACCCGCGCGTGGTCGCCCTTGAGCACCGCCTGATAGACGCGCAGGGCGAGGTCGGCCTGGGCCTGGGCAGCGAGCCAAACCAGATATGCGCGGTGACGCACCCCAACCGCATCGACCACTACGTGGCCGAGATGCTGCGCCCCGAGGCCTACGGACGCTACATGGACGACTTCTACCTGATCCACGAGTCCAAGGAGTACCTGCAAGTGTGCCTTCTGCTGATAGAGCACGAGTGCGCGAAGCTCGGCATCGCGCTGAACCCGCGCAAGACCCGCGTGGTGAAGCTGACGCGCGGCTTCACGTGGCTGAAGAAGCGCATCTTCTACACCGAAACGGGCCGCATCGTCATGAAGCCGTGCCGCGACTCCATCACGCGCGAGCGACGCAAGCTGAAGAAGATGGCCCGCATGGTGGCCGAGGGGGTCATGACGCCCGAGCAGGTGCAGCAGAGCTACCAGAGCTGGCGCGGCGGCATGGCTCACTTGGACGCGCACCGCAGCGTGCTGGCCATGGACGCGCTGTACCGCAGCCTGTTCGAAAATCTCGCGGGGGGGGTTGCTCAATGCAACCAAGCCCGAGAGACGATTCGGGCGGAACGCCCTCGCCATAGCGGAAGGGCGGCAACTCAAAACGGCGGCCTAGACGGGTCGAAAACGAAATAACCAAGACAGCGAAGGCGTGCTGCGGCGCGCCTTCTTTCTTCGCGCCCGCCCAAACGGCCAGGCAATCTCACGGCGCTAATACGATGGCGGCACATTCCCCGATAAGGAAGGAGTCCGCATGGACACTGAGGAAGACATGCCGCGCCCCGGCGAGCTTCGAGACGGCACCCTGGCCGAGGTCAACGCCCTGCGCGACTTGCTGTCGCAGATCGGCGACCCCGACGCGGCGCACGACGCGGGCGTTATCGACGATGACGAGTACGTGGAGCGAAAGGCGCGAAAGCTCGCCTACACCTCCGCGCTCGCCGCCTACGCCAACGGCGAGGTGCCCGACCTCCCGGCGCTGCTCGAACAGATGCGCGAGCAGGCGTCCCAGCCGACGCAGACCGAGACCAACACGGCGAACATCGACTACCTGCTCATGACCGTGGGAGGTGACCAGTAATGGCTACGAAGAAAACCGTTGAGCATTCCAAGCACTTCGCGAAGGTCAAGAAGTACTACGACAAAGACCTTTGGAGCAAGGCGCGCGTCTACAAGGCTGTCGAGTGCAAATGGATCACCGCCGACGAGTACAAGGAAATCACCGGCGAGGAGTACACGGCCGAATAGGCGGAAGGAGGGCGCCCAGGATGGAAGTGCTCAAGCTTTTTGCGCCTTACGGACCGGCTTGGCTTGGCGGCGTGCTCCTGACGCTCGTTGCGTTCTACTTCGGGAGACAATTTCTTGAGGAGTACAAACGCCAAAACCAGCGGAAGGGCGAGCTCGACCTGAAGCGCGAGGAGCGCAAGCAGGCCGAAGTCGACGAGAGGGCGCAGCGCGACCGCGAGCGGTCCCAAATGGAGGGGCGCATCGCCGCCCAGATGGAGCGCAGCAACACCCTGATTGAAGGAATGAAAACGCTCATGGAGTCGGTTGTCGCGTCAAATGACGTCCTCCACGCGGACTTGGTCCACAGCCAGGCGCGTAGCCAGGGCATGGCCGAGAAGGTCGACCATATCTACGACCGAGTCGACCTCATGTACAACAAGGAGACAGGGAGATAAAGATGACTGATATACAGGCAGGACTCACGGTGCTGACCGTCCTCGTGGTGCCCTATATCGTGCAGGCTATCAAGACGAAGGCGATGACCGGCAATGTCGCCCGCTGGACGGCCATCGCAGTATCGGCGCTGTGCGGCGCATTGACGGCCATGGCCGGGGGTATGCCGACTGACCCCACGGCGTGGGTTACGTCCATCTTCGCCGCGGTAGGCGGCGTGCAGGTGGCATATGCAGCCTTCAAGGCGGTCGGCGTGACAGACAAGTGGCTCGACGCGCTGCTTGCCATGGGCACTCCGAAGAAGGACGACTAGGAATGGGCGGCAAGCGCCTCGTGCGCATCGCCGCCGCCATCTCGCTGCTTGCTTTGCTCGCCGCCTTCGCCGACGTGGCGCTTATAGCCTCTAACGTGCCGAAGGTGCCGAAGGAAGAGCCTTTGCCCGTCATCTACGACAAGCCGCTCGACAAGCCCGCCGAGGTGCCCGTCTACCTCCAAGCAGACGAGCGCTGGGGCGGGCTTTCGTATGCGGGCGAAGACCTGGCTGCTGCCGGCTGCGGCCTCACGTGCGCGGCCATGGCGTGGGAATGGCTCTACGGACAGGCATGCACGCCGGCGCAGATGCTGGGCTTCGTTGGCGAATCGTGCCTCACGGACGGCATGAACGACATGGAGAAGTTCTGCCGTTGGATGAACGCGAACGACCAGGCTTTGGGCTACACGCCTATCCACGACAACGCCGATGACGCCTTGGACGAGGCGGCTGGCGGCTGGATGGTGTTTTGCAGCCTAACTGGCCAGCTCCGCGAAGGCGGCAAGAACTACGGCGGGCACATCGTCCTGCTTTGCGGATGGGACGGCGAGGCGGCGACCTTCCACGACCCCTACGAGGGCGTGGTGCGGCTGAGCCGCGAGCAGTACGAACAAGTTGATTGGGCTTATTTCATAGCGATAGGGAGCGCTGAATAGAATGAACGGAATCGACATCAGCAATTGGCAGAACGGCATCAACCTCGCGGCTGTCCCGTTCGACTTCGTTATCTGCAAGGGGACCGAGGGCACGCGCTACGTGTCGCCCGACTGCGACCGCCAAATCCAGCAGGCGATCGGTCTTGGCAAGCTCGTCGGCGTGTACCACTACGTCAACGGAGGTGATGCCGAGGCGGAGGCCGAGTACTTCTATGAGCGCTGCAAGGGCTACGTCGGCAAGGCCGCGTTCTTCATCGACTGGGAGGAGCGGGGCAACAAGGCATGGGGCGACACGTCCTACCTCAAGGCCATGGCAGAGCGTTTGGCCGAGCTTCTTGGCGTGAGCGTGGATCGCATCGGTATCTACGCATCCAAGAGCGTGTTCCCGTGGGGCCTCACCGATGCTAAGACGTGGGTGGCGCAGTACGCCGACATGAACGCCACGGGCTACCAGGACGCACCTTGGAACGAGGGCGCATACGACTGCGCCATCCGCCAGTACTCCTCATGCGGGCGCTTGGACGGCTGGGCGGGCAACCTCGACATCAACAAGTGCTATATCTCCCGCGCGGAGTGGGAGGCCATGGCGGGCGGCTCCAACGGCGATCCCGACTCGCTTATCCACGGCATCGACGAGACGCCTGCAGCAGACCTCGCGGCGAAGGTGCTCGCTGGCGAGCTCGGAGACGGCGACGACCGCAAGTACGCGCTGGGCGACCGCTACCAGGAGGTGCAGTCGCTCGTGAACCACATTCTCACGGCATCCGCCGAGGATCTGGCCGCTGAGACCTGGGCGGGCGATTACGGCAACGGCAGCCGCCGCAAGGCTGTTTTGGGGCCGCGCTACGACGAGGTTATGGCGGTCATCAACGGGCAGGCCGAAACCGAGCAGGTGTACGTGGTGCAGAGCGGTGACACGCTTTCAGCTATCGCCGCCAAGTACGGCACGACCTATCAGGATCTCGCCGCCAAGAACGGCATCTCAAACCCGAACGGTTGATTTCCGATCTCAGCCGAACACATTAGGCGGACAGGCCGTTCCCGCAGCTAGCCGAACGCCCCCGAGGCCCC
>UQIW01000013.1 GCA_900541235.1 uncultured Collinsella sp. | reverse complement strand
GTCTCAAGAAGGAGTAACATCGGGACTTGCAGCGACGGACCTCAGGACACTCTTACACCACGTCTGCGCGCGCGACCTTCCGGATGCCCCTCAGAGGCAATAAAGTCACAAACAGCCCCCGTTTTAGCGTCGTCAGAGCCAAAACGGGGGCTGTTCCGTGCTTTATCTAGCTGGTAAAAGCCTTTACCTTGCTGAATACTCTCAATTTTGCACGTCGCAGGCGGGGGTACCCTTGCTTACGGCAGGATATGGAAACCGAGCGCCGCGATATCCTTGGCAAAGCCGCGCACGGTGTCGAGCGAGACCTCGTACGGGTCGCGACCGATGTTCTTGCGCTTGGCCAGGATGCTGTTGGGCACTGTAATGATCTGGCAACCGCAGGCCTCGGCCTGGTAAATGTTGATGAGCTCGCGCGTGGACGCCCACAGGACCTCGCAGTTGGGCTTGGCGGCGGCCTTCTCGACCGACTCCGTCATAAACGGAATGGGATCGACGCCGGTATCGGCGATACGGCCGGCAAAGAGCGAAATGATGGACGGCGTCTCGGCGTCAACAGCCTCGACCATCTCGTCGACCTGCTCGGGCGTAAAGATGGTGGTGACGTTGACTTTGATGCCGTCGGCGGAAAGCTTGCGGACCAGCTCGGCGGTGGACTCACCCTTGGTGGTCACGCACGGAATCTTGACGTAGACGTTCTCGGCCCAGGTAGCGATCTCGCGCGCCTCGACCTCCATGGTCTCGATGTCGTCGGCAAAGACCTCAAACGACACGGACACATCGGTGATGTGTGCCAGGACCTCCTTGGCAAACGCGCGGTAATCCGTCACGCCGCCCTTCTTCATAAGGGACGGGTTGGTCGTGAAACCCTGAACGTTGCCGTTCTCGTACATGTCGAGCATGCCCTCGAGGTTTGCACCGTCAGCGAACACCTTGATTGCCATCTGCCTGATTCCTTTCGTTTGCATAAGGCCATTGAGCTGGTAAACACTTTAGCCATGCTTACCTAGGTTTGAGCTGCAGCTTTTAAGCTTTATCGGTAAACGGTTTAGCATCTTTACCACTTTTATCAAAGACTTTCCAGCGGCAAAACGGTTTTTCGGCGCGCTGCGCCATTTCCGTTCACGGCGCTTATTTACAGCAAAACCAATCGAATCCACACTCGCTTCAAGAAAAAAGGCGGCGGCACCTCACAAGAGATGACGCCGCCTTTTCGTGTAGGAGCCGGTTATCGGAGCTCCGCCCGATTAGGGCTTAACGTATGCCTGGATTACTCTTCCTCAACGTGGTTAATCACAGCACCCTTGGTGTGGATGAAGTTGGGGACGAAGGCGACGACCAGAAGGACAGCGAGAATCGCGTAGACACCGGTGGTACCGAAGGCCTCGGCAGCGCGGCCAAGCGTAATACCAATGACGGAGAAATCGAAGTCGCCGAACGTAGTGTTCTTGAAGCCAAAGACGTCAAGAACAGGCAGGAGCAGAGCCGGGGCAAAGGTGATGAGCAGGCCGTTGACGAAAGCACCAAGAGCTGCGCCCTTGCGACCGCCGGTAGCATTGCCGTAGATGCCTGCGGTAGCACCGCAGAAGAAGTGGGGAACCATGCCCGGGATGATGAAGATGCCCAAGGTAGCGCCCACGATGAACATACCGACCACGCCACCGATGAAGGAGGCAACAAAGCCGAGGATGACGGCGGTGGGAGCATAGGGGAAGAAGACGGCGCAGTCGACGGCGGGGATGGCGCCGGGGATCAGCTTGTTGGAGATGCCCTGGAAAGCCGGGACCAGGTCGGCAAGGATCATACGAACGCCGTTGTAGACGATAGTGACACCGACGGCGAAGGACAGGGCACAGGTCAGGGCGTAGACGATTACATTGTCGCCGCCAGCGGTCTTGGTAACGACCGCAGGATCTGCGATGTAAGCGGCGAAAGCGGTAACCAGGTAGAAGAAGGCCATGGTAAGAGCCGTGGAGATGGTGGTGTCGCGCAGGAAGGAGAACTTCTCGGGAACCTCGATCTTCTCGGTGCTGTTCTCCTCGGCGTCCTTAGCAAAAAGCGTACCGACTGCAGCGGAGATGTAATAGGCGAGTGAACCGAAGTGGCCCATGGCGATTTCATCGCCATCGGTAACCTTCTCGGTGAAACGCTGACCAACGGCGGGAAGCATAGCGCTCACGAGGCCCAGGAACATGCCGCCCACGATGACAAGCTGGACATCCTGGAAGCCAGATGCCTGCAGAACGGCAGACAGCAGGCAAGCCATGAACATGCTGTGATGGCCCGTCAGGAAGATGTACTTAAACTTGGTAAAGCGGGCAATGATAATGTTCACGACGTAGCCGAGAATCAGGATCATCATGGTCTGAACGCCGAGGACGCTCTGAGCCATCGAAACGACAACCTCGTTGTTGGGCACGACGCCGGTGATGTGGAAACCGGTCTCGATGAAGGTACCCAGCGGAGCAAGGTTCTCCTGAACAACAGCGGCGCCGGCAGACAGCATGATGTAGCCAAGGATCGGCTTCAGGGTGCCTGTCATCACCTTGTGGGCGGGACGCTTAAGCGCGACAAGGCCCACAAAAGCGAACAGACCCATAATCCATGCTGGCTTGGTCAGAATCGATTGGATAAACTCAAGTATGGGAAGGATGACTTGCATCTGGGCTTCCTTTCTTTTTAACGTGGGCGCGTTTCCCTCTTCCACAGGGAACCGCCCCTTTTTGTGCCGCTTTAGGCGTTAGCGGCGGCCGCCTTGATTGTCTCGAGGGCGTCTTCGCGGATCTTCTTCTTGTTCACGTAGCTGCGAACGATCACGACGTTACCGTGAAGCTCGGGAGCGAGCTCCTTAACGGTAATGAACAGATCCGGATTTGCGGAAGAAGCACCGTTCAGGTCCATAGACTCAACGTCGGCCTTGATGCCCTCCTCCTCACAAAGCTCCTCGACTTTGCCAGCGAGCATCAGGCTGGACCCGATGCCGTTTCCGCATACGGTGATGATATGCATGGCAACCTTCCTCTCCTACACGTGACGGATTTTCCGTCTATCCAAAAGCGGCGACGCATCGCCGTGCCATTAAGGCCTAAAAGAATGAACGCATGGTCTCCAAAACCTGCTCGGGCGTACCGCACGCGCTGAGCTTGGCAACGCAGTCCTCGTCCTCGAACATCTGCGAAAGCTCCGCCAAGCAACCAAGATGAGCCTTGGGGTCGGGCGCGCAAATGCCCACGAGTACGTGAACCGGATCGAAATCCTCGTGTCCAAATGCAACCGCAGGATCAAGCGTGACGATGCAGATTCCCGCTTCGCTCACATTGCCATCGG
Organism: uncultured Collinsella sp.; assembly: GCA_900541235.1. Classification (GTDB taxonomy): domain Bacteria; phylum Actinomycetota; class Coriobacteriia; order Coriobacteriales; family Coriobacteriaceae; genus Collinsella. The sequence goes on along the minus strand of UQIW01000013.1, from coordinate 72,850 downwards.
CCTGGGCGTGGGGCATGGCGATACCCTCTTCCAGAACCATATAGGGGCCAAATTTGTGAACCGATGAAATCATGGCGTCGACATAGCTCTGGTCGCATTTGCCCGCGTCAACGAGCAGCTTGCCACATGCCCTAATCGCTTCCTCCCAATCGGAGGCCTGGACATGGCAGGCAACAAGCTCGGGTTTAAGAAGATCGGTCAGCATGACAGCTCCCTACTCCTCGGGCAGGATATGAAAACCAAGCGCCTGAATGTCGCGGGCAAAGCCCTTGACCGTATCAAGCGAGTACTCGAGCAAATCTTTCCCGAAATTCTTGCGCTTGGCGAGAAGGGCATTGGGGACCGTGATGATCTGGCAGCCAACAGACTCTGCCTGGAAGATGTTGAGTACCTCACGCGTGGATGCCCAGAGAACCTCGGCGGCGGGCTTGACGGCAGCCTTCTTTACGGACTCTGCCATGAGGGGCAGCGGATCGACGCCGGTATCGGCGATACGGCCGGCGAAGATGGACAGAATAGAGGGGGTCTCGGCAGAGACGGCATCGACGAACTCGTCGACCTGCTCGGGCGTGAAGATGGTGGTGACATTCACCTTGATACTATCGGCAGAAAGGCGCTTGACCAACGCTGCGGTGGACTCGCCCTTGGTGTTGAGCGCCGGGATCTTAACGTAGACGTTGTCCGCCCAGGTTGCGATCTCGCGAGCCTCGGCCTCCATACCCGCCTCGTCGTCGGCAAACACCTCGAACGAGACTGACACATCGGTGATGTGCTCAAGAACCGTCTTGGCAAAAGCGCGGTAGTCGGTCACGCCGCCGGCCTTCATAAGGGAAGGATTGGTCGTGAAGCCCTGAACGTTGCCGTTGTCGTGCATGTCAAGCATACCCTCGAGGTTAGCGCCGTCGGCAAACACCTTGATTGCCATGTTCGGTCCTTTCTCATCTAGCACTATTGCTATCGAAAGCCTTTTTCTTTGTTTCAAAAGCTTTTCGGTTTTCTTTTATAAACTATTTCAAAAGATATCGAAAGCTCAATTGCCAACTTTCCGCGAACGGTCGATTATCGGGCGCGAGCGTACCTCACTTTTTGTGAACACCTTCCAGGCAAGACTCTTTACTGGCTATTACAGGCATTCTGCATGTCAGGCCAACTACTAACACAAATAAAAGCAAAGCGTGTCATTCATCTCGTTCACTCGATTTTGCCTTGTTCTTTTCATATCGATACGTTATATTTCGATTACGAAAGGCATTTCTTTCGCCTTTCGTTCATAAGGAGCGACACATGGCATCTACTTCAGACCTTTCACCCGCCGAGCGTCAGCGATTTATCATGAACTGGCTGGCGGAAAAGCCGAATATCTCGGTATCCGACATCGTCCGTCGCTTTTCGGTTTCGGAAGTCACCGCACGACACGACCTCGTCTCACTGGAATCGGAAGGCAAATTGCGTCGTGTACGCGGCGGAGCAGTATCGCTTTCACGTTCCACTGCAATCTCGTATCCCGAAGAGCGCATCAATGTCCAAGTCGAAGCCAAGGAGGCTATCGCCGCGACCGCAGCAACTCTTGTTGACGATGGTGACGTTTTGGTGATCGACATCGGCACCACGGGCTTTTACTTCACTAAAGCCCTCATAGACAAGCGCGACATCACCATCATCACCGGCGATCTTGCCATCGCAAACTATGCCAGCTTCAATCTGCCCAACGCTTCGGTAGTGCTGTTAGGTGGTTCCGTGCGAAAGGGCCACCTTTATCTCGCGGGCGCGCTGACGTTCGACTGCATGAGCAAGCTTCATGCCAACAAGGCATTTGTCAGCGCCGACGGATTCCATCCCGACCACGGCTTTACCGTTGAGCACGACTTCTCTGCCATGATCAAGCGCATGTATCTAACCAACTCGAACCTGAGCTACATGATGGTCGACCAGGGTAAGTTCAATAAGACGAGCTTTTATCAGTCCGCACAGATCGATGACCTCGACGGCATCATCATCGATGGGGACAGCGAAGGTATCATGACAGCGGCAATCGAGAGCAGCCACAGTCATCCCAAACTCTATATTGCAAAATAGCTCACATGGCCGGGTCGCCCCCAATGCAGGCGACCCGGCCATGTATTAAATCAAGCCAAAGTGGCGCATAGCCGTGACGGTACCGTCGTGTGCGACGTCATCGGTCACGTAGTCGGCGACCGCCTTGACCTCAGGCATGGCGTTGCCCATGGCGACAGCCGTCTCGACCGCAGCGAGCATGCCCAGGTCGTTACCCGAATCGCCGAAGCCAAAGGTGCGCGCGTTGCCGGTGCGACCCAGGTATTCCAGCGCTCGCGCCACGCCCACGCCCTTGTCGATGCCCTTGGGGCTCAGCTCGCGATTCTGACCACCGGTGTTGCACAGCTCAAACTCGCGATCGATAAAGCCATCATCGTTGGCTACGCGAGCCAGGTCGCTCGCGACGATGCCTACCTTGCCCACGCGCAGACTGCCGTCGACGCGCATTTCCTCGGCGCTGTGCACCACAGAAGTGCCGATCAGAGATGACTGCTCAACACCCGCGGGTTCCAGGGCAAAAGTAGCCACGTTGGTCTCGAAAAAGGCTTCAATCCCTGCCGCGGCCATACGGCGTGCAAGCTCCTCAACAATGTCTTCGTCAAAGCAGTCCTCATACACCACGCGGCCCTCGACCTCGAGCGTGGCTCCCGCCATGGCAACGACGCCCGCGGGGTCGAGCGCACGCAAGCTATCGGCGATGAGCCACAAGGGACGACCCGTGCAGATAAATGCCTGGTGTCCCGCGTCGCGCAGACGATGAAACGCCTCAACGACCGCCTGCGAGGGGTGAACCGCCGAAAAGTCCTTGTCGGTCATGTTGTCGGGATCGAACGACGTCAGCGTGCCGTCCACGTCAAAAAAGAGCACGGCGGAATCGGGGCACGCATCAATCATATGGGTTCCTTTCAGGGGCGAGAGTAAACGAAACATCCATCATATAATGGAGCGACGCAACCAGAGAGGTCACCCATGGAATTTTACGCAAGCTGCCCCGAGGGCTTTGAGTCCGCACTCGCCGATGAGCTTAAACGCCTCGGGCTTTCGCATGTTCGCCGGCTGAAGGGCCGCGCTACATTTGAGGGCGAGCTCGAAGAAGGCTACCGCGCCTGTCTGTGGTCGCGCCTGGCGAGCCGTGTGTTCGTGGTACTCGGGCGCTTTGAGGCGCAGGATGCCGATGAACTGTACGATAGCGTTTACGACATCGCCTGGGAGACCATCATCCGCCCCGGCGCCACCATCGCCATCACCGCCCGCGGCGTGACCGAGCAGCTGCGCAACACGCGCTTCTCGGCCCTGCGCGCCAAAGACGCGCTGTGCGACCGTCTGGCCGAGACCACGGGCCGTCGCGCCGACGTCGATGCCGCCGACCCCGATGTTCACCTGTTGCTTTCGCTGCGTCAGCGCCGCGCGAGCATCAGCCTGGACCTTTCGGGCGACCCGCTGTTCAAGCGTCTGCCGCCCGCTGCGACTCGTGCCGGCGAGGGCGCACATGTGTTGCGCCCCGACTACGCCGCCCTGGTGCTGGCGCAGGTCGGCTGGACCGCACTATGCGAGCGCGAGCTGACGGCCGACGATTACGAAAACGAAGCCCTTCCCACGCTAATCGATGCCTCGTGCGCCGGCGGCGGTCTGCTGCTGGAGGCCGTGAACATTCTGACCGACCGCGCCCCGGGCGCCGCACGCGAGCGCTGGGGCTTTGAGGGCTGGCAGCTGCACGACGCTGTCCTGTGGGAGCAGCTGCTTGCCGAGGCGCGCGAGCGCGAGGCGGCAGCGCGCGAGCGCCAGGCGCGCATCGTGGCCGTAGACATCGACCCCGCCGCCCGCAAGACTGCCGAGCGCATGGTCAAGTGCGCCGGCTACAAGCGTTTTGTCGACTTTTGTGCCGCCAAGCCCGCCACCGTGCTGGACCATGCGGGCGCCGTCGCCGGTGCCGCCCTGGTCGCGGACACGACCGAGACCCCGCTTTCGCTCATGCACGACGCCATGACGCTGGTCGGCGAGCTGCGCCGCGCGCCCGAGCTCGCTTCGGCACCGGTCGCCGCGCTCACCCGCGATGGCCTTATGGCCCGCGCGCTCCACGCCGAGCCCGCGCGCTCCATCGCCGTCATGCCCAACAACGAAGAGGCGACCGTCGAAGTCTGGCCTTCGCTCGACCACGCCGCCGCAGCGTTTGAGGCTGCGACCAGCGCAAACGCCGAGGGCGAGACCGCGGACGCCGACGACGTCATCAGCGACGAAGCCGCCGACACCTTCATGCCCGAACCTACCGCCACGCTCGACCTGGGTGATGGCAAGCCGCTGCCCGTGCTCATCCCCGAGTCCGAGCAGTTCGCCAACCGTCTGCGCAAGAACGCTCGCCTGCGTCGCAAGTGGGCAAAGCGCGAGGGCGTGAGCTGCTACCGCGTCTACGATGCCGACCTGCCCGATTACTCTGCCGCCATCGATCTGTACGAGGGTTGCCCGCAGACGCCGGGCCGCTGGCTCGTCATTGCCGAATACGCCGCGCCCAAGACCATCGACCCCGCACTGGCCCAGGCCCGTATGCTCGATATTCTGGCCATCGCGCCGCGTATCCTGGATGTTCCGGCCGAGCACGTGCACGCCAAGGCCCGCATGCGTTCGCGCGGCGGCTCGCAGTACGGCAAGCAGGGCGCCGGCAAGGGCGCATCGGGTGAGCGCGCCAACATCGCGCGCCGTCGCCTGCCGCTCATCGAAGAGGGCGGCCTCACCTTTGCCGTCAACTTTGACGACTACCTGGACGTCGGCATCTTCTTGGACCACCGCGTCACCCGCAACCTGGTGCGCGAGCACGCCAAGCAGGCGCGCCGTTTCCTCAACCTGTTCGCCTACACCGGCACTGCCACCTGCTACGCAGCCGACGGCGGCGTCGAGGAGACCGTGACGGTCGACCTCTCGAACACCTACCTGGATTGGGCCGAGCGCAATATGCGTCAGAACGGCTTTGTGGGGCCGCAGCATCACTTTGTGCGCGATGACGTGCTCGCCTGGATTCGTGACCAGCGCCAGACGCGCAACCGCTGGGACCTGATCTTTGTCGACCCGCCCACGTTCTCGAACTCGTCCAAGATGGGCCGTCGCACCTGGGATGTCCAGCGCGACCATGTTGAGCTTTTGGCCGGCGTGTCGCGCCTGCTCGCACAGGGCGGCCATGCCATCTTTAGCTGCAACCTGCGCGGCTTCCGCCCCGAGACGCGCAAGCTCGCACGAGCGGGCGTCGTGCTGGAGGACATTACGGCACAGACCATCCCCGAGGATTTCGCGCGCAACCAGAAGGTGCACCACTGCTATATCGTGCGCCGCCTGCCCATCGAAGATGCCATGGCCGAGGTCGGCTTTAGCGCCGAGGAGATTGCCGAGCGAACCGAGGAGCTGCGCAACCCCGAGGCCCGCAAGCCTCGCGCGGCAGCGCCCGCGCACGCGCAGACCGGCAACGGCAAGCCCAACTTTGTCGGCAAGCCCTCCCCCGCCGGCAAGCCCAAAAAGAAAAAATTTTACGCCAGCAAGCCCAAGGGCAAATAAACAAAGTTGCGGTGGAATACGGACTGTTTGCCTGGAATTAGGCAAATTTAGACCGTATTTCACCGCAACTCATATTGGGATGGCGGATGCCGACCTATCCCTGGATGACCAATCGGTAACCAATACCCACGTGCGTTTGGATATAGCGCGGATGCGCGGGGTCGGACTCAATCTTCTTGCGCAGCGTGCCCATAAAGACGCGCAGGCTCGCCAGGTCGCTCTTAGTTGCCGTGCCCCAAATCTCGTGCAGGATAAACTGGTGCGTCAGTACCTTGTCGGCGTTGTGTGCCAGCAGGCACAGGAGCTTATACTCGATCGGCGTCAGATGCAGTTCCTCGCCATCCATCGTGGCGATGCCGGCATCAAAATCGATATGCAGCTCGCCGGTATCGAACGAGCCCTCGGAGACAACGCCGCCCGTTTGCGCATACGAAAGGCGCCTGAGCGTCGTGCGAATGCGCGCGAGCAGCTCCTCGACCGAAAACGGCTTGGTCAGATAGTCGTCGGCACCGGCATCGAGCGCGCGGATTTTGTCCGCGTCCTCGCTGCGCGCCGAGACCACGATAATCGGCATGCCCGACCATGCGCGCACCGACTCCACCACCTTGACGCCGTCCATATCGGGCAGGCCCAGATCGAGCAGCACAATGCTCGGCGTCTGCGACGAGGCGGCGGCGATAGCGGCATGGGCGGTCTCCACAGCCATATGGCGCAAGCCGTGAGCCTCGAGCGCGGCAACAATAAGATTGCGGACGGCGGGGTCGTCCTCAACGACCAAGATGAGCGGTTTTACGGCAGAGTTCGGCACAGCGCTACTCCTTATCAAACGAAACGTCGGCGGCAGGAAGCTCAATCGTAAAGACCGAGCCGTGCGGGTCCGCCGCGGCAACCTCTATGCTACCGCCATGCGCCAGCGCAATGGAGCGGCAGAGCGAAAGACCCAGGCCCACGCTGCGGTGACTGTCAGCCAGACCGTGGTTGGCGGTATAGAACGACTCGAAGATCCGTTCGCGATCCTCGGGTGCGATGCCCGGACCATCATCGGCCACCGAGCACGCCACGCGTCCATCGTCGACGCTAATCGAAATCATGATATGCGAGCCCGCGGGCGTATAGGTGATGGCGTTGTTCACCAGATTGACCACCAGCTGCACCATCAGGCGCGCATCGACATTGACGAGCGCCGGCTCATCGCACGCCACCACCTTAAGGTCGTGCTCGCGCACGGCCGGATTTACGTGGCGCAGCGCCTCCTCGACGATATCGTCCATGAGCTCGAGCGTAGTCGACAGACGCATACCGCCGCCCTCGAGCTTGGTGATGGCGAGCAGGTTCTCGACGGTGGCGTTGAGCCACAGCGCATCCGAGCGAATGGACAGAAGCAGGCCGCGGCGCGTCTGGGCATCGAGCACCGCAGTGCCGGTCGAGCCCTGGTCGAGCAGCACGTCGGCATTACCCGAAATACTGGTAAGCGGCGTGCGCAGATCGTGCGAGATGGAGCGCAGCAGGTTGGCGCGCAGTTGTTCGTTTTTGGCGAGCACCGCCGCCTCCTCGCGGGCCTCCATGGCGCGGGCGCGATCGAGTGCCAGCTCGCCTTCGCTCACGATGGCATCGGCAAGTGTTCGCTCCTCGTGCGTCAGCACGTCGGGCTCGGCAACGATTGCCAGCACGCCCACCACCGAGGCGGGGTCGCCCGAGCGCGCGAAGCCGTCGCCTGTGCGAACCGTCAGGTAGATGCCATAAAACGCCGAGCCGCCAAACGTGGCGTCGAGCGGCGTTCCCACATAGGCGGACGCCGAGAGCCGCGGCGGCATCTGCGGCGCCAGTTCATGCACCGGCGCGGCATCGCCCACGGCCGTGTAAGTCGCGCGCGGCAGCAGGTCATCGCCCTCGGCGTCGGCGCTGTACCACACGACCGGACAGCCCGAAAGACGCGCCAGCTGCGTTGCCATGGCGTGAACGATCTGCTGCTCGTCGGCGCACCGCTGCAGCATGCGGTTGGTCTCGAGCACCATATGCGTGCGGCGGTCGCTGGCGGCAGCCTGTGCCAAGGCGCGGCGCAGGGCCAACGCAATCGAGCTCGACACAAGCGAGACCACGAACATGATGAAGAACATGCCGGGATAGCCGCGATCGATAAGCGACAGCGAGTAGCGCGGGTCGACAAACAAGAAGTTGTAGAGCGCCACGGCGGCAGCCGAGCTCAGCAAGCAATACAGGCGACTCCAGGTAAAGAATGCGCACAGCTGAACGGCGAACACATAGACGATCATGATGCTCGGCGCGAGACCCGGATGGTCGAGCAGCGCACCCACAATCGTCGCCGCGACCAGCAGCCCCACCGATACGCAGGCGTCATACAGAGGAGTGCGGCGCGTCAGCGTTGTGCGCCGCCACCAAAAGCTATCGGCAATATCGCCGTCCGTACGGACGTCCATCAGTGCCCCGCCCCTCTCTCAAAAACAAAAACCACCACAAAGGGACAGGCACCTTTGTGGTGGTTTCCCTTGTGGTGGTTCCAAGTGTATAGCCTTTGCAACCTGCGGTCGCTAGACAAACAGCACGTGCGCGAGCAGGGCACACACGCACACCGCTCCAAATACTAGTGCCACAATCGAGATCACGCGGTCGGCCATATCCATGTTGGCACGGTTCGTCAAAAACCGATCTTCGGCGGCGTCGGCGCGTGCCTCACGTACCAGCTCGGTCGCAAGATCGCAACCGTCAAGCACCTTTGCATCCATGGTTTCCTCCCAGGACTCAATCCCCGTCAATACAAGCCCGCCCGTTCGCAGACAAACCTCGAGCGTCGACTACGGCCGCTCGTTGGGAGCCAGGCGCTGCATCTTGTTCACGGCCTTAAACTTGGTGAACAGCGGCACGTACTCAAAGCTCACGTTGGAGTTCTCCAGGCCGTACCAGCGTGCGGGCGTGCCGGCGGCGCGGCGGATGATGTACTTGAGCGTGATGGCCGTACGCTCGCTGGGCTCCACATCGCTTTCGGGCGCCAGAAGCTTACGGATCAGGACGAACTTGAACGTACCGATGTTACCCGGATCCTTGTAGACCGAGTAGTCATGCGTCTGCGGCGGCAGCTCGCCGGTGGCAGCCAGGTCCTGAACGACCTGACGCAGATAGGCATTGACGCGCTGGTTAATCTTGTAGCCCAGGTACAGATGCACGCGGAACACGTAGTCAGTGCCGAACGTCTCGACCGAATAGGCAAAGGTATGCGGCTCGTCCATGGTCTCGACATTCACGAACCACCAGGCGCGAGCGCGCTTGGGATGCTTGTCCAGAATCGAGTAGACGATATCACGGTCGATGTAGTCGGTATGGGTGTCCTTGGTCAGGTACACGATGTTGTCGCTCAGGCGCTCGTAGCGATCGTCATCGCGCAGGCGCTTGAGCTGCGGCAGGTAGCTGCGCAGCGGCAGCAGCGTAAACTGGCGCTGCTCAACAGCCGTACCGTTGTACCAGCACACCATAATGCCCATGATGAGTGCAGCCATGAGGATGGTGAAGTAGCCGCCGTGGAAGAACTTGGTGAGCGAGCTCACGAAGAAGAAGCCTTCGAGCAAAAGGAAGAAGGCTGCGAAGATCCACGGAGCAACCTTGAGCTTACGCTCCTCGTGCAGGTAGAAGAAGAGCAGCAGCGTGGTGCACATCATAGTCAGCGTAATGGCAAGGCCGTAGGCGGCTTCCATATGCGCCGAGTTCTGGAACAGCAGCACCACAATGACGCAGCCGACAAGCATGACATTGTTGACCATGGGGATGTAGAGCTGGCCCTTGGTCTCGGCAGGGTAGAAGACCTGCATGTGCGGCATGAGGTCCAGACGGCTGGCCTCGGACACCAGCGAGAATGCACCGGTGATGAGCGCCTGCGAGGCAATGATGGCCGCGACGGTGGAAAGGCCGACGGCAAACGGGCGCAGGCCCGGGGCGAGCATCTGGTAGAACGGGTTGAGATCGGCAATGCCCATGAGCTCGGGGTTGGCAGCGTTGTTCATAAGCCAAGCGCCCTGGCCCATATAGGACAGCAGCAGGCAGCACTTAACGAACGGCCAGGTAGCGTAGATATTGCCGCGGCCGACGTGGCCCATGTCGGAGTAGAGCGCCTCGGCACCGGTGGTGGCGAGGAAGCAGCTGCCCAGAATCATGATGCCCGCGTGGTTGTTGGGGCTCAACAAAAAGGCGATGCCGCGGAGCGGGTTGAGGCACAGCAGCACGGCGGGGTGCTGTAAGACAAAGAACAGACCCGTGCCGCCCAGGAATAGGAACCACAGCGTCATGATGGGGCCAAAGGCGTGACCGATCTTGGCCGTACCGATGCGCTGTACCAAGAAGAGCACGATGATGATGGCGAGCGTAATGGCGACGACGCGGCCCTGGTCATCGCCCAGCACGGCATGGACCGCCGGGATGGTGCGCAGGCCCTCGATGGCCGTGGTAACGGTAACGGCCGGCGTCAGGATGCCGTCGGCGAGAAGCGCGGCGCCACCCAGCATGGCGGGGATGATAAGCCACTTGCCGCAGCGCTTGACCAGGCTGTACAGGGCAAAGATGCCGCCCTCACCATGGTTATCGGCGCGCAGCGAGATGAGCACATACTTGATGGTGGTCAGCAACGTGACCGTCCACACGACAAGGGAGAGCGCGCCGAGCACGAACTCCTCCGTGACGCTTCCGATGCCGCCGTTGCCGGCGACGAGCGCCTTGGTTACATACATAGGGCTGGTGCCGATATCGCCGTACACCACGCCCAGCGTGACGAGCATCGCCGAGATGCTCACAGGAATCGCAGCGTGCGAGGCTGCCTCCTTGGCCTTTTGTTCCATAAGCCGGTTTCCTCCCAACTTTAACGTTCGAGGGGATTATAGGTAATCGGCCCATGTTTTAATGCACTGTTTTCCCAGCTAAATAAACATTTATACGGCCTTTAGGCCACCTCGGCGATATGGAATGTGACAAAGGGACTGTCCCTTTGTCACATCGCCGCATTCGTTACTTGCCGAGCCAGTTTTTGAACCACCACTCCATGGAACGGCTCATCTCGGCCATAAAGGGGCTCGTGTGCTTGCGGGTGTAGATATCCACCACGCGCTCGCCTACCTCGCGGGCATGCGGACGGAACATCGCGTCCATCTCGGCCACCTGCGCGTCCATGGTCGCAGCATCGGCGCGGCAGTAGCGCTCCTCGTGCACCAGGTTCACCACGGGATGCGCAATAGCCGGGCGCTCCTTGCGGGGCGTGCCGATGATGAGCATCGACAGCGGCATGGTATAGGGCGGCAGATCGAGCAGCTCGGCAACTTCCTCGGCATTCTCGACGATATCACCGATATAGCAGCTCCCCAGGCCCAGAGCCTCGGCGGCAACCACGGCGTTTTGCGCGGCGATCACGGCGTCCTGGGCCGCGATGGCAAAGTCGCCCAAACCCGGCGCGCGGCGGGGCGCCTTACCCGTGCGCTCGACAAACTCGGGCTCAAAGCAGCCCACGTGCTCAAACAGATCGATCCACTTGGCATAATCGACCACAAATATCAGTGCCCAGGGCGCCTTGGCGATCATGGGCTGGTGGTCGCACAGGTCGGCCAGGCGGTCGAGCGTTGCCTGCTCGCGGATGCTCACGATGGAATACATCATCATGGCGCCCGCCGACGGCGCACGACTCGCCGCATGCAGAATCGCCGCCCGCTGCTCGTCGGTCACCGCCACGGGACGGTCATCGTCATCACACGCGAAGGCACGCGTGGAGGAACGGTGCTCCAACGTGTCCAGCACCGCATTGCCCGTCGTCTCGACCGGATAGCCGCACGTATCCACAGCCTTGGTGCAAACCTGCTCGTTCATCGCCTCATCCTCGCTAATTCTTTAAGAAGCCTTTACGTTTCCGTGTAATTCCCGTCCATTATCGCGCAGGTCGCCACTCCATTGCGCCACACCGCCACACGTGCGCGTTAATATGGCTGGTTGTTGTGCGCAGCCACCAATTGCAGCGCATATCTTGGTAACAATCGGGTAAACCCCCGCTTTCGTAGGTTTTAGTTTGTGAGGAGTCTCAGCATGTTCGCTGCCGCCATCTCGCTCGTCGGTCTTGCGGCGACCGTCTACCTTGTCTTGCGCGAGGCCAAGGCCATTCGCGCTCAGTCGGGCACCGTTGCCAAGGGCGCCTTCGCCTGGAGCGTCGCCTTTGGCCTGTTCCAGCTCTTTTTGACCGTCTGGGGCGCTATTGGCCTCGTCGCGCAGAACGAGCCGCTCGCCTTCGTGATGCTCATCCTGACCAACGCCATCCTCACCGGCTGCGCTTGGGCCAGCATCGCCCGCGACCGCATCGCCCCGCGCGTCTTTGCGTTCGCCGGGCCCGACGCCCCCGCCCCCACCGGCAAGCTCGCCCGCCTGCGCGGAGCCTTTGTGGGTAAACCGCTCGTCGCCGCCGTCCTGTGCCTGCTGCTCGCCGGCGTCTTTGCGCTGCTGGGCATGGAGGTCTCGTCCAACCACGACTTTACCTGGGTCTACCCCCTGTGCATCCTGCTCGAGTGGGCCATCATCACCACGCTCATGGTCGGCCTGTTCTTCCTGTTCCAGCGCCACGGCGCAGCCCCCGCGGTCTTGGCCTTTGCCCTCTTTGTCCTGGGCATTGCCGAGTTCTTCGTCATCACGTTTAAATCCATGCCCATCCAGCCGGGCGACCTTTCGGCCATCTCCACCGCCGCCGCGGTCGCCGGCACCGGCTACACCTTCTCGATCTCGCTGTTCTGCGTGCTGTCCATGGGCTTTACCGCCATCGCCATGCTGCTGTGCGAGTACGCCGGCCTGGTGGCACCGCACCGTCAGAAGGGCGCCGCCAACGCCAAGCGCATGCTGCTCACCAACCTGCTCGTCGCCGTGCTGTGCCTGGGCGGTGTGACCGCACACGTCACGCTCATCGACTACTACAACACCCTCGGCATCACCGTCTACACCTGGCGCCCGCTCGAGAGCTACTGGCGCGAGGGCTACCTGCCCGCTTTCATTAGCGCAGCGCAGTCCATCAAGCCGCCCAAACCCGCCGACTACTCCGTCGACGATGCCAAGGCCACGCTCAAAAAGTACGCCAAGGCCTATGACAAATCCGACGCGGCTAAGAGCGATGAGCGCGCCGCCGCAAAGGAGCAGTTCGACAGCGAGAAGCCCACGGTCATCGCCATCATGAACGAGACCTTCTCGGATCTGTCGATCTACCAGAACATGCGCGCCGGCTACGAGGGCCCGCAGTACTTTAAGAACCTGTCCAACTGCCTCAGCCGCGGCAAGCTCTACGTGAGCGCCTACGGCGGCGGTACCGCCAATACCGAGTTTGAGTTTATGACCGGCAACTCCATGGCCAACCTGGGCTCGGGCGTGTACCCCTACACCATCTACAACATGGAAACGACCGGGAACCTGGCAGAGCAGTTCAAGTCGCTCGGATATTCCACCACGGCCATGCACCCCAACCACGCCACCAACTGGAACCGCGAGAACGTGTACAAGGACTTTGGCTTTGACCGGTTCCTGTCCATCAACGACTTCCAGGGAGCCGACACTCTGCGCGGTATGGTGACCGACCAGGCGACCTATGACAAGATTCTTGAGCTGCTCGACCAGAACGCCGATCCGCAGTTTATCTTCGACGTGACCATGCAGAACCACTCGGGCTACGACACGGGCCTGCTGCCGGTCGACAAGCAGATGCACCTGAACATCGACACGACCGATCTGGACGCCAAGACCGTCGAGGACGGCACGCTCTCCGATGTCGACGAGTACGTCTCGTGCATCGAGCAGTCCGACCAGGCGCTGCGCTACTTCCTTAACGCCCTGAGCAAGCTCGACCGCAAGGTGGTCGTGGTGTTCTGGGGCGATCACCAGCCGTTCTTCCCGTCCAAGTTCAACGACAAGTGGTTTACCGGTGAGGACGACGCCACGCATCAGGAGCGTCTGTGGCAGACCGACTACATCATCTGGGCCAACTACGACGTTGCCGGCTGCGACCAGACGAGCGAGGTCGACGACCTGTCCACCAACTACCTGTCCACGCAGCTTATGCAGCTGATCGGCGCACCCCTCTCCGACTACCAGAAGGCGCACATGACGCTGCGTGAGTCGCTGCCCGCCATCAACTCGGTGGGCTACGAGGACGCCAGCCTGCGCTGGGCGCTCTCCTCCAACGTCACCGGCGACGACGCCGCCGCAGCAGCCGCCACCAAGGCGCGCGAGGATTACGCCAAGATGCAGTACTACGAGATGTTCCGCGACGGCAAGAACGTCTACACCGAGCATTTCCAGACCGAGGCCAACGAAACCGACCCCAACCTGGCACCGGGTACGACCAAGATCAAGTAGCGGGTCACTCATAACTGGTTCGTCTGCCCGGCGGCGCGGAACGTAAGGTTCCCCGCTCGGACAGTCCTGCTCGCACGGAGAGCACATTAAGTGCTCTCCGGCTCGTGCGGAACTCGCGATGAACCTTACGTTCCGCGTCGCCGGGCAGACGCCTTGTTGTTGGAGCGCGGCTTGTCGTAGGGGTATCCGCTGAACATATATAAGTCGAAGGCCACGTCATGTGGCCTTTTTGCATCCGGAAACCGTGTCCCAGAATTCACGTCCGGAGCGGGATGCAGTTTCCGCTTACGGGCCCGTTGGGAAACTCCATCCCATTCCAAAGGCAAATTCTGGGACGCACTTTCCGAAACCCCATCCATCAGGAAAGCCCTTCCCACTCTGAATACATCCAGCGAACGTATGCGAGCGTGTTGTCCAGAACGGCCTCGTCATCGAGGTGATGGAAAATGTCACCCCAAACGCTTGCCACGGTTGCGTCCACAAGTGTCAAGAAAAAAGCCTCGAGAATCTCGAGGCTTTCACGTTTGTACGATTGAACGCGCGGCACCGCGAGCGACGGTCTACTCGCCCAAAACGGCCTTCTTGGCGGCTGCGGCCATGTTGTCCAGATCTTCCTTGGTGGGGTGATCCTTTGCGGCGACCCAGTTATCGAGCAGCATCTTAAAGCGGACATTGTCGGGATCTTGCTCGAGCATGGCCTCGTAGCGCTGCTTGACCGCGGGACCCATCTTGCCCTGGCACATTGCCCAACCCACAAGCTCGGCATCCTCGGCCAAATTGGAGGTCACGCGATTGATAATCTGCTGATAATAGCTCTGGTCGGCGCCAAAACCGCAGGTACCAAAGAGGAAAACGCGCTTGCCGTGCAGAGCGGAGAGCAGCGCGGCAACCGAAGGCGTGCACGCGCCCCTGTCGCACCAAAAACCGACGAGCACCGTGTCGGCCGCGCAGGCGCCCTGCGCCTCGAGCGCAACCTGATCTGCATCCGCATCGTCGCTCAACGCCGCGGCATGGACAAACTCAACACCCGCAGCCTGCAGAGCGCGCTTGATCGCACCCGAAACCATCCTGGTATTACCGCTCTTGCTGTTAACCACCAAAGAGCACGTCATAGTCACGTTGCCTCGTATCCCCCAAAACTAAAGCCACTAATGCAATTTATTAGATGAATATCTTAGTACTAACGTGACAGATGTAAACCACCGTCTGTCGATTGATTAATTTGCCCCACGGGCTTGCTCACTGGGCGAATTGGCTGCGGTAGAGTTCGGCGTAGAAGCCGCCTGCCGCTAGCAGCTCGTCGTGCGTGCCGCACTCGATAATCTGCCCGTCGCGCATCACCAGAATGCAGTCGGCGTTACGAATCGTGCTCAGGCGGTGCGCCACGACAAAGCTTGTGCGGCCAGCCATGAGCTCGTCGAATGCCGCCTGCACCTGCAGCTCGGTACGCGTATCGATGCTCGACGTTGCCTCGTCCAGCAGCAGAATCGCCGGGTCGGTGAGCATGACGCGCGCGATGCACAGCAGCTGTTTTTGACCCTGGCTAAACGTGCCGCCGTCCTCGCCGATTACCGTATCGTAGCCGCCTGGCAGCTGCACGATAAACTTGTGCGCGTGCGCGCGCTTGGCAGCTTCGATAACCTGCTCGCGCGTGGCGTCGGGACAGCCGTAGGCGATGTTTTCCGCCACCGTGCCCTCGAACAGCCAAGTGTCCTGCAACACCATGCCAAAGGCGCGGCGAAGGCTTGCGCGCGTGTAGTCACGCGAAGACCGGCCATCGACCATGATGCGACCGGCATCGATATCGTAAAAACGCAGCAGCAAATTGATGAGCGTTGTCTTGCCACAGCCCGTAGGACCGACCAGGGCAAAGCGCATGCCGGGCTTAGCCTCGATGCAGATGTCCTGAAGCAGCTTGCGGTCGGGCACGTAGCTAAAGTCCACATGCTCAAGGGCGACCTCGCCCTGCGGTGCGGCAAGTTCCACGGCATCTGGCGCGTCGGGCTCCTGCTCGCGCGCATCGAGCAGCGCAAACATGCGGCGCGCCGAGGCATACGCGGTCTGGATCTGCGTAATGACGTTGGTGACCTCGTTGAACGGCTTGGTGTACTGGTTGGCATAGGACAGGAAGATCTGCACGCCGCCCACCGTAAGCGCCGCGGGCACGCCCGTGATCACGCCCACGCAGCCGATCACAGCGACCACGGCATAGATGATGTTATTGATAAAGCGCGTACCGGGGTTGGAGAGCGAACCCATAAACTGCGCGCGCTCGCCCGCGGTGTAGAGCTCGGCATTGAGGGCATCGAAGCGCTGCTGGGCGTTAGGGCCATAGGCAAAGGCGTCGACAAGCTTTTGCTCGCCTACGTACTCCTCGATATGACCACCGAGCTGCCCTTGAATACGCTGCTGTGCCGTAAAGCTTTTGTTGGAAAGCTTGGCAATAGCACCAGCTGCAAAAATGGAAAGCGGCGTGATGAGTACCACCACGAGCGTCATGGTCAGGTTAATGGAGAGCATAAACGCGAGCGTGCCCACGATGGTGATAACACCGGCGAAGAGCTGCGTAAAGCCCTGCAGCAGACCGTCGCCCACCTGATCGACGTCGTTGACCACGCGGCTCATAAGGTCGCCGTGGGCATGGCTGTCGATAAAGCTGAGCGGCATACGGCTGAGCTTATCGCTCGCCTCCACGCGCATGTCGCGCACCGTTTCGTAGGACAGGCGGTTAACGCAATAGCCCTGTAGCCACTGGAAGGCCGCGGCCCCCACCACGACGAGCGCGAGTTTGGTAACAAGCGGCAGCAGCGCGTCGAAGTCCACCTGCCCGGCGGCGACGATAAGGTCGATGCCCTCGCCGATGAGAATGGGCGTATAGAGTTGCAAGATCACCGAGACGGCGGCACTCACAAACGACGCTACAAACGAAATGCGATGCGGGCGAACATAGCCCAGTAGGCGGCGGGTCACCGCACCCACGGGATAGCGCTCGGGATCGCCGGGCTGGCGCGGACCGTCGCCCAGGTCGTTGAGGTTATCGTTACCGGACACGTTGGCCGTCATCGTGGCGACCGAACCGGAGGAAGTGTACGGATTCATTTAGCAGCCCTCCTTTGCGCAGACAGATGCGGGGGCGGTCGGGGCGCCTGGGGTGGACGCGGGCGCTGTGCTCCCCCGCTGGCCCTCAAGCTCCTCGCGGCGCAGCTGCGACTGGCAAATCTCGCGATAGAGCTGGCAGGTCGCGTACAGCTCATCATGCGTGCCCAGACCCGCAACCGAGCCGTGGTCGAGTACGCAGATCATGTCGGCGTCGCGCACGGTCGAGACGCGCTGGCTCACGATGACGGTCGTGAGCGGCAGCCCGCCCTCGACGGCACCGCGCACGCTGCGCTCGCGAATGGCATGGCGAAGCGCCGCGTCGGTCTTAAAGTCGAGCGCCGACGCGGAGTCATCCATGATCAATATCTGAGGCGAGCCCACTAGGGCACGCGCGATGGTCAGACGCTGGCGCTGGCCACCGCTGAAGTTCTTACCGCCCGCCTCGACCGGGGCATCGAGCCCCTGCGACTTGCTGCGCACGAACTCGCTCGCTTGCGCCATATCGAGCGCTGCCCAGAGCTCCTCGTCGGTCGCGGCTTCATCGCGCCAGGTCAGGTTGCTGCGGATAGTGCCGCTCGCCAGCGACGCACGCTGCGGAACAGTCGCAACCACATGGCGCAGCTGGTCGAGCGGCCAAGCGCGCACGTCGGCGCCCATCACGCACACGCTGCCGGCGCCTGCATCGTACAGGCGCGGGATAAGCGAAACGAGCGTGGACTTACCGCTGCCCGTGCCGCCGATAATGCCGAGTGTTTTGCCCAGTGGGAGTTCCAGGGTCACATCGTTGACGGCGTTGGCCGCACCGGCGCCAAACGAGAAGCTCGCATGGCTCAAGCTCAGCGCAGGGGCCGGGGCGTCGACGTCCGTCGCGGGTGCCTGGGGCAGCGCAACCGGCTGATTGCCCTCGTCGGTGATGCTCGGCACGCAATTGAGCACCTCGTTGATACGCGACGCGCTGGCGCTCGCCTTGGTAAAGACCACGACCAGGTTGGCGACGTACACGATGGAGGTCAGGGTCTGCGTCATGTAGTTGACGAACGCCATGACCTGGCCCTGCGTGAGCTCGCCCACGTTGACCTGAATGCCGCCCACCCACAGGATGGCGCACACGCCCAGGTTCATCACCAAAAACGTGACGGGGTTGAGAATCGACGAGAGCCTGCCCACCGCGATGGCGACATGCGCCTGGTCATCGGCCGCCTGGGCGAAACGCTCACGCTCATGGTCCTCACGCACAAACGCGCGGACCACGCGGGCGCCCGAAAGCCCCTCGCGGCAGATAAGCGCGATGCGGTCGAGCTTTGCCTGCAGCTGCTTGTAGTACGGGATGCAGTGCGCCATGACAAACCAAAACACCAGGCCGATGGCGGGCGTGCAGATCAAAAAGATAATGCCGAGTTTAAGGTCGATGGCGAGGGCCGCAACCATGGAGCCCACCGCCAGGAAAGGCCAGCGGATGAGCATGCGCACACCCAGCGCCACGGCCAGCTGCACCTGGTTGACGTCGTTGGTGATGCGCGTGATGAGCGACGGCGTGCCAAAGCGATCGAGCTCGGCATAGCTCAGCTTGTTGATGTGTTCGTAGAGTGCGCCACGAATGTCGGTGCCCATGCCCTGTGAGGTCAGCGCCGCCATCTTTTGGCAGACAAGCGTAAACGAGATGCCGATCACGGCCATGGCGCCAAGCAGCATACCGTAGTGGACGACGGCGTTGACATCGTGCACACCGATGCCCTTGTCGATCATCTGCGCAATCACCAGCGGCGTAAGCAGGTCAAAGATCACTTCGATCAACTTGCACGCAGGGCCGATCACCATATACCGGCGAAACTTACCACCAAAACGCCTGAGCAACTCAATCATAAAAAGGCGCTCCCTATCATCATTCACACTCAATTCGAATCATGATAGTACGGTGAGCTCAAAAGAAGCGTAAACAACTCGTCATTTCTGGCGAGATTCAAGAGCGGGTTAACCGCCTGATATACTTACATTAGTGCTACCAAGTAAGTCGCCGACCCTTGAAATGAGGTGCCGAGATGAACGACATTCTCGCAAGAAGAGCAAGACGAGCAACCATGGGCATCGCCCTTTCCGCGGCACTTGTCGCGGGAATCGCCCCCGTAACGGCGATCGCGGCAGAAACCAGCTCCCCTGTCGATGCAGTCGCCTTGCAGACGGAAGACGCGGCCACCGAAAAAGAAAAAGCGCATGCGGCCATGCAGGAAGCGCTCAAAAACCTCGAGGCCGCAAAAGACGCCGCAAGTCCCGAGAAAATTGCGGAAATCGATACTAAAATTGCCATTTTTCAAAAGAACTACGACACTAATTTGGCGCGAGCTGCCATATATAAGGAATCCCTTCCTACCATGCAAGCGGACATCGATGCAGCCCAATCCGAATGCGATAAGGCCCACAACCGAACAAGAGACCTTGAGGCAGAATTAAATAAAATCCCCCACACGGATTACGAAACTAGATGGCAGTTGGAACTAGCGATCATGGATGCACAAGAGCAAGAATCTCGTTGTGAAGATAAGCTTGAGCACTGCCGAATGCGCCTCGAAAGTCAGAAAAGCCTGATTTATTTCTTAGAAAGCGAAGTAGAGTTTAATAAAACCCACCTCGACGGAGAAACAGCCAAGCGAGATGCGCTCCTCGATAATTTGAAAAAGGCGCAAGCGGCCTATGACGACGCCTGCAAGGCATACGAAGAGGCAAAAGCCGCAGCAGATACGGCCGCCTCGCCCGAGATAACGAAACCCACCGAGACAACGCCTCCCTCCGGCTCGGCGCAACCGGCCGAGACGGCACAGCCCGCCGGCTCGCCCGCGGCCGGCAAAGACGCCGCACCGAGCTCCGCCAAGCAGGCGAACACAAGCAACGGCAAGCAAGCAAATGCGACCGCCGACAAGCTCGCAAACACGGGCGACACAGCGCCGAGCGCAATCACACTCGCAGGAATCGCCGCCGCAGGCCTCGGAATAACCGCCGCAGCCACACGCCGCCTCAAGAACTCAAAATAGCCGCCAGCGGCTATTGTCTTCGCCAATCCACAAGCCAAGAGACAAAAAGAGGCCCGTTTCCCCAACCCAGGGAAACGGGCCTCTTTACTTGAAAAACAAATGGTAATGCCGCCGTCTCTTGAACCACGCAGCCATCAATGCCCAGACAACACCAGCAAGCCGCGTTCCTTAAGGGATAGATTTAATGGCTGTTAATCAAGGGGCATACGCGCACGCCCGATCAATGGCGGGCAAACCGCCTGATATACTTACATTAGTGCTACCAAGTTAGTCGCCGACCCTTGAAATGAGGTGCCGAGATGAACGACATTCTCGCAAGAAGAGCAAGACGAGCAACTGTGGGCATCGCCCTTTCCGCGGCACTTGTCGCGGGAATCGCCCCCGTAGCGGCGATCGCGGCAGAAACCAGCTCCCCCACCGGTGCAGTTGCCTTGCAAACGGAAGATGCGGCCGCCGCAAAAGAAAAAGCGTATGCAGCCATGCAGGAAGCGCTCAAAAACCTCGAGGCCGCAAAAGACGCCGCAAGTCCCGAGAAAATTGCGGAAATCGATGAAGACATTGCCGCATTTCAAGAACTCTACGACATGGTGGTGGCGGAAGCCGCCAAACGGAGGGAACCCCTTCCCGCCATGCAAGCGAACGTCGATGCAGCCCAAGCCAAATACGATGAGGCCCACAACCGGACAAGCGGCCTTCAGGCAGAATTGGATAAGGCACTTGAAGCACTCGGCGACGAGGAGCCCAGCACAGCTATTAAGGAGCAAATAAAGCAGTTGCGCAGTGAGATCATGTCGGCAGAAAGGCGAGAAAAATCTTGTGAAGATGATCTTCACCGCTACCAACGCCGGCTCGAAAGCCAGGAAAAACAGGTTCAGTATTTCGAAAGTGAGGCAGAGGAAGCTAAAGCCCAGATCGACGAGGACATTGCCAAGCGAAATGCGCTCCTCGGCGATTTGGAAAAGGCGCAAGCGGCCTATGACGACGCCTGCAAGGCATACGAAGAGGCAAAGGCCGCGGCAGACAAGGCCGCCTCGCCCGAGATAACGAAACCGACCGAGACGACGCCTCCCTCCAACTCGGCGCAACCGGCCGAGGCAACACAGCCCGCCAGCTCGCCCGCGACCGGCAAAAATACCCCGCCAAGCTCCACCAAGCAGGCGAACTCGAGCAGCAGCAAGCAAGCAAATATGACCGCCGGCAAGCTCGCAAACACGGGCGACACAGCACCGAGCGCAATCGCACTCGCAGCAGTCGCCGCCGCAGGCCTCGGAATAACCGCCACAGCCACACGCCGCATCAGGAACTCAAAATAGCTGCCAGAGCATACCACCTTCGCCAATCCACAAACCCAGAGAGAAAAGAGGCCCGTTTCCCCAACCCAGGGAAACGGGCCTCTTTAACTGCAAAAATTCAAGCAACAGCACCGCCGCCTCTTGAACCACATAGCCATCAATGCCCAGACAACACCAGCAAGCCGCATTCCACAAGGGATAGATTTAAATTAGATAAACGCGCCTTTACGGATGATTTTTGGACGACGGGGCCCGGTCGGCGGCGAGGTGTTTGGTAGTCGAGCGATCCCGCAGGCGAAGCCGAGGACCAGCGAGACACCAAACACCTCGCCGCCGGCCGGGCCATGTCGCGGCACCAAAAAACGCCCGTGCGCTCGATGGATTCGGATGCCCGACAGAGGCTCCTTATGGCTGCTTCCTTCCGGACCTGACCAGATTCGGAACATGTCGTCATCCGAACCCATCGAACGCGCTAGGCGCTCGGTATATCTTACCTGCTCCCGCCCGCCAGAGCAAGGTAGCTAATTTGGGACGGAGCTTTTTTGACTACTTTTGCAGCCCGATTGCCAGAGCAGCCAATGAGTAGTCAAAATAGTCCCATCCCAAAATGACCGGCTTGGTGCCGCACCACAGAAAGGGCCCATCTACTACGTTTAGGCCACAGGGGTCGACCATAGCCGACTTTTTCGAAAATCGGCAAGCTTTCTACCTGCGGTTTTGTTTTTGCAAATTCCGGGATGGTCGAGGGTGGCCGGCTTAACGTAGTAGATGGTCGCATTTCGTGGCAAACGGTCCGACCCAAGACCTAAGGCAGCCAACCTCGAATGGTCATTCTCGAAGTTGCGGTGGAATACGGACTGAATTGGCACCTTAAAGGCAAAAACACTCCGTATTCCACCGCAACATATAGGGAGATAGGCCTTAGAGGCGAGCGAGGTCATAGGCTTGGGCGGCTGACTCGCCGGCACAGATGAGGTTGGCAGTGGCTTCTTGCGCACCGAGCGCCTGGTCGAGAGGCATGGGCTTGCGGCAAATCGGCAAAACCAAGTCAATACCCCGCTCATACACCGTGTCCAGGTTGACGGCGCGACCGCCCACGACGGCGACCACCGGCTTGCCATATCGCTTCGCACGACGGGCCACGCCCACCGGTGCCTTACCGGCGGCGGACTGCTCATCCATATTGCCCTCGCCCGTTATGACCAGGTCGACATCGCGTACACGCTCGTCAAACCCCACGAGATCGAGCACCGTCTCCACACCCGAGCGTAGCTCCGCGCCGAGCGCCAGCAACGCCGCGCCCAAGCCACCGGCAGCGCCCGCGCCGGGCACGCCGAGCACCGAGCCAAATGTCCGCGCGCCCTCGGGTGTGCGCAACAACCCCTGGGCTCGAGCTCCGGCAATCGCGGCGTCGAGCAAGCGACCGTAGCCGACCATCCAGCTGTCGCACCTGCGCAGGACCTCGGCATCCCCCGTCAGCAGGCCCTTCTGCCCACCGAACACTGCTAGGGCGCCTCGACGCCCCACGAGTGGATTCTCGACATCGGAAAGCACCACGACACGTGCGCCGTTCAGCGCCCGAAGCGCTGGCGCCAAATCAACGCTCGCCACCCGCTCAAGGCCAGCAAGACCGGGGGCGACATCACAGCCCTGGTCATCGACCACACGCGCGCCCAGCGCCTGCAGCATACCGGCGCCGCCATCGTTGGTGGCGCTGCCGCCCAAGCCAATATAGATAGTCTTTGCACCCGCGCGAACCGCATGAAGCATCAGTTCGCCCACGCCATAGGTCGAAGCCGCAAGCGCCGACGACTCCGTGCAAGGCGAGTACCCAATGCCGGCCGCCTCGGCCATCTCAATAACAGCCAACTCGTGCTCGCCGTCCACCAGTATCCGGGCGGACACGCGGTCGCCAAAGGGGCCTGCAACCTCGCAGGTCACAAGCTCGCCACCGCAGGCGGCAACGGCATCGAGCGTTCCCTCGCCACCATCTGCCAGCGGCAATGTGCACACCTCGGCATCGGGCCAAACGCGGCGCATGCCCTCGGCAACCGCCGCCTCCGCCTGTGCACTCGACACGCTGCCCTTAAAGGAGTCGATCGCCAGCAGCACACGGCGGGGCCGGCGGCACGCAGGACCAAAGTCAACTGCCGCGCCAGCATCCTCACCGGCACCTGCAAGCGCTGCGGCGTGAGCGGCGTGTGCTTCAAGATCGGCCCCACAACCGCAATCAGCGCCGCTCGCTCCGCGCAGACCGCCAAAATAGCTACTCAGCAGCTCACGGCATTCATCCGCCAGGACTCCAGCCGTCACGTTAAACCGATGATTCAGGCGCGAGTCGGCATTCAGGTCATACAGCGAACCCAACGCGCCCGCCTTGGCGTCGCACGCGCCATACACGCAGCGCCCCACGCGCGCGTTAACCATAAGCCCCGCACACATGCAGCAGGGCTCGAGCGTCACGTAGACCGTACAGTCGGAAAGGCGCCAGCGGCCAAGCGCCTGGGCAGCAGCGCACAAGGCCGCGAACTCGGCATGAGCCGAAGGATCCTGGTCGAGCTCGCGGCGATTATGCGCCCGCGCGACAATCTCACCCGCGCGCACTACCACGGCTCCGATGGGCACCTCGCCCACCGCCGCGGCGGCTCGCGCCTCCGCCAACGCCTCGCGCATGAACTTCTCGTCGATTTCGGTGATCGTCATCGTTCGCCTTCCCTGTTGCAAATTCAAAACGATGCTATCATTACGACTCACGGAGAGATGGCAGAGCGGTTGAATGCGGCGGTCTTGAAAACCGTTGAGCGCGAGAGCGTTCCGGGGGTTCGAATCCCCCTCTCTCCGCCACTTCTAGTGATGCACCGGCGTCATGGTCCGCTCAAACAGTGCATCGACCACGTCGGCTATCTCAGGTCGACGCTCAAGATCGTGGCCCGATTCCCACCATATCGTGAAAAGTCGAATAATACCGCCGGCGACAAACTCAGACGTCGTCTCGAGTGACACGGGAGCCAGGGCATCCTCGGCAAGCACGTTCATCACACGCTCGCGGATGGAACGGGCAATGCGGTCGCAAATAACGTTGGTCAACATGCCCGACATGCTGCTTGCCAAAATGTTATCCATGAGCTGCTCGTGCGCCAGAATCAAATCCATGGCATCGTCCAAAATCGCGTGCCGAAGCGCGCGCACGTCCTCGGCAGATACCGCGCCGGCCTCATCGGGCTGTTTTTGCGGCAAGCCCGACATGAGCTCATCGATATAAAAGGCAAAGTAATCGTTCTTGTCGCGAAAGTGCTTGTAGAACGTCGTGCGGCGAATCATGGCGCGGTCGCACAGCATGGCAACCGTCAGGTCCTCAAAACGATGCTCCTCGAGAAGCTCGGTAAAGGCATCGAACAGGGCGCGGTAGGTTTTCTTGATGCGAAGGTCCACTGGTATCGCCATCCTCAGGGCAAAGACAACACTCGTCAATCTGTCGCATATCTTACACCTGTACCTCGCGCGCTTTGCCCCGGTGCCAACCCCGCCGAAAACACAACGCTTACCGGAAAGTTCGGCACGACAAAACGTTGCGGGTATACTAGTAGCGTTATACCAACGGCAGCTGGCGCATGCCGCCGCGGCCATTCGAAACGGAGACATCATGCTTCCCGTCATCATCGGCATCGTTGTTGTCATTGTGATTGCCTGCGCCATCGCCGGCATCTACAACAACATGGTCACCAAGCGTAACCGCATCGATAACGCCTGGCAGAACATCGATACGCAGCTGCAGCGTCGCAACGACCTGATCCCCAACCTGGTCGAGACCGTCAAGGGCTACGCCAAGCACGAGCAGGAGACGCTCTCCGCCGTGATCAGCGCGCGTAACACCGCCGTCAAGGCCACCACGCCCGAAGCCAAGATGGAAGCCGACAACGTGCTGACCGGTGCGCTGCGTCAGCTCTTCGCCGTAGCCGAGGCCTATCCCGATCTTAAGGCAAACACCAACTTTACGCAGCTGCAGGCATCGCTCGAGGATACCGAGAACAAGATTAGCTATGCACGCCAGAGCTACAACGATTGCGTGCTCAGCTACAACAACGCCATTCAGACGTTCCCGGCTGTCATCTTTGCCGGCATCTTCCAGTTTAAGGAGCGCCAGGGCTTCGAGGCCGCCGAAGCAGCCCGCCAGGCCCCGACCGTCAAGTTCTAGTAGTTTGACAGCGCATCCTTAATCGGCCAAATGCATAAACCGCCCCGTCGAATGCATACTTCGACGGGGCGGTTTCCTTTTTCGCGAAGGTCCCCCTCTAAGCGTCGTGCATTTTTAGGAGTATTCAACATAACCAAGAGCTTCGGGCGCCACGATAAATGCCAAAGACCGCGAATATCCCTGCAAATCAAACGCTGCCAGCCCATAACCCCGCCCATCATTCGTAGAAAACATCGAGAACTCCCGATTTTTTGCCCGAGATCGGTATGCAGGGACCTTCGACTGCAGAATACTCGCAAAAATGCACGTCGCCACCGCCCCCACATGGCGCGAAGCAAAGCAAAAGCGCAGCCTAAAAGGCCGCGCACCATCTTTATTCAGATTAATCATTGCCCGTTGTGACATCGCCGAACCCGCAGGGCAGAGAACAAGTTCCCTCCCGGCGCACTCCGCAGGACGCAAGAAGCCCTCGCCGCACGAAGTGCGCAGCGAGGGCTTCTTGCATGTCCGAGGACGCGCCGGGAGGGAACTTGTTCTCTGCCCGGATAGGTAAGACAAATTACGCGACGGTGTAAACCCAGTTGTGCTTGTCCTCGACAGCACCAGACTGGATACCAGTCAGGGTCTCGCGAAGCTTCTTCATCACAGGGCCGATCTCGGTGTATCCAGCCGGGAAGGTCACGGTCTCGTCGGCGCCGTAAACCTTGTTGTCGATTTCGCCAACCGGAGAGATGACGGCAGCGGTGCCGCACAGGCCGCACTCCACAAAGGTGCCGGCCTTGACCTCGGCCCACTCGACGGGGCGCTGGTCAACGGTCATGCCCAGGTCCTGAGCAACCTGAACGAGCGAACGACGGGTGATAGAGGGCAGGATGGAGTCGGTGTGCGACTGCGGAACGACGAGCGTGCCATCCTCTTTCACGAACAGGACGTTGGCGCCACCGGTCTCCTCGACATAGGTGCGGGACTCGGAGTCGAGATACAGGTTCTCGGCATAGCCCTCGCGATGGGCCTCCATCGTGGGCTTAAGGGACATGGCGTAGTTCAGGCCGGCCTTGATGTTGCCGGTGCCGTGCGGTGCAGCACGGTCATACTCGGAAACGCGCAGCTTGACGGGCTTGAGGCCGCCCTTAAAGTACGGACCGACCGGGGTCACGAGAATGCGGAACGTGTACTCAGGAGCGGGAGCCACGCCGATCACGTCACCGGAGCCGATCATAAACGGACGCACGTACAGGGTCGCGCCGGAACCGAAGGGCGGAACCCAGGCGGCGTTGGCAGAAACGACCTGCTTGACGGCCTCAACGAACTTGTCCTTGGGAAACGGGGGCATCTCGAGGCGCTGGGCAGAGTTATACATACGCTCAGCGTTCATGTCGGGACGGAAGCAGACGATGCTGCCGTCCTCGGCGGTGTAGGCCTTCAGGCCCTCAAAGACCTCCTGGCAGTAATGGAAGATACCGCCGCACTCGGAGACATGCAGGGTGTGGTCGGTGGTCAGGCCGCCCTCGTCCCACTCGCCATCCTTCCAATGAGCCTCGTAGCTGTAATCGGTCTTCATGTAGCCAAAGCCGAGGCTACCCCAATCGATATCCTTCTTCTCGACAGTCATATGTCGCTCCTTACATACACAGTTGCATACTCGCGAACCCGCACGCAAGGACCGAGGCCGACCGCGTCGCAACGTCGCACGCCCGGAGCGTAGAGCCGGACGGGACACGCGAGCAGCATCAAAGCCGATGGCACGTCGATTCGCATGCACGAGATTGTACTCCCCGCACGCGTCTGATAAAACGCTTTTCTTTAACTAAGTAAAGTATTTTCATTTGACCGAAGCAAAAAGGCCCGCCACCGTAAGCGGTGACGGGCCTCAACTGTACGGTCTGCGCGCTGGCTCGAGCTAGGCGTTCTATTTACCCAGCTTGGCCTTAACCAGACCGACCACGGTCGGGATGATCGACACGGCAACGATGCCGATAATCAGCAGCTCAAAGTGCTCTTGCACAAAGGGAATGCCGCCAAAGAAGTAGCCCAGCAGCGTAAAGACCGTCGACCAGGTAATGCCGCCCAGCACGTTAAAGACGACAAAGTTGCGCCAGTGCATGCCGCCCATGCCAGCGATAAAGGGCACAAAGGTGCGGATAAACGGGAAGAAGCGACCCAGGAAGATGGCCAGGTGACCCCACTTGTCCAAGAAGTCCTCGGACTTTTTGATGCGCTCGGGCGTCATGGCCTTGACCTTGCCCGAAGCGATGATCTTGCGGCCAAAGAAGTGACCGATCATAAAGTTGCACTGATCGCCCAAAATGGCAGCGGCCCATGCGGTGGCCAGAAGCGCCACGATGTTAAAGCCGCCGTTGTGGGCAAAGAAACCCGAGGCGAACAGCAGCGAATCACCGGGAAGGAACGGGAAGAACACCACGCCCGTCTCGATAAAGATGATCAGGAACACGCAGCCGTAGGCCATAAGCGGGCCGGCGGCGATCCAGCTGGCGATCGCGGTGCGCGGGTCCTTAAGCAGCTCGGCAATAAAATTGATGAAACCCATGAAGTAAAACCTCTCAGTTGTGGGCGCGGATACGTCCAAGTTGACCAGTATACGGTTGCGGTGCCCCCTCGTGCGCAACCCCACAAAAGCATGACTCCATTACCAGCAAGTTTGCATAACTGACACTTGTAGCGCAAAGCCGCCAAGATTGTCCTTTTTAATCCCTAGCGAATCGCTATACTTTATTGAATCGCATTGCCATGGCGCTAAGGGAGGGCGGCCGGTGAGCTTTATCAATACCATTCGCGAGGACATCAAGACCGTCCAGGCGCAGGACCCCGCCGCGCAAAACGGTCTGGTCATCTTTCTTTCCTATCCTGGCCTGCACGCCAAGTGGAACCACGTGCCCGAGCACTGGCTGTGGGAGCACGGTCATCGCTCGCTCGCCCGCGTGCTCTCGCAAATCACCCGCCACATCACCGGCGTCGAGATTCACCCTGCCGCGCAGATTGGCAAGCACTTCTTTATCGACCACGCCATGGGCGTCGTCATCGGCGAGACCACCATTGTGGGCGACAACTGTGTGCTCTACCAGGGCGTCACGCTCGGCGGCACCGGCAACGAGACCGGCAAGCGTCACCCCACCCTGGGCAACAATGTCACGGTAGGCACGGGCGCCAAGGTGCTCGGCAACATCTGCATCGGCAACAACGTCAAGATCGGCGGCAACTCGGTCGTCGTTAAGGACGTCCCCGACAACTGCACCGTCGTGGGCGTGCCGGGACGCATCATCAAGCGCAACGGCTGCCGTGTGTTCGAGGAGAGTTTCGACGCCAAGCAGCATCGCGAGTACATGCCCGATGACGCCGCCGAGCAGTCCGCCCTCAACCGCCAGGGCATCACCGAGAATGCCCGCCGCGTCAAGGAACTCGAGCGAGAGGTGGCCGAGCTCAAGGCCCTCGTCGCCAAGCTCGTGGACGAACGCTAGGAACGCAAGCGGCACAAAACGACATCGGCATCAACGCAAAGGCGCGCCAGGGAATTCATCCCCGGCGCGCCTTATTTGTGATGTGGCAAAGAGACTGTCCCTTTGTCACATTATGCGAACTGGCTCAGATAGAGGTCGGCGTAGGCACCCTCGGCAGCCAGCAGCTCCTTATGCGTGCCCTGCTCGATAATGTTGCCGTGATCCATGACCAAGATCAGGTCGGCGTCCACGATCGTCGACAGGCGGTGCGCGATCACAAAGCTCGTGCGCCCGCGCATGAGCGCGTCCATGGCACGACCGATGGCAAGCTCGGTACGCGTATCCACGCTTGAGGTCGCCTCGTCCAGGATGAGAATCGCCGGGTTATTGAGCAGCACGCGTGCGATGGTCAGCAGCTGACGCTGGCCCTGGCTGATGCTTTCGGCATCGTTGGCCACGCGCGTGTCATAGCCCTGCGGCATGGTGCGCACAAAGAAGTCGACCTGCGCGGCGCGCGCAGCCGCCACGATCTCCTCACGCGTCGCCTCGGGACAGCCGTAGGCGATGTTTTCGGCAATCGTGCCATCGAACAGCCAGGCGTCCTGCAGCACCATGCCAAACTGCTGCCGTAGCTCGCCGCGGTCCATGCGGCTCGTATCCACGCCGTCGAGCGTAATACGCCCGCCGTCAATCTCGTAGAAGCGCATGAGCAGGTTGATGAGCGTCGTCTTGCCCGCGCCCGTGGTTCCCACCACGGCAATCTTCTGGCCCGGCTCGGCGGTAAACGACACGTCGTGCATAAGCGGCTTGTCGGGCGAATAACCAAAGCGCACGTGCTCAAAGGAGACGCGACCCTCAACGCGACCCGGCAGCTTGGCGGCCTCGTCCGGCAGCGGATCGGCCTCCATCTCGGGCTCATCGAGCAGGTCGAACACGCGCTCCGCACTCGCCAACGCGCTCTGCAGCGAGTTGAAGGTAAACGACAGCTGCGTCATGGGTTCGGACGCCTCGTAGATAAACTGGAAGAACGCCTGGAACACGCCGACGGTCATGTGACCGGCAACCAGCATGCTGCAGCCCACCAGCGCGATCACGATCTGCGCCAAACGGCCGATAAAGCGCACCGCAGGGCCGACGGCATTGATCATAAAGTCGGCCTTGGCACTCACGCGTGCCAGCTCGCCCGAGGCCTGGTGCACCTCGGCAGAACTTTGGCGTTCGCGGTTAAACGCGCGGATCACCAGACGGCCCGAATAGCCTTCCTCGACCGCACTCGTAATCTTGGACACCCACTCCTGGCGCTCGCCCGTCACATCGTGTGTGCGGCGCGAGACGACCTTCGTCACCAGCAGCGACAGTGCCGTAAAGAACAGAAAGACGAGCGTAAGCTGCACGCTGAACACGAACATCACGCTCACAGCACCAACAACCGTGCCGATCGACACGAGCAGCTGCAGCAATCCGCGCTGCATGCTCTCGGACATCTTGTCCAGGTCGTTGGTCGCGCGGCTGACGACCTCGCCGGGACGATGCGCGTCAAAATAGGCGAGCGGCAGACGGTTGAGCTTTTGCGCGATGCGGTTGCGCAGGCGCAGATTGAGACGCTCAGCGACGCTCGACATCAAAAAGCTCTGGAGCGCATAGAACGAGGCAGCGGCAGTCCAGATCATAAAGTAGACGAAAATGGTCTTGCCGCAGTTCTCCCAGGTGATGCTGAAAGTGGTGTCGTTGGCAAACGCCACCTGAATGTGGCCCCACAGCTCATCGATCACGCGGGCGCTATATGCCGGCGCGGCGGTGTTAAAGATGACATAGAACACAATGCTCGCGAACACGATATAGAAGCGCCAATGGTCGCCGGCAGCCTCACTCCACAGGCGGCGCACCGTCGCCCAGGTATCCCGAGGCGTCTCGTCCTCGTCTTCGTCGTCCACGTCGCGCATACGCTCTGCCTCGGCGCGGGCGCGCTCGTCCTCGGCACGTTCGTTTTCCTCGTAGAGCGCTTGGCGGCGAGCCTCGCGCTCCGCCGCCTTGGCGGCTTCGTCCAGGTCGGGCGCGACGCCCGTCTCCTCGACTGTCTCTACAACCGCAGCGCCATCGACGATGCCCTGCTTCTTGAGCTCCTCGGTCATGCTACTCACCTCCCTTCATCTGCGATTCCGCGATTGCGCGGTACACCTCGCAGGTTTCCATGAGCTCGTCGTGCGTGCCTAGGCCCACGATCTCGCCGTCTTTGAGCACCACGATCTGATCGGCATGCAAAATAGTCGAGATGCGCTGGGCGATGATGAGCACCGCGGCATCGCACGTCTCGTCCTGCAGCGCATGGCGCAGTGCCGCATCGGTCTTAAAGTCCAGGGCCGAAAAACTGTCGTCGAAGATATATAGATCGGCATGCTTCATGAGTGCGCGGGCAATCGCCAGGCGCTGGCGCTGACCACCCGAGAAGTTCGTGCCGCCCTGGGCCACCGGCGTATCGAGCCCCTGGGGCTGGTCGAGCACAAAGGTGCTCTGGGCAACCTCCAGCGCATGGAGCATGTCAGCCTCAGTCGCGTCTTCGTTGCCAAAGCGCAGGTTGCTCGCCACCGTACCCGAGAACAGCCATGCCTTCTGCGGCACATAGGCGATACGCCCGCGGATGTCGTCTTGCGAAAGGTCGCGCAGATCGATGCCATTCAGGCGAATGGCGCCCTTCGTGGCATCGTGGAAGCGAAGCAAGAGCTTGGCCACCGTCGACTTGCCCGAACCCGTCGAGCCTACAATCGCCGTGGTCTGGCTACGGCGACAGGCAAAGCTCAGGTCGCACAGGGTATCCTCGTCGGCATCGTCAAAACGGAACGACATGTGGTCGAACACGGCCACCGCGTCGGCACCGTCAACAGACTCCGCCGCGCACGTGTCCAGCGTGCGCTTGCCGTCCACGATGCTCGGCTCAATCTCCAACACCTGCTGCGCACGGTTCAGGCATGCGGCGGCGCGTGGGAGCGTCAGAATCACCATCTGCGCCGTCATCACAAAGAACAGGATCAGGATCGCGTACTCCAGCACGGCCGAGATGCTACCGATTTGCATGGCGTGGACGCCCACGCGGTTGCCGCCCACCCACAGCACCGCCACCTCGGCGATATTCATCAAAAAGAAGCTGGAGCTGTCGAGACCCACAAACAGGTGGTTGACCTTGATGGCATTGGCCGCGTAATCGCTAAACACCTCGTCCAGGCGCTGCTCCTCGTGGCGCTCCTTGTTAAATGCGCGGATGACGCGCACGCCCACGATGTTCTCGCGCAGCACCACGTTCATGCGGTCGATAAAGCTCTGCAGGCGCATAAAGATCGGCGCGGCGTTGGCAACGGTAAAGACCGCCGCCACCAGCACGATCGCAACCACCACGCCCAGCAGCGTACCCATGGCGGGATCGATGAACCAAGCAAAAATGATGCCTGCCACGGCCAAGAACGGCACCGGCAGCACCAGCTGAATCGTCTGAAGGACAGCTTGCTGAATCACGTTGATGTCGTTGAGCGAGCGCGTGATCATCGAACCCGTGCCAAAGCGCTCAAAGTCGCTGGCGGACAGCTCGAGCGACTTGTCGTACACGGCATTGCGGATATCGCAGGCCACGTTGGCGGCCAGGCGCGCCGAAAGATAGCAGCCCAGCACCGTGCCGCCGCTGGCCATGCCGGTCGCGATAAGCATGTACAGGCCGTTGCGTAATATATAGTCGACATCACCCGTGGTAATACCGGTGTTGACCATGTTCGCCAGCATCGTGGGAACCAACAGCGTACCGACGTTATCTATCAGCACCGCAAACAGCGTCACCGCAATCAGACCGCGGTACGGCCTCATAAACCTCATTAAGAGTCGCATGCGTCCCCCTCGCCCTTATCGTCAGTCTCGTTCTCGGCGGCCACTTGCCGTTTAAATGCCTCGCACTCTTCGTTAAGAACATGGGAGAACTTACCGACCAAGCGCATGATCTCGCACTGTTCCCACGGCTCGAGCGCCTCGAATGCCTGTTGCTCGGCTTTTTGCGCCGGCAACGCGTAGCGCTTGGCAAACCGCACGCCTTCTTCGGTCAGTCGTACAACCTTGTTTTTACGACTGCCCTCGGCAAACTCCAACGTCGCAAGCCCTCGCGCCCTAAGCGTTTTAATCGCCGAATTGATGGTCTGTTTGCTGTAGAACCATTCACTCGTCAGCCGACTCACGGCAACGCTTCCGCCCGCTGCACTCGTGTCGACGAGCATCCAGTAGGCGCAGTCCGAAAGGCCGCAGGCGCGCGAGAACTCCGAATAGATATGGTCGAGTCCATTGAGCAACCGATCGAAGTCGACCAGCGTAACCGCACTATTCATCTATCCCACCATTCAATTGTCCGATTTTTGACCAATTATGTGTCTCTAGATTAGTCCGAGTTTTGACTATCGTCAACAGGCTCTCCGCAAATGCGTGCATTTTTATGGCCTATCGGCAGAAAAAGACCGCCGGCGCGGGGGCGGCGCCAGCGGTCACGTGAAAATCGGGTTTTATTGCCTGTTAAGCGGCGACGGCCTCATAGACCGTAGCGCCCGAGAAGCTGTCATGCAGGCTCTTGCCGGCAATCCACGGCAGCTCGACGACCTCGCAGACCGTGTTGACCAACTCAGAACAGTCAGTAAAGTGGCCCTTGTCGTTGAGGGCCTCGCAATCCTGAACACGCCAATAGCCATCGGTGTGCGTGATGTAGTACTCGTGATCGTTGATCGACACGAAAGCGCGCGTCTTGGAACGCAGCAGCTTCAGAAATCCTTCGAAATCGGTCTCGACGACATCTCCAGCCTGGAACATGATGTTACCTCCTGGCCCGGCGCCACCACGGCGCATTGATAAACGTTGGTACTCCTTTAGTAAAACCCTTATCAGAGGTTATGCGTTCGTCATTTAGGCAAGTGGTAAAAAACCGCAGGGTAGACGGGATAAAACGTTTAACCATCCCATTTGTTTGTCACATTCTGAAGGTACTTTTATGCAAACCTACTTTCCCAATTGGAATCTATCCTTTTGGCCGGGCAATTGACCGTCTATCGTTTGAGCCCGACGGGTATGAACGGGGCATCTGCAACGCCACCGCAAGGAGACACCATGGAGACTATCGAAGCACTCATTCACCGCCGCAGCTGCCGCAACTACAGCGATCGTCCCGTCGAGGCCGAAAAGCTTGCACGTATTATCGAAGCCGGCCAATATGCACCGAGCGGCATGGGCCGCCAGCCGGTGACGTTTGTCGCCGTCACCGACCCCGCGACCGTCGAGCGTCTCTCGCAGCTCAACGCGCAAGTCATGGGCAGCAACAGCGACCCCTTCTATGGCGCCAAGACCGTTGTGGTGGTGCTGGTTGACCGCAGCGTGCCCACACATCTGGAAGACGGCTCGCTCGCCATGGGCAACCTGCTCAACGCTGCCTATGCGCTGGGCGTTGATTCGTGCTGGATTCATCGCGCCCACGAGGTTTTCGATTCGCCCGAGGGCCTGGAGCTACTGGCCAGTTGGGGTCTACCCGCCGACGGCAGCCTGCGCGGTGTCGGTCACTGCATTCTGGGCTATGCCGAGGACACGCTGCCCGAGCCCAAACCCCGCCGCGACAACGTGGTCTACGTAAGGTAATTAGTTCCGCCATTCTACCGAACGGCGGGCTCGTTGACGCTGCGCGGGCCGCATTCACGCCAATCTGACGTTCAATTTCGAGGGCGCGACCAGAAGGTCAGCGCCCTCTCATTTCACGTCACCTTGGCGCAAATGCGGCTCGCTCGCTTTTGGCGACTGACATCGAATGAGCCACTGTCTTGGGCAGCTAAAAAAGCCCCGTCCCAAATTAGCTGCCCCACTCGCAACTTATCCCGCCGATGGAGTTATTGCCGTTTCGCTCGTCTGATTCGCATCGACGTCGTCGCCTTGCTTGTCTTCGTCCTTTTGCACATCGGCGATGGTGGAGGCCGCCGCAACGATACCGCGCTGGGGCGCGACGCTCGTCTGGGCCTGAGCGCCCTCGACAACTTCTGTACCTACATGCGCGAGCTCGGGCGATTTAAACATTGCGTCCAAGTTGGCGCCACCGCCGGCATATCCGAGCGCAGCGAGCGCGATGACGATCACTGCAACGGCGGCCACGATCGGCACGTAGCGATGCCAGCCGGCGGGATTGAGCCCGCTGCGGCGAGCCGCCCCGCGGCTGATGTAGCCGAGCGTTCCGTCGTGCTTGAGCTTTGAGCCCACCACGCGTTTGCGGCCCCACAGCGAGGACTCTGCCTGCATTGCCAAGCGGGCGCTTGCCGAAGGATAGCCGTATTTAGTGCGCTTGAACGAGCCATCAAACCCCGAGGCGTGTTTGCCCCACGTCACCGATGTTGTGCGTCGGTTGACCGGCGCGGCACTCCGCCTTCTGCGGCTCGGTTTTGAAGTCTCAGCCATATGCCCTCGCACGCCGTAACCAAATCGAAACAATAACGCTTTGGACTGTAGCACACGCGTCGCGTGCGGTCACGGGCGCCTCGCTCAACGGTCATCGTCCTTCAGCAAGCGCCACAGCGTTGTACGGCTTATGCCCAGCACCTCCGCCGCACGGGTTCGGTTGCCGTGGAGATGGTCTACAACCAGATGCGCGATATCTCGCTCGGTATCGGCCAGCGGTCGCAGGATATACAGGTCACTTTCAAGCGTCGGGGCGCCAAAGGTTGCGGTCTTAATCACGTCCTCTTGGGCGAACACTTCCTCCGCCACAGCGCGGTCCACCGTGCCCGTCCCCACCAATATATACAGTCGTTCCGAGACCTCGCGGAGCTGCAGATAGTTGCGCGGCCAGCGGTAAGCATCGAGCGTCTTCGTCGCCGCGGCAGACAGCGTGGGCGCTGCCGTCCCAAATGCATCAGCGAGATATTCCAAATAGCGCGCGACCTTCGTCGACGCGGCTCCCTGCTCGGCGATTGCCGGCGCGACGCTCACCGCACAGGCGAAGCGCTCGGTCACAAAGGCGGCTTGATCACTTTCGCCGCCGCCCGGCATGTCATTCGCCGTCAGCACCACATGGCAGCGCGTCGCCAACGCGGTGTCGGTCATCGTGGAGACCAGCTCGCGGAGGCGCTGGGGGCCAACCGCATTCCAGCCCTCAATGCAAAGGGTCAGCCCCGTTTGGAACAGCGGCGATTCGGAGCTTTTGAGCACATGGCGCCAACCGCGATCGGTGAGTTCATCGAGCGCGACGGAAACAAAGGGCTGATCGACAAAAGGGCCATCCAGATAGAGGCGCTTGGCAATCTCGACCTGACCCGCTCCCAGCTCGCCCTCGAGCATAAGGGGCACGCCGCGCGCATAGCTCTCGGTAACCGGTACAGCCACCGAGGCCGCCCCCTCAACGATGCCGTACGCGCTCGATTCATAGCGGACCTCAACTTCGTCGGCGTTGAGCCACTCGATGCCCGCATGCGCCGCGGCACCGCGCACCTCGCGGACCACAACGACCCAAAGCCTCCCGCCCTCTTTGTCGGTGGGGCGAACGGTCAGGCTCAGGCGCGTACCCTCACGCCCCATAACCAGACGCGCGCCGTCTCCTATACGGTCGAGACGCTCAGCGACAAAAGCCGCCACATCCCGCTCAAGCGCCGCGTCATTCATGGTCGAGATCGCGACGTCCCCACGCGCATCGATTGCCAATGCCGAGGCCCCGGCAGCAGCTAGGGCATCGGTCAAGATGTTCAGCTTAGCATTGCTATCCATGATTTGCCCCTGTCCGCGGCGACGTGCAACCGCCGACGGTCGCACGACCGAGTGTTTCAAAATTGAACGATAATGTTCACCAAACACTATAGGGTCTGCGGCACCTTCTTGCGAATATATGAATTGCCCCGCATCGCCATCCTGGCGGGGCGATAAGAGCTCTTCGGGACCTATCAACCTGCGGACAAGCCATACCCGCAAGAGCTCCTATCGCTCCACCGCAAGCATGCGCTCACCAGCAACCAGTACGCAAATAAGCTACTTCTCTACCAGATTCCCAGCACGTGCTGCATTCCTAAACTCATGCACGCAATGCCAATCCAGCAGCAAAAGCCCAATGCGATGGGCTTGCCGCCTTTTTTGACCAGCTCGACGATATCGGTATTAAAACCAATAGCCGCCATGGCCATCACAATAAAGAACTTCGACAGCTCCTTGATGGGCGCCGTAAAGGACGCGGGAAGCTGAAGCACCGTGGTGATTACGCTCGCCAGCACAAAGAACAGCACAAACATGGGAAACGCGCGTTTAAGCGAGAACGTGCTTTTGGCGTCGCCTCCGGCCTTGCGTGCCAGATGCATCTGCCAGCACGCGAGGACCAACGTGATGGGAATGATGGCCAGCGTCCTGGTGAGCTTGACCACCGTGGCGCTCTCGAGCACATTAGCGCCGGGATGCATGCTGTCCCAAGCGCTCGCCGCAGCCGTTACGGACGAGGTGTCGTTGATGGCGGTGCCGGCAAACAGGCCAAAGCCCTCGTTGGTCAGCCCGAGCATGCCGCCGAGCGTCGGAAACACGAGCGCCGCGATAACGTTAAACAGGAAGATGACCGAAATGGCCTGGGCAATCTCGCGATCGTCGGCATCGATGACGGGTGCGGTCGCGGCGATGGCAGAACCGCCGCAAATCGACGAACCCACACCCACAAGCGTCGCAATCTTGCTCGGCACGTTCATGACGCGGCAGAGCACGAAGGCGATGACAAGCGAGGTCGAGATCGTCGCCACGATAATCGGCAGCGACTGGGCGCCCTTGGACAGAATCTGGGAGAGGTTCATGCCAAAGCCAAGCAGGATAACCGCGTACTGCAAGACTTTTTTGGACGTATAGGTGACGCCGGCGGCGAGCTGATCGCGACGATTCTTGGGAAAGACGAGCGCCAGGACCATGCCAAAGAGGATGGCAAATACCGGCCCGCCGACCACCTCGATTTGTTTGCCGAGCAACGTCGCGGGGATAGCGATGATCAGGCAGAACAAGACGCCCTTCCAGCGCTCGCGTACGATATTCGCCAGTTGCATATGGGATTCCTTCTTTCTATTTCACGTTTGCGACGGCTTATGATACGGCAACATTGAGCACAGCCTTGCGTAAACAACGACTAAGATGCCGCGATAGTTCTCAGGCAACAGCCGAATTACCCACCGCGGAAAGATGATTCGCGGCATAATTAACAACTGACATATGAGTGTGATAGAACAGTTGCGAGGCGCTATGGAAGAATCGATGCACGTCGGCGAGCAGGAAACGAGCCTACAGGACCAGTCCTACCACACCATTCGACGCAAAATCGTCTACCTGGACTACAAGCCGGGCGAAAAGCTGGGCGTCAAGCAGCTTTGCGACGACCTGGATATGGGGCGCACCCCTGTGCGCGAGGCGCTAGTGCGTCTGGCACAAGAGGGCCTGGTGCGCACCGTGCCCCAAAGCGGTACCTATGTCTCGCCCATTAACCTCACCCTTGCCGAAAGCGCTTGCTATATTCGCGAACACCTGGAAAAGCAGGTGATTGTGGAGTGCTGCGCCCGCGCTACCTCGGCAGGCATCGAGCAGCTCGACCGAGCCATCGCGCTGCAGGAAAAGGCCATGGCCGAAGAGGATCGCATCGGATTCTTTTTAAGCGACAACCTCATGCACCGCATGATCTTTAGCATCGCGTGCCGCAGCACCGTGTGGTCATGGCTCGAAGAGACCAATGCCGACTTGGAGCGCTTCCGCTGGCTGCGCGCCGCCACGCAGACGCTCGACAATCAGGAGACCGTTAACGAGCACAAGCAAATCCGCCGCGCCATCGCCGGTCGCGATCCTATCGAGGCGAGCTTTTTGGTCAGCAAGCACCTGCATATGATGTTTCGCAACCAGACCGAGGTCCTGGACCAGTTCCCCGAGTACTTCGAGACCAGCAAGCTCCGCTAACCTGCCAAATAGGGACAGGTTTATTTTGGCAGGTTTTATCTGGGCAAATGCAACAAGGCCCGGCTCCGCCTGATGACGCGGAGTCGGGCCTTAGTTGTTAGGATGACGGAACTCGATTACTCGACGGTGACGCTCTTGGCGAGGTTACGAGGTTGGTCAACATCGCAACCGCGCAGGATGGCTACCTCACGAGCAAGCAACTGCAGCGGGACGCTCGCTGTAATGGGGCTGAACACGTCGCGAACGGCCGGCACGCGAATAATGCAGTCGGCGATCTTGTTGATTTCTTCGTCGCCCTCGGTGGCAACGACGATGACCTTGGCGCCGCGCGCCTTGCACTCCATGAGGTTCGACACGGTCTTGTCGTAGGTGGCACTCTTGGTGGCCACGGCGATGACAGGGAAGCCCGGGTCGATCAGGGCAATGGGGCCGTGCTTCATCTCGCCGGCGGCGTAGGCCTCGGCATGCAGGTAGCTGACCTCCTTGAGCTTGAGCGCGCCCTCGTAGGAAATAGCGGCACCCATGCCACGGCCCACGAACAGCGCCGACTGCGCGTCCTTGCACAGCAGGGCGGCCTCATGCACTGCCTCGGTCTGCGTATCCAGGATCCACTGGATCTGCTCGGCCGTATCGGAAAGCTCGCGGAACAGCATGCGCGCCTGCTTAGTGGTCAGACGGTACTTGACCTGCGCCAGCAGCAGGGCCAAAAGCGTGAGGCTCACAACCTGGCCGATGAAGCTCTTGGTCGAGGCAACTGCAATCTCCTTGTTGGCCTTGGTGTAGATGACGCCGTCGCTCTCACGCGCCACGGGGCTGCCCACCACGTTGGTGATGCCGAAGACCTTGGCACCCTTGATGCGCGCATCGCGAATGGCGGCAAGGGTATCGGCCGTCTCGCCCGACTGGGACACGGCAACGACAAGCGTCGTCGGCGTAATGATGGGATTGCGATAACGGAACTCGCTGGCCGCCTCCACCTCGGTGGGAATGCGAGCCCAGCCCTCAATGAGATTCTTGGCAATGAGGCCAGCATGATAGCTGGTGCCGCAAGCGATCACGTAGACGCGGTCGATGTCGTTGAGCTCCTCGAGCGAAAGGCCCAGCTCGTCGATGTCGAGCTCGCCGGCCGGCGTCATGCGGCCCACCAGCGTGTCGCGCACGACGCGCGGCTGCTCGTGGATCTCCTTGAGCATAAAGTCGGGATAACCGCCCTTTTCTGCCATGTCCAGGTCCCAGTCGATGTGGGTGACCTTGGGCTCGATAACGTTGCCGGCCTCGTCGGTGTACTCGACGCCTGCGGGCGTAAGCTTGGCAAACTGACCGTCCTCGAGCACCACGACATCGCGGGTGGCGTCGATGAGCGCGATGACATCGGAAGCAACATAGGAGCCGGTTTCGCCCACGCCGACTACGATCGGGGAATCCTTGCGGGCCACGGCAATCACGCCAGGCTCATCGGCGGAAACGGCGGCCAAACCATAGGCGCCCACCACGTGGGTGCAGGCCTCGCGCACAGAGGCCATCAGGTCATGTGTCTCGCTATAGGCCTCTTCGATCAGATGTGCGAAGACCTCGGTGTCGGTCTCGCTCTTAAAGTGATGGCCGCGGCCCTCCAGCTCCTCGCGCAGCTCGGCGAAGTTCTCGATGATGCCGTTGTGGACGATGGCGATACGACCGTCGCAGCTGGTGTGGGGATGGGCGTTAACGACCGAAGGCTTGCCGTGGGTGGCCCAACGGGTGTGGCCGATACCGCAGGTAGCGTCGCTGTCGATGTTGGAAAGCTCGCTCTCCAGGCCCGCAACTTTGCCCACGCGGCGAATAACATCGAGGTGCGCCGCGGCGCCCTCGCCCACCTCGAGCGCGACACCCGAGGAGTCATAGCCGCGATACTCCATACGCTTAAGACCCGTGACTAGGATGTTCTTTGCAATATCAGAGCCGGTGTAGCCGACGATTCCGCACATAGGATAAATCCCTTCGTCCGCGTGACTGCAAAACGTCCACGCACATGGGGCGCTGAGACGTATAACGTTCGAGTATTGTACTCACGCGGACGCAAGCTGATATACCAGAAGTGGTATCTCAACTTGAATACCACTCGATACACACCCCACCACCACAAAGGGGACAGGCACCTTCGTGGTGGTTTGGTCTGGCAGCATCGTTTTCCCAGATAAAACCTGCCAAAATAAACCTGTCCCTAAATGGCAGGTTTTGACACCTCGGGGGCGGGCGATGCTACAATCTGGCTTGTACTTGAAACGCATCAAAGGGGCCGCTATGGCAAAGGTTAAAATCAGCGACGTCGCGCGCGAAGCCGGAGTTTCGTTGGGCACGGTTTCCAACGCGCTCAACCACCCCGAAAAGCTGCGTCCCGAGACCCTCAAGCTCATTAACGAAACCATCAATCGCCTGGGCTACCTGCCCAACCAAAGCGCTCGTCAGCTTGCGGGCGGCGCCACCAAGTCCTTTGGCCTGGTGCTCCCCCGTCTCGATCACGGTTTTTCGCTCCAAATCGCCAGCGGCGCCCACAACGAGGCTCGCAAGCACGGCTACGACCTGCTCATCGCCAACGCCGATAACGACGATATTCTCGAGGACCATTACCTGCGCTACTTTATGGGCACCCAGATGTCCGGCGTCATGGTTCAGCCCATGGCGTCCCCCGACTGGCACCCCGCCATGACCAAGATGCCCGTGCCGATCGTCCATCTGGACATCCATTGCTCCGGGCCCGGCTACTACGTAGCGGCCGACAACGAGGCCCAGGGTCGCATCATTGCCGAACTCGCCATCGCCCGCGGTGCACGCCATATCACCGTTGTGGGTAGAGCAGCATTTATGCAACTCACCCTGCGCGTCCTTGGCATTCATAAGGCGCTCGCCCTACATCCCGACATCAAGATCGAAGTCATTGACGCCGGCGAGTGGAACACGGCGGCCGACGGCTATGGTATCGGCAGCCAAATCGCCGAGCGTCCCGCCGACGAACGCCCCGATTTTGTCGTCGGTCTAACCGACGTGCTGGCCTCGGGTGTCGTTTCGGCACTGGTCGACAAGGGCATCTCTGTCCCCGGGCAAGTACGCGTAGCGGGCTGCGATGGCAACCCGCTCGCTTGGAGCGGATCGGTCCCGCTCACTACGGTAGCGCCCCCGGGCTACGAGATTGGCCGCAAGGGTGTCCAACTGCTCATGGAGCAAATCGAGAACAAGGCCCCGGCAAAGACCAAGCATATCCGCGTCGGCTCTGCAGCGCGCACCGTCACCGCAGTCACCGCCGCCGAGGATATCAACCGCCAAGAACTGGTGCGTCCGTTCCTACTGGAGCGCGCCAGCACCCAGGCGAGCAGCCAAACCGAAGCCACCGCCATCAATCTCGGCGCGTATCTATAGCACGCCCGCGAGTATGCTATGTCGCCGCTTAAGCAAAAGGGGCCCGACCATTGCCGGGCCCCTTTTGCTTAAGCACAAACGTGGGCAATTGCTCGTTTCAACGCCGCAGCGGTCTAGCGCACGGCCTTGACTGCCGCCGCCAGGTCGAACAACGTATCGAGTACGGCCTCGCAGCCATCCACCACGTCCTGCGGCAGCGGCACGATGTCGGGGACGGCAAAGACATGACAGCCGGCCGTAATGCCCGAGACGCAGCCGTTGCGCGAATCCTCGACCACGGCACATTCCTCGGGAGTAAAGCCCGCGCGCTCGCAGGCAAGCAGATACATCTCGGGATCGGGCTTGCCATGCACGACGTCCTCGCCGCAAGTCACCGTCTCAAACTTGTCAAAGAGGCCGACCATCTTAAGGTTGCGCTCGGCCGTAACGAGGCGCGACGACGTTGCAAGGCCCACGTGATAGCCCGCAGCCAGCAGCTCGTCTATGCACTCGGCGGCGCCGGCCTTAAGCTCCAGATCGGTCTTGACCATCTCGTCGCGAATCTCCTTGTGGCGATGATAGAGCGCCTCGGCGGTTTCTCTGCTGCCGTAATGTGCCTCAAGGATGTCCATGACGTCGGGCAGCGTGCGGCCAATAAACTGATGGATCAGGGCATCATCAATCGCGAGCCCCAGCTCAGCGGCGCCTGCCTTCCAGGCCTTAATCCCCAAACGCTCGGTATCGACCAGTGTTCCATCCATGTCAAAAATAACAGCCTTGATCATATCGGTCCCCCATCGACTCTCGCTGTCGCATTGCCGCAACTCTACCGCATTTGGCAACTTGTATATAACGTATATACCATATTGCACTTTCGTTACACAGATAGAAGTCTTATGGCAAGTAACGCATTAGGATTATAGTTTTCAATCGAGTACTCAACGATAAGGAACGTTTCATGATTTTAGACACCACGGCACCCGCAGAGGAGCTTCAAGACAAGCTATCGGCGCTCGAACAGCTGCTTTTGGCATACGGGCGCGTGGCTATCGGGTTTTCCGGC
The DNA here is from genome assembly GCA_900541235.1 of uncultured Collinsella sp. Lineage (GTDB taxonomy): Bacteria > Actinomycetota > Coriobacteriia > Coriobacteriales > Coriobacteriaceae > Collinsella. The sequence continues at coordinate 29,435 of UQIW01000013.1, read as the reverse complement.
GGCGTTGACAGCAGCTTTTTGGCCGCCGTATGCGCCCGCATCATGCCTACCAATACCCTCCTCGTCCATCTCACCACGCCGCTCATCGGCACGCCCGAGCAGGCTTCGTTTGAGCAGTCCGTTGATGGACAAGCCAATGAAGGGGCGCATTTTAAGCTCCCCGTGCTCAATCTTTCGGTCGATCAGTTGCAGCTCCCCCAAGTAGCCTGCAACGATGCCAATCGCTGCTACCACTGCAAGCACGCTGGCTTTACCGCCATCGTCAACCACGCCAAGTCGCTCGGCTTTCCCACCGTCATCGATGGCAGCAATGCAAGCGATCGCGGTGACTACCGCCCCGGCATGCGTGCGGCAGAAGAGCTCGGCGTACGCTCACCCCTTATGGAGGTCGGCTTTACCAAGGACGAAGAGCGCGAGCTGCTGCGCGCATGGGGTTATCCCGTTTGGAACCTGCCGGCGGGAGCATGTCTTGCCACGCGCGTCCCCACGGGCGAGGAGCTTACGCGCGAGAAGGTCTCCCTGATTCGCGCCTGCGAGGATTACCTGCACGATCTTGATCTGGCACAGGTACGCGCGCGCCTGGTCGGCGGCTGCATGCATATCGAGGCCGCACCCGCAGATGTCGCCAAGATTGCCACCCTCGGCGGTGCCGCCGTCGACGACAAGGGCAAGACCCCGCTGCCCGCCGTTATCAAGTCCGCGCTGCGCGAACTGGGCTGCGACCATATCTCCCCCGAGGTCACCCCCTACATTCACGGCAACATGAATCTTTAAGTTACGCCGTTTTACAAACGGCGTAACCGCTCGGCGCTGCGCAGGCCCCGGGCACGGCAATCTGACGCTCAACTTCACGGGCGCGACCAAAAGGTCAGCGCCCGCTTGTTTCACGTCACCTTACCGCACCCGGAGCCCGCTCGCTCGCATATGCTCAACCTGCACTGCGTTAACTGACCTGCCAAAAAGGAACAGGTTTATTTTGGCAGGTTTTATCTGGGGAAATATCGCGAGGCAGTCGCTCCCCTAGCACCCATCAAACTTCGAGAGACGATAGAGGGGCAATTCGGCTGCATCTACTTCTTCCGATAGCGGCGGTTGCGGCTCGTCGATGAACCCATTACTTCGATGAGCCCTTTATCCGTCATTTTTGGCAGATGGTAGCTGACGGACGAATTTTGGCATTCCGTCTCTCTAAAACAAGGCGCTCATCTCTCTAACTTTAGAGAGATGAGCGCCTTGTTTTAGAGAGACATTAAGAGAGATGTATCGAATTCGCTGCTAGATTGCCTAATGCTATCTCTCTAACCAACCTTCTCTTTAGAGAGACATTTAGCGAGATGAGCGCGACCTCTCTAATCATGGGCTCCACTCTTTAAGGTGCACACTTCCTAACCGTGCCCTAAGTTGCGGTGAAATAGTCCCCGATTAACCTGCCAAAAAGGGACAGGTTTATTTTGGCAGGTTTTATCTGGGGAAACGCAAATAGGGCCGTGACACCCATACGGCGTCGCGGCCCTTTTCCTTGGAGAAGGATCAATTGATTGAACGGGATGACCGTTCTAGTCTTCGAGTCCGCTATTGATGAGCTCCGCAATCTCAACGGGATCGGTGCTCGCGCGCACCTTGTCACGGAAGCCGGCGTCCATCAGCATCACGGCAGCCTTGGAGAGCAAGCGCAGGTGCGTGGTTCCTGCCTCGCCGGCAGGCACGTACAGCGCGAGCGCAACATCGACGGGCACACCATCGAAGCTCGGCCATTCAACGGGCTCGACCAGCTTAAGCACGGCAACGCCCGGCGTGTGGATAGCATCGCTTTTGGCATGTGGAACGGCAAAACCGGCGACAAGGCCAGTCTCGGCCTCGTTCTCGCGAGCCATGAAGGCAGTCTCTACGGCAGATGCGTCGTCAGCAAAGCCGAGCTCGACGGCCTGATCGGACAAATAATGCAGGGCATCCTCGCGCGAGGCGGCGGTATACCCTATCGTCACTTGGTTGGCAGATACAAATCCCATGGAAACCTTCCTTACAACACAGACCTGACCGCAGCTTCGATGCCGTCGGCGTCCAAACCGTACTTGTGCAGCAAATCGACCGCAGGGCCGGACTCGCCATACACATCGCGCACGCCGACGCGACGCATCGGCACCGGATACTGCTCCGCTAGCACCGAGGCAACGGCCTCGCCAAGACCGCCGATAATCGAATGCTCCTCGGCAGTGACCACGCGACCGGTCTTCTTGGCGCTGGCTACAACCAGGCGTTCGTCGAGCGGCTTGATCGTATGCATGTTGATGACCTCGGCATCGATGCCATCGGCAGCGAGCGCCTCGGCAGCCTCAAGCGCCTCGGCGACCATAAGGCCACAAGCGATGATGGTCACATCGGACCCCTCGCGCACGACCACGCCGCGACCAATCTTGAACTCATAGTCCTCGCAGTCGTTGATGACCGGTGTTGCCAGGCGGCCGAAGCGCATGTAAACCGGGCCCTCAAACTCATAGGCGGCGCACACACAGGCACGAGCCTCGACGTCGTCGGCGGGAACGACCACCGTCATACCCGGAATCGTGCGCATGAGTGCGATATCCTCGCAGCACTGGTGCGTGGCGCCGTCCTCGCCCACCGAAATGCCGGCATGAGTAGCGCCAATCTTGACGTTGAGGTGCGGGTAGCCGATGGAATTGCGGACCTGCTCGTAGGCGCGACCGGCGGCAAACATCGCAAAGGTGCTCGCAAAAGCAACGCGGCCCGTGGTCGCGATGCCGGCGGCAAGACCCATCAGGTTGCTCTCGGCAATGCCGGCGTCGTAGAAGCGCTCAGGGTGCGCAGCCTTAAACTTACCGGTCTGCGTGGCGGCGGCCAGGTCGGCATCGAGAACCACAAAGTCATCGCGCTCATTGCCCAGCTCGACAAGTGCCTCGCCATAGCTAACGCGCGTGGCGACTTTCTTGACGTCTGCCATTAGAGCTCCTCCCCTGCTGCTGCGAGCTCGGCCATGGCCTGCTCAAACTGTTCATCGTTGGGTGCCTTGCCGTGCCAGCCCACCTGGTTTTCCATAAAGGAGACGCCCTTGCCCTTCACCGTCTCGGCGATAATGGCCACGGGCGAGTCGCTCACTTTGCGGGCCTCGGCAAAGGCGGCGGCAATCTGCGCCATGTCGTTACCGTCGGCGAGCTCGATCACATGCCACTTAAAGGCGCGGAACTTGTCAGCGAGCGGCATGGCCGAGTTGACTTCATCGATCGTGCCGTCAATCTGCAAGCCGTTGTGGTCGACAACGGCAACAAGATTGTCGAGCGCATGGTTGCCGGCGAACATGGCCGCCTCCCACACCTGGCCTTCCTCGCACTCACCGTCGCCCAGCAACGTGTAGACACGGTAGCCGTCGCCCCAGTGCTTAGCGGCAAGCGCCATTCCAACTGCAGCAGAGATGCCCTGACCGAGCGATCCGGTGGACATATCGATGCCAGGGGCGTCGTTCATGTTGGGATGGCCCTGCAGTCGGCTGCCAATATGACGGAGCGTCTCGAGCTCTTCGACGGGAAAATAGCCGCGATTTGCCAACACCGAATACAGGCCCGGCGCCGCGTGACCCTTGGAGAGCACAAAGCGATCGCGATCGGCCTTGTGAGGGTCGGCAGGATCGATATTCATTTCCTCAAAGTACAGATACGTCATGATGTCGGCAGCACCGAGCGATCCACCCGGGTGTCCCGACTTGGCCGCGTGAACCGCAGTCACGACACCCTTCCTGACCTCATTGGCGACCTTCGCCAGCTCCTGGTTGGTCATACGAATTCCTCTCTTGAGAACAACCCCGGCACCGGATGACGCGATGCCGGGGCAATCCACTCGTTAAGCCTGAGCGACGACCTTCTGCCAGTCAGCCTCAAAAGAGGCGAGGCCCTGGTCGGTCAGCGGATGATGCAGGCACTTCTTGAGAGCGGCCATGGGCACGGTCGCAATATCGGCACCGAGTAGCGCGGCCTGGGTCACGTGGTTGGGCGTACGAACCGAGGCGGTGATGATCTCGACGGTGTCGTCGACGTTCTTGCCCGTCCAGTCGTAGTTCTTAATGCAGGTCACGACGTTGTCGAGCTGCGAGATACCGTCCTCGGCGATGTCATCGAAACGACCGACAAACGGGCTGATGTAGCGAGCACCGGCATTGGCGGCCATAAGGGCCTGCGTCGGCGAGAAGACGAGCGTCATGTTGACGCGCACGCCAGCATCGGCCAGTGCACGGCAGGCGGCAAGGCCGGCCTCGCACACGGGAAGCTTGACCACGATGTTGGGGGCGAGGGCGGCAAGGCGCTTGCCCTCCTCGATCATACCCTCGGCAGTGGTAGCGGTAGACTCGGCGGAAACGGGCAGGCCCTCGCAGAGCTCGGCAATCTTGAGCATATGCGGCTCAAAGTCGGCAAGCTTGCCGCCGGTCTTGGCGTACAGGGACGGGTTGGTGGTAACACCGGCCAGGCAGCCCCAGCTCTTGGCCTCGGCGATCTCGTCCAGATTGGCAGTATCGATAAAGAACTTCATGGTGCAAACTCCTTCGAAGGAATCCAAAACTCAAAAAATAGGACAAAGGGGATGTCCCTTTGTCCTATGTGCCGGGCCTGCGGCTGGGACATGCCCCAGGCCCGGCGTCGTGTAGGAAAAGCTACTTAGTCCTCGAGAGCCTTCTCGATGCGGCTCGTGACGCCCTTGAGGTTAAGACCGACGACGTACTGCTTGATCGGGCGCTTGATGTGCTCGATCACAAAGCGCTTGCCGTCGATGTCCTGGGCAGCGAGGTTGCGATAGAGCTTCTCGACCTGCTCCTTGACCTCGGGATCGTTGAACGCATAGTGGCCGGAGACATCCAGGATCTTCAGGCTGAGCTCATCGTCGGCAAGGATGTCATCGACCTGCAGGTTGACGTCGTCGCCAGTCATCCACTTGCGCCAGCGCTCGGTCTTGATAGCCTTGACCAGCAGCGTGTGATACAGGTCGGAGGGGTCATCGCACAGACCGTTGTCGACCAGGATCTGCTCGGTGGCGCAGAGCTTGAGGTAGGCGCGGGTCTCCTCGGTGCCATACTGCGGAGCGACGTTGGAGGCGGTCACGTGTGCCGGGATGTGCTCGAGCAGCGTCGCGTCGTCCAGATAGTCGGCGTTGTGCTCCTTCAGGCCCACGCCATAGCGCTTGGCCATATCGGCAAGCTCGCGGGCGTTCTTGAAGTTGTAGTGACCGACCTGCTCCGTCCAGCGGGTAAGGGTGCCGGTCTGGCCGACGATAAAGGTGGGCATGGGGCAGCCGCGCTTCTCGAGCTCGGGCTGCAGCTGAGAAATGAACTCCTCGTACTTATCGGTAGAGGTCAAGCCGCCATTGGTCTCCTCGGTACCGACCTCATAGGCGACCTCGGGCAGGTTATGCTCGCGACGGTACTGCTCAAGGTAGTCGATAAGATCGATCGTGCGGCGAAGCACCACGTCGAGCGGAATAACCTTGCCGATCTGATAGGGGTCCTTGGTGGGGTCGACCATCAGCAGGTCAAAGCCCGCCTCCATGTCGGCGACGAAGGACTTGCGGGCGAGCTCCATGGCCTCGTCCTCGGGCAGGTGGGCGTTACGCTCCTCGTCGCGCTGCCACGGACCGCCGTGATCGCGGCACAGGTAGTACGGACCGGTGTAACCCACCTCGTCGGCAACCTTCTTGATGTCGGCGGCAAAGCGCGTCTGGTCCCAACCGTTGACGTAGCCGGCGCCCATCTCGTCCATATCGACCTGGTTGCGGCTGGCGATAAACATGGGCGGGAAATCCTCGTCCTTGGCAAGCTCGAACACGGCCTGAATCAGGTTGGGGCTCATGGGGCCAATGCCGACCATGGTTGCGTGATCGCCGCTATCCTGCAGCTTGAGCATGCCCTGAACGGCCTGACGAATGGTGAGGTTGGACATTTTGTTCTCCTTCTCCAGAGGATTTTTGACAAAAGTTCCCTGGGACCCAGATGTGGGCCCTATCAGTACGGATGGATTTTGTTGTGTAGGGGCGGTTGTGCGGAGTCAAATCCATCCCTCCGCACAACCGGAGTCCTTAAAGGTTTACTTGGCCTGCTTATCGAGCGTGGGCTTCATGGCAATCAGGATTGCAGCGGCGACCACGGCGCCAATCACGATGTCCAGGCAGAACAGCGCGACGTTGTTGGTGGCAAGGGCGACGATAAAGCCACCGTGCGGGACGTAGCAGTCGATGCCCTGGAAGGCGGCAAGTGCCGCACCCACGGCAGAGCCGATGCAAATGCCGGGCAGGGTGTGACCGAGGTCCTTGACCGCGAAGGGGATAGCGCCCTCGGTAATACCGATGCAGCCCATGAACAGCGCGGAGATGCCCATCTGGCGGTCAGCGTCATCGAACTTGTTCTTGGCGATGAGCGCAGCGAGGCCACAGGCGATCGGGGGAACGGCGACGGCGACGCGGAACATACCGTTAGGACCGTAGATACCGGAGGCCATGATGGCCATGGTGAAGGTCGAGGCGGTCTTGTTGATGGGGCCACCCATATCGAAGGCGGTCATAACGCCAATGACCAGACCCAGGACAACTGCGGAACCGCCCTGCAGGCTGCCGAGCACGCCGGTGAGCCAGTCCATCACAAAGCCAAGCGGCGTGGCCAGGATGTAGATATAGGCCATGCCCAGGACAAGCGAGGTCAGAATCGGGATGATCAGGATGGGCATGATGGTCTGGATGGTGTTGTTGACCTTCCAGGTCTTCATCCAGCGGACAAAGTAGCCGCAGATGACCGCCATGATCATGGCGCCCAAGAAGCCGGTCGAAACGCTGTTGCCGTTAGGGGTAACGACTGCGTTATTGACCAGGTAGCCCAGGACAAAACCGGGGGCGAGCGCGGGCTTGCCGGCCATCGAGTAGGAGATGTATGCCGCAAGCACCGGGATCATCATGGAGATGCCGGCCATGCCGATGGTGTTAAGGCTCACCATCAGCGGGTTCGTAACCTCCATGCCGTTGGCGCCGGCGGTACCGGATGCCAGCGAGAAGGCAAGAAACACGCCGCCGATAACGACGATGGGGATAAAATAGGAAACGCCGGTATTGAATGCATTGAGCAGCGTCTTGCCAGGATCGGCAAAGATAGACTGCTTGGACGCCGGTGTCGGGGCCTGCGGGGCAGCGGAGACGGCCTTCTTCTCTGCCTTGGCCTCGGCCTTGGGCGCGTCAACGGCGCCACCCGTCGCCTTGATGATCTCAATGGCCTGGTCGATGATCTTTACCGGATCGGCGATTACATCAGAGGTGCCGACCTTCAGGAACTTGCCCTCGGCCATCTTCTGCTCAAAACGGTCCTCGTTCTCGACACCCACGTCGACGGACTCCAGGACCAGGTCGGCGGAGTCCACGTCTTCCTGCGTGAGCTCATTCTCGATACCCAGGCCACCCTGAGCCTCGACCTTGCACTCGATGCCACGGGCGGCGCATTCATCCTGAATCGCCTTCTGGGCCATATACGTGTGGGCGATACCCACAGTACAGGCGGCAACGCCTACGATCTTCATTGCTTCCCTCTTTTCATAGAGTTGCGTGCGCAAGACACCGTTTGCGGAGGCCTCCGGAGCATCCCCTGCCGTTTGGACTTGCTGTCTTTTCGACAAGAACAATATAGGTGCTCGTTTTTCTTAATGCCAGCTTATTTCGGTAAACGCGCAGGTCAGAGCGTTGGTTATGCGATTTAGTTATGCGTTTAACCAAAAATGAATCCTGCGATTTTGCCCTCGATTTCAAAAGTCAAGAAGTATTTGATTTTCTCGGTAGACGGCAGATGCGCATGCCGGTCACAAATTTCGACCCCACCCGTATGCCGCATTTGTTGCATACTCATATGAAAGGAAAAAGCCGCTCACCGAAGCGTATCCTTCACCAAGACTCAAAGTCATCATGTTGGAAAATGCTCATCTGTCGGAAGGAGTCGCTGTGGCAAAACAGCGCGTTACGATCGCAGACGTCGCTCGAGAGGCGGGAACCTCGACGGCAAGCGTCTCGTATTACCTCAACGACAAACGAGAAAAGCTTAGCGAGAAGACGCAGAACAAAATCGCGCGCGTCATTAAGGAACTCGGATACGTTCCCAACGCCCAAGCGCAGACGCTCACCGGCAAGCAAACCCACGTCATTGCCATCATCATTTTGGATAACACCAACAAATGGGCGGGGCTCGTTCTCAATGGCATGGAGCAGGTCATGCTCCCCGCGGGCTACCAGACGGTCGTTTGCACGAGCAACTTTAACCCCGAGACCGAGCTCATGTACGTCGACAAGATGCTCTCGCTGGGCGTCGATGGCTTTATCATCCAGCCCACGGCAAACTTCAAAGCCGTGCATGACCGCATTAGACGCGCCGGCAAGCCGGTCGTCTTTTTCGATGCGGCCATCTATAGCCCAGGTACCAGCTGGATCAAAACCAACCTTTACGACGGCGTGTACAACGCCACACAGGCACTCCTCGACGCCGGCTACGAAGATTTCTTTTCCATTGCCGCCAACATGACCGAAATGCGCACCCGCATGGAGCGTTTTCAGGGGTATGCCGAGGCGCTGGCAGCGAACGGGCAGCTCTACAAAGCGATTCCCATCGATCACAACAAGCCGTCAATCAACGAGCTCACTGAATACTTTAAATTCAAGTTCAATCCCGCCAAGCGAACCCTTATCTTCGTGCAAAATCAGTGGGCACTTCCCCGTGTCTACAAGGCCCTCCAGCCAATGGCCCATCTGCTTCCGCAGCAAATCGGCCTTTTGGGACTCAACTGCGAAGACTGGACTAATCTCACCACACCGACCGTCTCCACCATCATCGAGCCCGTCGACCAAGAAGGTCGCGAAGCAGCCGAGATGCTGCTCGCCCTACTTGACGGAAGCAGCGAACCCGGCGAGCAGCGCATTCTCGAGTGCAAGCTCAACTGGCTCGACTCCACCTCGATCTAGACCGCGGGACAAATGAATCAGTAGCGTTTGTCTCAAATCTTAAGTATTTGTTCGACAGAACGGCCCTTGCCGGCTCCTGCTAGACTGGTAGATTCCCAACCGTCCATCCAGGAGCCTCAATGTCGCGCAAGTCCGCCTACAAGCAAGCACTTTCCATCGGCACTGCCATGGTGCTGGGGTTTGCGCTGTTCACAGGGTCGCTCGACGGAGCGCCCAAGTTGTTGTCGCCGCAAAGCGATGAGCAGGCGGCAGCTCTGGCCGAGAAGCAAAACGAGAGTCCCAGCCGCACCGACGACGAGGCGGACTTGGTCGCCCGGCTCGAATCGGGAACAGCGAGCTCCCCGGACTCTCAAAATAGCCAAGACTCTGGCGATGGCTCTGAATCCGTCGCAACCGACGCCGGTGACGCTGCCTCCGCGGAAAGCGCCGCCACCCCCATCAACGAAGTCGAAAACCCTGACCTCAACCGCGCCCGCGGTGTTTATCTCAGCAGCATTCCCGACTACGCCGGCAACCCCTACGTTGCCCTTCGCGCCGACAGCACGCACCCGTTGGGCATGCCGTCGTTCACGCTCGATGAATACGATCGCGCCACCGAAGAGGGCTGCTTTAAGAAATTCTCCAAGCTCGATAGCCTGGGCCGCACCCGCAAGGCACTCGCCTGCGTTGGCCCCGAATCGCTCGGCCAGGGCAAGCGCGGCGATATCTCGCGCATCCACCCTGCCGGTTGGCATCAGCAGCGCTACGACTTTATTCCAGGCCAGAGCCTCTACAACCGCTGCCACCTCATCGCCTGGTCGCTCTGCGGCGAAAACGCCAACCGCAAAAATCTCCTCACCGGCACGCGCTATCTCAACGAGACGGGCATGCTACCGTTTGAAGAGCAGATTCTCAACTATATTCGCGATACGGGTAACCATGTGCTCTACCGCGTCACGCCCATGTACAACGAAGAGGAACTCGTCTGTCGTGGCGTACGTCTGGAAGCACAATCGATCGAGGACCACGGCAAGACCCTGTGCTTCCACGTGTACTGCTACAACCTGCAGCCGCACGTGCAGATCGATTACGCCACCGGCCGCAACCAGGCATCCGGAGACTAGTGCCGACCGCGCCGCCCGTAACCCAAAAACATGATCCGTTTTCCTCCGTCCCCAGGGGATCAAATAAGGCCGCCCCGGTTACCCAGGACGGCCTTTTCGTCAGCACCTACATTGCAGGCAAAACCACACGTTACTTGGCACGGCCCTCCTCATAGCGCTCGACCAGCTTGGCCTGAACGTCATAAGGCACCTGCTCATAGCCGGCGGGCTTCATGGTAAAGTCGCCCGTGCCGCGCGTGATAGAGCGCAGACGCGTCGAATAATCCGTCAGCTCGGCCAACGGCGCCTGGGCAATGACCACGGTATCGCCGCGCTCATCGGTCTCCATACCCGTCACGCGACCGCGCGAGGCCGAGATGTCGCCCATCACGGCGCCGGCGTAGCTCTCGGGGATAGTCACCGTGATTTCCTCGATGGGCTCCAGCACCACCGGGTCGGCGTCGGCGCATGCCTTGCGCAGGCCGATGCGAGCCGCCGCGCGGAACGCCATCTCGTTGGAGTCGACGCTGTGATACGAACCGTCGTACACAGCCACGCGAATGCCCGTAAGCGGGTAGCCGGCAATGATGCCGTCCTTCATGGTCTCCTGGACGCCCTTGTCCACGGCGGGGATCAGCGAGCGCGGAATGCGGCCGCCCACGACCTCGTCCACAAACTCATAGCCGTCGCTCGTGCCGTCGGGCCCAATGAGCGGCTCAACGCGCAGCCAGCAGTCGCCATACTGACCGGCACCGCCTGTCTGCTTCTTGTGGCGGCCCTGGGCACTTGCCGTGCGGCGAATGGTCTCACGATACGGAATACGGATCGGCACGCTCTTGGCCACGACCTTGGTGCGATCCTCCAAACGGTTGAGCAGCACCGAAACCTGCGCCTCGCCCACCGCCGAGATGATGGTCTGCCCGGTCTCCTCGTCGCGGTCGATGCTCATGGTCGGATCGGCCTTGCAGGCCTTCTCGATAAACGTGTAGAGCTTCTCCTCGTCGCCACGATTCTCGGCCTCAATGGCGATGCGGTACTGCGAGTTGGGGAACTTAAACGCCGCCGCCTCGACCTTGCCGGTAATCGAGAGCGTATCGCCCGTCTCGGCCGCCAGCTTGGGCGCCACGATGATGTCGCCGGCATAGGCGTGGCCGACCTCGGTCATGTCGCGGCCGCACATCACATACAGGTGAGCCAGACGGTCGCTCTTGCGCGTGCGGGCATTGATCAGCTCAAGGCCCGGCTCAAGCGTACCCGTCAGTACCTTGATAAAGCTGATGCGGCCCTGCTGTGGGTCGGCCAGCGTCTTAAACACAAATGCCACCGGACGGTCATCGTCACTCGAGATCTTGAGCGAGTCGCCGTCGATGAGCGGCATCTCGCCGTAGTCAGTCGGCGCCGGGAAGTACGTGGCAATGTCGTCCATCAGCGAGTTGACGCCCTGCTCCTTAATGCAATCGCCCGCAAAGACCGGCACAAAGATGCGCTCGGCGATCGCTTTCGACAGCAGGCCTTCGAGCTCCTCCTGCGTCAGCGTCTCCTCGCCTTCCAGGTACTTCATCATCAGCTCATCGTCAGCCTCGGCCACCAGCTCGCACAGATGGTCATGGGCTTCCTCGGCCTGGGCACGATACTCCTCGGGGATCTCCGACTCAACGGCCTCGGTGCCGTTGCAGTGACGCGCCTTCATACGCACCAGGTCGATGATGCCGTTAAAGTCCTCGCCCTCGCCCCAGGGGAGGGTCACGGCGCCCAAGCGTGTACCAAAGCGCTCCTGCAGCAGGTCCATCGTGGTCGCAAAGCTGGCCTCGGGGCGCGACAGGCGGTTTACGAACACCGCGCGCGCTAGGCGCAGGTCCTCGGCGGCGTACCAAAGCTTAACCGTCGTCGGCTGCGGGCCGGCCTCGGCGTCGACCACAAACAGCGCCGTCTCGCAGACGCTCATCGCGGCAAAGGCATCGCCGATAAAATCGGGATAGCACGGGGCATCGAGCACGTTGATGCGGGCGCCCTTCCAGTCGATCGGTGCGATGGTCGTCGAGATGGAGAATGAGCGCTTGACCTCTTCGGGGTCATAGTCGAGCGTGGGCTTGGTGCCGTCGTGGCCGCCCAGGCGAGCGGTCTTACCAGAAAGGTGGAGCATGGCCTCGGCAAGTGAAGTCTTGCCCACCCCGCCTTGGCCTACGAGCACCACGTTCCTTACGTTGCCGGTCTTGGGAGCACCCATGATGACCTCCTTGCAGGGTCGCGCGCGATGCGCGACGCCAACGGGGAGAGTTCGCGGTCGATGCCGTCCCGGGAGCAGCATGGTCGGCAGCCGAGCCGACTCACCCTCCAAATGTCCTATGCCACCACCCTACCCTTGCAGTCGCCTGTCCATGCACACCTTTCGGCGCACGTATGAATACAGGCGGCGAGAGGAGGATGCGAGCTTGCGAGGCGATTATTGAACCCCGCGGATGCAAAAACCGCCGCAGATCATAAGACCTGCGGCGGTTTCGCCTCAATAAACAGTTGAATAAATAGCTGAGCCTATCCCTCGATACGGCTCAAGAACTCACGGGTACGCTGCTCGCGCGGATGGTCGATAACCTGCTCGGCAGGCCCCTCCTCGACAATACGACCGCCGTCCATAAAGACCACGCGGTCGGCAACGTCGCGGGCAAACTGCATCGCGTGCGTCACAATCACCATCGTCATATTCTGCGCAGCAAGGTCTTTAATGACACGCAGCACCTCGGCCGTCAGCTCGGGATCGAGCGCCGAAGTCGGCTCGTCAAAGAACAAGATTTCCGGGTCGAGCGCCAGGGCGCGGGCAATACTCACGCGCTGCTGCTGACCGCCCGAAAGCTCACACGGAACCTTGTTCTCGTTGCCCGTCAGCCCCATTTGCGCAATCAGCTCGTGAGCGCGGGCTTCCGCCTGCTCGCGCGGACGCTTAAGCACGCGAATCGGCGCATCGGTGATGTTTTTCATCACGGTATAATGCGGGAACAGATTATAGTTCTGGAACACCAGACCAAAACGCGAACGCGCTTGCTTGGGAACATCTCCCTTCGCATATATCGCACCCGATCCCGCATCCGTCGCAACCGCAAGGTCGCCAAACGAAAGTGAGCCGCCGTCGAGCGTCTCGAGCAGCGTGGCGCAGCGCAGCAGCGTGGACTTACCGCCGCCTGAAGGTCCGATAATCGCCACGACCTCGCCGCACTTGACCTCGAGTGAAATATCCTTGAGCACCTCATTGCCGCCAAACGCCTTGCGCGCGCTCGTTATATTCATTACCGAATTAATCATGGTAGTAATCCAATTTTTTCTCGGCAGCGCCCAGCAGCATCTCGACCACAAAGTTGAAAACCCAGTAGATCAGCGCCGCAATCGCAAACGGTACCATGCTCACCTGCGAGGCAACCAGGGCCTTGGCGGTCGAGAACATCTCGCCCACGCCAATGGCAAACGCCAGCGACGTGTCCTTGACCAGCGTGATGATCTCGTTGCCCATCGCCGGCAGAATACGCTTGGCGACCTGCGGCATCACGATATACAGAAACGTCTGCATGCGCGAATAGCCCAGCACCTCGGCTGCCTCGTATTGACCACGCGGAATGGACTGCAAACCCGAGCGATAGATCTCGGCAAAGTAGCCGGCGTAGTTGATGATGAACGCCACGACGCATGCCGTCCATTTGGAATCGGGCGTGAGCGAGATGCCGAACACGTAGTACGGAGCAAAGTAGATGGCGAACATCTGTAGCATGAGCGGCGTGCCACGCATCACCGAAATATAGATACGCGCGATCCAGCGAAGCGGCGCAATTTTGCTCATGCGCATGAACGCCACGGGGATTCCCAGCGGAATCGACCCCAACAGCGTCAGCACAAACAACTGCAAACTGACCAAGAAACCCTGGCCGAGCATCTGCATCATGACCTGAATAGACATTACTTGAGCACCCAATTATCGAAAGATAGACCATAGCTTGAATACTTGTCGCAGAGATCCTTAACCGTACCGTCATCGTAGAGTGCCTTGAGCGACTCGGCTACAGCATCGGCCGACTTGGTGTCGCCCTTCTTAAAGCCAACGGCGTAGTGCTCGCTGGACAGCGGCTCATCAAGCTGCGTATAGGCATCGGGCTTGGCGGCAAGCTGATACTGGGCAATCGAAAGATCGCACGCCACGGCATCGACCGCGCCGCTCTCGAGCTGCATAAAGGCCGTGTTGTACTCGCCGATCGTGTCGAGCGTGGCAAACGGCGCCGCCAAATCCTTCTGGTCACCCTCGAGTACATCCTGCGCAGCGGAATCGGTCTGGGTAATCACGGTCTTGCCGGCAAGATCGTCCCAGCCCTTGATGCCCGCATCCTTCTTGACCACCAGCACCTGCTCGTTGAGCATGTACGGCTCGGAGAACGTGTAGTCGTCCTCACGGCCCTCCATGGTAAAGCCGTTCCAGATGCAGTTGATGGCGCCCGAGTTAAGCAGCGTATCCTTGGCGTCCCAGTCGATGGCCTCGTATTTGACCTCCCAGCCCTGCTTATCGGCAACAGCCTTGGCCAGATCGAGATCAAAGCCGGTGTACTCGCCATCGTCGCCCACAAAGCCGTACGGAGGATAGGACTTATCAAAGCCCACCACGAGCTTCTTGGACTCCGCAGCACCCTTCACATCCTTGGCTGCGGCAGAACCGGCAGCAGAGCCCTTGCCGGCACCACCGCCGCAACCGACAAGACCAAGGCCCAGCACCGTGGCGAGCGAGCCGGCTAGACCAACAAACTGACGACGAGACATATCGGTGTTCATGGTATTCCCCCTTGATGGCACTTTAGTTAAGTAAAGTGAGTCGTGTAACGTCCAGAATCATACACTCTACCTTGATAAAGTACAAGGGAGAGGTTGCCCGGCGTGGGCGGGGAGCGGCGCGTAATTAAGTTTCCTGCTCTACAGTCCTGCGCAAGACGAAAAGCACGCATGGAGCACTAGGTTGGAGCACCCGGCTGAGTGGCGCCCGGCGCGGAGTTTAATTTGCTGCTCTACAGTCCTGCTCACGACGGAGGCCACATTAAGTGGCCTCCTGTTCGTGCGGAACTCGCGACAAATTAAACTCCGCGCCGGGCGCCACTCAGCCGGGAGACAACGTGCTCGAAACCTTAAATAGCCTCCTCTCCAAACGGGCACGTTGAATGCACGGTACAATTGCTTCGGACTTTTCTTTTATTTAATAGTGGGGTTAATTCATGGCAGAATCTCGTGCGGAGCGTAAGGCTCGTCGTGCTTTGATCGAGGCGGCTGAGGGGTCAGAGGAGAAAAAATCTTCTAAGAAATCCAAGTCGTCTCAGGACGCGAAGGGTAAGTCGGCCAAGGGCAAGGCTAAGGCCAAGCGTTCTGACTCTCGTCGAGGCGGGGATAAAGCGCCTCAGACTCGTTCCAAGCGCTCGCATAAAGATCGGGTTTCGTCTGCGCGTAAGGCCGTGGACCCCAAGTCTCCCTGTTCGATCATGAAATCTTGCGGTGGGTGCACGGCGCTCAATCGTCCTTATAAAAAGCAGTTGGCAGCTAAGCAGGCTGCTATGGAGGAGCTTTTTGCTTCGCTTTGTGAGCGTGAAGGCATTGCTGTAGATCCTATTCGCGGTATGGGAGTCACCCTGGGCGACCCGGGCAAATATCCTGCGCCGCGTGGCTTTCGTCATAAGGCTGCCACTCCCTTTGCTCCCGGCAAGGAGGGCGCTGTCCGCTGCGGTTTCTTTGAGCGCGGCACGCACAAGATCGTTGCCGTGCCCGAATGTCCTGTCGAGGCGCCGGGTGCCCGTCAGATTCTCAACGGCATCGCACGCGAAGCTGAGCGGCTGCATATTCCCGCCTTTAATGAGGACAAGCATCTTGGTTTGCTTCGCTATGCCGTCGTCCGCTGCGGTTGGCGTACAGACCAGGTCATGGTTACGCTCGTGACCGCCCAGCGTGACTTACCGCATGCGCAGGAGTTCTTTGAGGCCGTCGCGGCGCTCGATCCGCATATCGTCACCGTTGCCCAAAATATCAATGGCCGTCCCGGTAACGCCATCTTGGGTGAGGAGACTCGTATCGTTTATGGCGCCGAGTGCATGCGCGACCAGCTGCTCGGTTGCGAATTCGATATCTCCCCTACCGCGTTCTATCAGACCAATCCGCAGCAGACCGAGCTGCTCTATCAGCTCGCGATTGACGGCATGGACCTGCAGCAGGGTGACATTCTTATGGACGCGTACTGCGGCAGCGGCACCATCGGTCTGTGCGCCGCGAAGGATGCCCAGGACAGAGGTGTCGGTATTATGCTGCTCGGCGTGGAGCGCAACCCGGCGGGCATTGCCGACGCACGTCGCAATGCCGAGCTCAACGGCCTCACCCGCAGCGCTTGGTTTATGGCCGACGATGCCACCGACTACATCCTAGATGCCGCAGATAACAACGAGCGCGTCGACGTCCTTTCCATCGACCCGCCGCGCGCCGGCTCTACCCCCGAGTTCCTCGAGGCCGCCTGCGCACTTAAGCCGCGCCGCATCACCTATATCAGCTGCAACCCCGTGACCCAAGAGCGCGACCTGCACCAGCTCCTCGACGGTGGCTATCGCCTGCTCAAGATCACGCCGGTCGACATGTTCCCTCATACCGACCACACCGAGACCGTCGCGGTCCTCGAGCGCCGCTAATCCACCCCGGTAGATTTTTGGGACAGGAAAGGGGGCGGCCCGTCTGGACCGCCCCCTTTCGTTGGACATATGAGTCTCGTTACATCCCCTTGCGCAGGTCGCATACGCCGGCTGCCGCCATCTCGCGCAGCAGCGTCTCGCGGTCGCGCGTCACGATCAGGTCCAGCGGGAAGTGAATCTCGTCGAGCAACTTGCGGGCGTGCTCGAGCTTGCCAATGGCCATACCAATGTGGGCATCGGTCGACACACCAATACCCACGCCCAGCTCGGCGCAGCGCTCGGCAATCTTGCGGCATACGACCCAATGCTCAGTGTCGGCACCGTGCTCAAGACTATGGTTGTTGATCTCAATGATCTTGTGCTTGGCTTTGGCCGCCAGCAGCACCTCATCGATATCGAACGGCACGCCCGAACGACCCGTATGCCCAAGCATGAACACCTTGGGGTGCTCCAGGGCATTGATGTACATCTGAGTCGTTTGAGCCAGCGTCGCGCCCTCGGCAAACTGCGGATTATGCACGCTTGCCACCAAATAATCCAAATTACGCGTCACCAAATCGAACAGCGAATGCTGGTGACTGTACGAATCGCCGGCAATATCGAGCGACACGGGAATGTCCTCGCCAAACAAGCTTCCGTCCAGCGAAACGATATCGACCTCGGCGCCGCGAAGCACCAGCACGCCGCTCCAAATGCGCGGCCAGATATCCTGGTTAATAAAGAACTGGAAACTGCGCAGGTCGTTGGGGCAAGCCGTAACCATAGAGCTCAGATGGTCGGCGGATCCGAGCACCTGCAGGCCACGTTCCGCCGCCCAGTACACATTCTCCTCAATGGTTGAGTACGCATGCGCGGAGAACAGCGTATGAGTATGAATATCACAAGAAAGAAGGTAGGGCATCGGGTCTCCTTATCCGGTATGGCCGTCGCGTATATTCATTGTACGCATAGCTTTCGGCAGTCGTAAAACTGCTTCATCCCAATCACACAACGGCATAGACAACGGGGTCTGGCTTAAAACCAAACCCCGTTTCACGTAAAACATTGTAAGCAGAGCGCTTTACTTTTGACGATACTCGTCGGCCAGCTGCTTCCAGGCGGGCAGTGAGTTGACGATAGTCTCGTAGCTCACACAGTAGCCCAAGCGGAACCAGCCCGGCATGCCAAAACTGTCCGAGGGCACCGCGAGCAGCTCATACTTCTTCGCGCGCTCGCAGAAAGCGTTCGCATCGGGCTCCAGCGCCTTCACCCACAGGTAGAATGCACCATCCGGCTCAACATACGTGTAGCCGTACTCCGCTAGTGCATCGGTAAGCGCGGTGCGGTTGCGCGCATAGGCCTCAACGTCACTCGGCTCATCGATGCAGTCGATAATTACGCGCTGGAAGAGCGCCGGCGCGCACACGAAGCCCAGCGTACGGGCGGCACCCGCAACAGCCGGCATCAGACGCGCAGCCTGCGGATTGGTGTTGGGAACCAAAATCCAACCCACGCGCTCGCCCGGTAGCGACAGCGACTTGGAATACGAGTAGCACACGATGGTGTGCTCGTAGATCGAAGGCACCCAAGGCACCTCGGCGCCATAGACAATCTCGCGATACGGCTCATCCGAGATGAGCATAATCGGGTTCTCGGAATCGCGCTTGGCGTTGACCTCGCGTAAAACACTGGCCAGTCGCGTCAGCGTGTCGCGCGTATACACGGCGCCGGTCGGGTTATTCGGCGAGTCGATGATGACGGCAGTCGTCTTATCGGTAATCGCCTTGAGCACGTTGTCCACACTCAGCTGGAACGTATCTTCATTGGCGAGCGCCTCGACACACGTACAGCCGGCTTTCTCAATCCACACGCGATACTCCGGGAAGTATGGTGCAATGACGATAACCTCATCGCCCGGGTTCGTAACGGCGTTGAGCGTGCAGGTGAGCGAAGCCGCGGCGCCCACGGTCATAAAGACATCCTTGCCCTCATAACTCGTACCAAAGCGGCGGTTGAGCGACTCAGCCACGGCGGTACGGCACTGCGGCAGGCCCGGTGCGGGCGTGTATCCGTGCAGCTGGTCACTCGGCAGCTCCAAGGCCTTCTTAATGGACTCCGCCACGGCAGCGGGCGCCGGAACGCTCGGGTTACCCAGCGAAAAATCGAATACATTTTCCGCACCAATCTGCGCCTTGCGCTCAAGGCCATAGCTAAAAATCTCGCGGATGATGGAGCTTTCCGCACCGCGAGCATACATAGTTTCGTTGATCATCTGTTCCCCTTTCACATAGGCGCTATTGTACGCTTTAGCCGAGCAAAGCGCCGCAGCAATGTTGATTGGGGACAGACTTAAATGCGTGAAAACGCTCATTTAAGTCTGTCCCCAATCAACAAAAAGAAAAAGCCTCCGCAGGTTTCCCCGCAGAGGCTTTCGCCACAAAGGCTATTTGTCGGCGTCGGTGTCGGCACCGGCATTGACGGCACAGTCATCGCCGGCATCATCGGATGCGGCTTCGGCATCCTCCTGCATGGCCGCCTGCGCAAATGCCGCAGCATCAGCCGCCAGTTCCTCCTCGCTCATGCGAGGCGCACGCTTCTTGGCCGGCATGCCGGCCGCCTTGGCATTGCGCTCCTCCTTGGCCGCCAGGATATCGCCCTCACGCTCAAGGTAGGCGTCCCACTTGTTGTCGAACAGGGCGTTTACGGCGTCACCCTCGACGGTCTCACGCTCAAGCAGCACCTTCGCCATCAGGTCAAGCTGATCGCGACGGGCATCCAAAATCTCGGCCGCACGACGATGGGCCTCACGCATAATGCGCTGAACCTCAATATCGATGCGGCGCGCCGTCTCCTCGGAGTAATCCTGATGATCGGCATAGTCGCGGCCCAGGAATACCTGATGCTGCGCCTCACCAAACACCTGCGTTCCAAGCTCCTCGCTCATGCCCAGGCGCGTGACCATCTCGCGCGCCATCTTGGTCGCGCGCTCCAGGTCGTTGCTCGCGCCCGACGTGATGTCGTCACACATGAGCTCCTCGGCAACGCGACCGCCCAAAAACACGGCAAGCTCGTCGAGCATCTCGTTCTTGGTCTTGAGGAAGTGGTCCTCCTGCGGAAGCTGCAGCGTGTAGCCCAGCGCCTGGCCGCGGCTGACGATCGAGATCTTGTGAACCGGATCGGAGTGCTCCAGGATGTGACCCACCAGGGCATGGCCGCTCTCGTGGTAGGCGATCGTGGTGCGCTCGGCCTCGGTCATCACGCGACCCTTGCGCTGCGGACCGGCAATCACGCGCTCCATCGATTCCTCGACCTCGTCCATCGAGATCACGGAACGATGGCGGCGGGCAGCCAGCAGCGCAGACTCGTTGAGCAGATTTGCCAGATCGGCGCCGGTGAAGCCAACGGTCATCTGGGCGAGCTTCTCAAACTTCACGTCCTCGTCCATCGGCTTGTTCTCGGCATGCACGCGCAAGATCTGCTCGCGGCCCTTCACATCCGGACGGTCAACCGTAACCTGACGGTCAAAACGACCGGGGCGCAGCAACGCCGGATCCAGGATGTCAGAACGGTTGGTTGCAGCGATCAGGATGACCGACTCGCTCTCCTCAAAACCGTCCATCTCGACCAGCAGCTGGTTGAGCGTCTGCTCGCGCTCGTCGTGACCGCCGCCCAAGCCAGCTCCGCGCTGACGTCCCACAGCATCGATCTCATCGATGAAGATGATCGACGGAGCCTGGGACTTGGCCTCCTTAAAGAGGTCACGCACGCGGCTGGCGCCGACACCCACGAACATCTCGACAAAGTCGGAACCCGAGATGCTAAAGAACGGCACGCCCGCCTCGCCGGCTACAGCCTTGGCCAGCAGCGTTTTACCGGTGCCCGGAGGGCCCACCAGCAACACGCCGCGCGGAATCTTGGCGCCCAGCTTGCGATAGCGGTCCGGATCGCTCAAAAAGTCACGGATCTCCTCGAGTTCCTCGACTGCCTCGTCCACGCCGGCAACGTCTTCAAACTTGACCTTGGGGCGTGTGGCCTCGTTGGTCTTGGCGTTGGTCTTGCCAAACTGCATGTTCCTGTTGTTGGCGCCCATCATCTGGCGCATAAAGTAGAACATGATGGCGATAAGGGCGATCGTCGGAAGCACACTCATCGCCAAGTCGCCCCAAAAATCGGGATCGTTGGTGTTGACGATGTACTTGGTATCGGGGTGCTCCGCCATGAGCTCGGCAAGCGAATCGGAGCCGACATAGGTCGAGGAGAAGCTCTTGAGCTCGCTCGTATCGCCCTTGTCCTTCTTCGTCTTCCAGTAATGACCCGTCACGCTTCCGTCTTGAACCGTATAGGTCAGATCTTCGACGCGATCCTGCTTGATGGCGCTCACCATCTCGCTCGTCGCGAGCTTAACGGTATTGCTGGAATTGGCAAAGCCGGAGCCCATGTTAAAGAAGGCGTAGCCCAGAAGCGCGCAAGCCAAAATAAAATACAGCCAGCCCGTACGCGTGGGCTTCTTGCCTCCGGGCATCCCCGGGATCTTAGGCTCCCGGGGAGTCTGGGAATTGTTATCGTTATGGTCGTCGGGCATCTTACGAATAAACCTCCGGTTTCAAAATGCCCAGATACGGAAGGTTACGATAGCGCTCGGCATAGTCGAGGCCGTAGCCCACCACAAAGGCATCGGGGCAATGGGTTCCAACATACTTGGGCGTGATGGCCGAGGTGCGGTCCTCAACGTCCTTCCACAGGAAGGCAGCGACCTCCAGCGAAGCGGGCTTGCGGCTCTCGAGGTTCTTCATCAGGTACTTGAGGGTCAGGCCCGAGTCCAGAATGTCCTCGACGATCAGCACGTCGCGACCACGGATGTCGATATCCAGATCCTTAATGATACGCACGATGCCCGAAGACTTCACACCGTCGCCATAGCTCGAAACAGCCATGAAATCGATGTTGGTCGGTAGCTCAATCTTGCGCATCAGGTCGCCCATAAAGACAACGGCACCGCGCAGAACCGCGATCAGCACCAGATCCTTACCCGCGTAGTCGCGAGTGATCTCCTCGCCCAGGCGAGAAACGATGCCGTCGATATCCTCCTGCGTAAACAGAACCTTCTCGATATCCGGATGTTGAGAAGCCATGACAACCCTTTCTTGTGCTTAATCGCCCACACACTGCCGTATGGACGCGAACTACACATTCTAGCAGCGCACGGGGTATATTTTCCAGCCCGCGCACCATCAGCGCGGGAATACCGTCAACGCCGCACAGAACAGCTGGTGCGAGGGGCTAATCCGCGTCAACCACGCGAAGCAGATAAGCCACACGCGTCGCCGCCGTGCATTTAAAACGTTCGTCCGCGCGAACTCCGGCGACCCACACCACGGCACCTCCCGGCGCCGTCCTCACCACGGGCACGCCGGCGCGCTCGGAAACGGGAATGCGAGCCTCGCCTAGCAAGTCGGATACCTTCTTGCTTCGGCCACTCATTCCTAACGGGCACATCACGTCTCCCGGTGCGGGACCGTCCACCCACAGGCGCGCCAATCGCGCCTCTGCAGGGATCTCGCCACGTGAGCCCGCCAGGATCCGCTCACTATCGCTGTCGGCAAAACCCAGGGCAGCCGCGTCTACCAAAGCTGTCACTTCCCCGGCAGCCGCAAGCTCACGGGCGCGGCGCACGATATCGCATCCCGGCTCAACGGCCATCGGCTCTGCGACCAGCATGCGCCCCCCGCCCAACGGCAAACGACCGGGTATGGTAATCCAGTCCGCAACCAGCCCCTCACGAGCCGCCGGCGCCTTAAACGCTAGCATGCCAAACTCGACGCGCGCGTCAATTCCCGCCGGAAGCGTGACCGAGCCTGTGCCTTCGGCAACGCAGGAAAGGACTCGCTCCACATGTCGCATCTCTGGACGAGCGCCCGGATCGATGCGTTTGATCGCCAGTCGCACGATGCGCCGCGCGATTACCACCTCGGCCGCAGCAAGGCGCCTGGCATCGAGCACCAGCGCGCCCGCCGCCTCCTTACGCAGGCAGCTTCGAAACGCCTGTGCCGAAAGCTGAGACAAAAACGCGTCCTCATCGCCTAAGATCTCGCAGGCGGCGCCAATCGTCTTGCAGACGCTCGCGTTGCGCTGCGCCACCACCGGCATCACTCGATGGCGCACGTAGTTTCGCAGATACGAGATATCCTCATTGCTCTCGTCTTCACGCCACGGCTGACCATGTACCTGTAGATAGCCCACGAGCTCGCCATGAGTTAGGTCGAGCAAGGGACGCACCACGATATTCCTCCGGCGAGGAATGCTCGATAGGCCAGCGGGCCCCGAACCCTTAATCGCGTTCATCAAAAACGTTTCCGCGCGATCCGAAGACGTGTGCGCGGT
This sequence comes from uncultured Collinsella sp., assembly GCA_900541235.1. Lineage (GTDB taxonomy): Bacteria > Actinomycetota > Coriobacteriia > Coriobacteriales > Coriobacteriaceae > Collinsella. The sequence goes on along the minus strand of UQIW01000013.1, from coordinate 6,328 downwards.
GCAGATACGAGCCGCCGTTCGCGGTGCCCCCGTCTGGGCGCAGAGCTCGCGAACATACCTCCGCGCCGCGGCATAGCGCACCTCGCGGGCCGCGGCCTCAATATTGCCCGACTCCCCATCAAAATAAGCGTGCTCCACGCACAGCGGTAAACCATATTTCGCGCAAAGCTCACGCACAAAGGCCTCGTCGCCATCGGACGCCTTGCCGCGCAGATGATGGTTTACATGCAGCACATGCAGGCGCTCGCGAGCAATGGGGGCAGCACCGCGTCCGTCTTGGATATCCAGCTTTGATGTGCACGCCATAAGAAGCAGTGCCGTCGAGTCCGCGCCGCCTGATACCATGAGCACGACAGGAGCAGCCTGCTGCCTCGTCCGGGTCTCATCGACTACCCCAGGCACGGCATGGTGTCCATAATGCTGAGATACCGTAGGCATTTGCTTCCTCCTCTATTCGTCCGCACCCATTGTATCCTTTGGAATCTTATGTCTCGTCTGCACCTTCATATCCTCGGCAGTGGCTCTAAAGGCAACTGCGCACTCATCGAGGGCCCGCAGGGGCTCATTATGGTCGATGACGGACTGTCTCGCCGCGAGACATTAAAGCGCATGGCAGAACTGGGGCTCTCGACAGACAACGTCTCGGCTCTTCTCATTACTCATGAGCACAGCGATCACATCAAGGGCCTCGATGTCTGGTGCAAGCACTGGCACGGCCCCCTCTTTGCCAGCAGGGGCACGCTTTCGAACAAAGATAATCTTTCGCATCTGCCTGTCGAGGAATTCGATCCCGGCGACACCCTGTCCATTGCCGGCATCCACGTGCAAACCTACTCAACATCACACGATGTCATCAATCCAGTCGGTTATCGATTCGACGCCCTCGATGATTCCATCGGCTTTGCCACCGACACCGGAGAGCTATCGAGCCAAGCCATGAACACCCTCAAAGATTGTCGAGTCCTTGCGCTCGAAAGCAACCATGATGTGACCATGCTACGCGAGGGAGAATATCCCCGCTTTCTTCAGAAGCGCATCCTGTCTGCAAAGGGACACCTCTCCAATGGCCAAGCCGCCGAAGCCGCGCGCGCACTTGTTACCGATCGCACCGAACAGCTCATTGCCATGCATATCAGCCAAGACAACAATCGTCCGAGCCTTACCGTCAAAAGCTATGCCAAAGCTCTAGCCGCAACCCTGGATGACGAGCTCGACAGCTCCGCCACCCTTCTCCAAGGATCGCGAAAACTCTCGATACGCCCCGCAAGCCAGTATCGGCCAGCAACCATTCAATAGACTGTCCTAAACAGCAAAAGGGGCCGGGAATCGCTTCCCAGCCCCTTTTGTTGTCTTTTAATAGCGAAGAACACCAACGAAGTTATTCGATGGAGATCTTCGTAACGTTCTTCTTCTCGACGATCTTGGGAACCGTAACGGTCAGGATGCCGTCAGCGTACTTAGCCGAGAGGCCCTCGCTCGAAGCGTCCTTAAGATACACGCCACGCGTCGCGCTGTACGAGCTGAACTCCTTCTGCAGGAAGTTCTTGCCCTCGTTCTCCTCGTCTTCCTCGACATTCACGCTAATGGACAGACGACCCTCGTTAAGCTCGACATCGATATCGTCCTTGGCGACGCCGGTCAGATAAGCCTTGACCTCATAGCCATCGCCCTTATCCTCAACGTCAACGGGGAACGCCTTAGAGGCAATCGAGCTGTTCGCTAGGTCGCTCATATCATCAAACAGATCGAACAGCGAGCTTGCAGAGGGACGAACGCCAAAAACCGAACGATAAGGAACCATGCTTGCCATGTTTACCACTCCTTTATAGGACTGCCGAGTCATCTTCCAGGTGACTGGGACTTCTTTTGACGCTCTTATATATGCCCACCCAGTGCTCATATATACATCGACTATAAAGTTTTTTGAGTCCAGTACTATAAGCATATCTAAGTGCGTATGACTCAGGTTTTAGGAAGGTTAAGGTTCTTTGAACCAGAGCTTAAATACCGAGTATGTCCCCAGCTACAAATAACAAGGGGCTTACAATGAGCGCGTACACGTTGTTGGTAACGAGCTAAAGGGCATCATGGACGACCAAAACCAGAACAATATGTTTATGCCGACGCAGGGGGAAGATACTTCCACGCAGCCGCCACGGTTCCATCGCCCCCACATCTCGCAAGAGCCCATTAATGATCCGGAGCCCGAGTATGTGACGAGAAATCGATATCAAACGCTCGAGGATGCCCAAACGGGACGCAAACATATGGGCGTCGCCTCGGGAGACCCTGTATATCTGAAAGACGCACCATTATCTAAAAACAGCGCAGCTAGTGATGAGCCGATGAAAGCATCCGCCGCTCATCAACAAAGAGGTCCTCGACCAAAGCAAACCTTGACGCATTCGGCTCGCTATCTCGAAACGCCAAAACAGGGAAAATCAATCTTCGTTTCATCAAGTAAACGACGCAAGCAGCATCGACTGACAATCCTGCTTTTGATCATTGCAGCCATAGCAGTTGCCCTTGTTATTCGTTTTATTTTCTTTAAATAAAAGCTCAATACCAAAAAGAATTAAATCGTCTGGCGTAAATGAGTCATTTATGCCCGGTAAACGCAAAAAAGGGGGAGGCCGCGAGGCCTCCCCCTTCTCAGTTCAAGCGTACGGCTCGGTGCCGTCCACCGGTCAGCGGCGCCCTGGCCTCCCACGGGCTGACCCCGCAGTACTCTCGGCGCGATGGGGCTTAGCTTCCGGGTTCGGAACGGGACCGGGCGTGCCCCCCATGCTCTGGCCGCTGACCGGTGGGCGGCGCCCACCGTTACGGTGTCCTGGGTCTCACTCTACACGTGCCCTGGGGGCCGCATGGCGCATAGGGGAGATGACTCGGGGGCATCCTCGTGCCCGGACCGCGCGTGAGCGCATGTCCCGCGGGCCGCGAGGTGCGGTTCCGGAAGAGCTCGGGCGATTAGTGCGGCTCGGCTGAGGACGTCGCCGCCCTTGCACCTGCCGTCTATCGACCAGGTAGTCTACCTGGGCCCTTACCGGAAGGAGAACTAATCCCTGGAACGGCTTCCCGCTTAGATGCCTTCAGCGGTTATCCGCGCCGCACGCGGCTACCCGGCCGTGCCGTTGGTCGACAACCGGTTCACCGGAGGTGCGTCCACCCCGGTCCTCTCGTACTGGGGGCAGCCTCCATCGATTCTCCTGCGCCCACGGAGGATAGGGACCGAACTGTCTCACGACGTTCTGAACCCAGCTCGCGTACCGCTTTAAACGGCGAACAGCCGTACCCTTGGGACCTGCTCCAGCCCCAGGATGCGATGAGCCGACATCGAGGTGCCAAACCTTGCCGTCGATGTGGACTCTTGGGCAAGATCAGCCTGTTATCCCCGGAGTACCTTTTATCCGTTGAGCGACGGCCCACCCACTCGGGGCCGCCGGATCACTAGAGCCTGCTTTCGCACCTGCTCGGCTTGTGGGCCTCGCAGTCAAGCCCGCTTGTACTCTTGCATTCAAAAGGACGGTTGCCGACCGTCCCGAGCGGACCTTCGCGCGCCTCCGTTACCCTTTAGGAGGCGACCGCCCCAGTCAAACTGCCCGCCTGGCACGGTCCCCGAGCCGGTTGACGGCCTCGGGTTAGGACGCCGGTCGCGCGAGGGCAGTATTCCAAGGGCGGCTCCCCGGGGGCTGGCGCCTCCGGATCGATGCCTCCTGCCTATCCTCTACACGCGGGACCAGCGGCCAATGCCAAGCTGCAGTGAAGGTTCACGGGGTCTTTCCGTCCTTCCGCGGGTAAGTCGCATCTTCACGACCAGTGCAATTTCACCGGGTCCATGGTCGAGACAGCGCCCAAGTCGTTGCGCCTTTCGTGCAGGTCGGAACTTACCCGACAAGGAATTTCGCTACCTTAGGACCGTTATAGTTACGGCCGCCGTTTACCGGGGCTTGGGTTCACCGCTTCGCCAAAGGCTAACGGATCCCCGTGACCTTCCGGCACCGGGCAGGCGTCAGACCCTATACTTCGCCTCGCGGCTTGGCAGAGTCCTGTGTTTTTGGTAAACAGTCGCTTGGGCCCTTTCGCTGCGGCCCCCCGGCGCTTCCCGGGCGAGCCGGTACACGCTGGGGGGCGTCCCTTCTCCCTAAGTTACGGGACGATTATGCCGAGTTCCTTGACCATGGTTGCCCCGATCGCCTCGGAATGCTCTTCCTACCCACCTGTGTCGGTTTTGGTACGGGCGGCGTGGGCGCTGCCTAGGGATTTTTCTAGGAGGCATGGAATCCGCGACTTCGCCACAGGGCTCGTCTCGCGTCTCGGGATATGTGGGGACCGGATTTCCCTGGGCCCCTCCCTACGCGCTTTCACGGGGACGTCCAGAACCCCGCTCGCGTATCCTTCCCCGTCGTCCCATCGGTCGTAGCGCGCCCGCGCCGGCACGGGAATGTCTGCCCGTCGTGCATCGGCTGCGCCTTGCGGCCTCGCCTTAGCTCCCGGCTGACCCTGGGGGGATTAGCCTCGCCCAGGAAACCTTGGGTTTTCGGCGGAGCGGTTTCTCGCCGCTCTCTCGCTACTCATGCCTGCATCCTCACTTCCATGCCGTCCACCGGGGCTCGCGCCTCCGGCTTCGCCCGGCATGGAAAGCTCCCCTACCAATCGAATCGATCGATTCCGCCGCTTCGGCGCCGTGCTTGAGCCCCGCGCATTGTCGGCGCGCCCCCACTCGACCAGTGAGCTGTTACGCACTCTTTGAATGCATGGCTGCTTCTAAGCCAACATCCTGGTTGTCTGGGCGGGCGCACATCCTTTGCCACTTAGCACGGCCTTTGGGGCCTTGGCGGGCGGTCTGGGCTGTTTCCCTCTCGAGCGCGCAGCTTAGCCCACGCGCTCTGACTCCCGGGGTCCAAACCATCGGCATTCGGAGTTTGGTCTGGGTCGGTAGGCGGTGAGGCCCCCTCGCCGGTCCAGTGCTCTACCTCCGATGGTCAATGCCCGGGGCCAGCCCTAAAGCTGTTTCGGGGAGAACGAGATATCTCCGGGTTTGATAGGCCTTTCACCCCTATCCACGGGTCATCCCCTCCGTTTTCAACCGAAGTGGGTTCGGGCCTCCACGGGGTCTTACCCCCGCTTCACCCTGCCCATGGATAGCTCACCCGGCTTCGCGTCCGCGGCATGCGACTCAAATCGCCCTGTTCAGGCTCGCTTTCGCTGCGGCTCGGTGTCCCTTAACCTCGCCGCATGCCGCGACTCGCAGGCTCATTCTACAAAAGGCACGCGGTCACCGTCGTCGGAACGGCTCCCGCTGCTTGGGGGCGCACGGTTTCAGGCGCTGTTTCACTCCCCTCTCGGGGTGCTTTTCACCTTTCCCTCGCGGTACTGGTTCGCTATCGGTCATCGGAGAGTGTTCAGCCTTGGAGGGTGGTCCCCCCTGCTTCGGACCGGGTTTCACGTGCCCGGCCCTACTCTGGATCGCAGACCGCAGTCCTCGTCCTTCGCGTACGGGGCTCTCACCCGCTGCGGCCGGCCTTCCCATGCCGTTCCGCTCGAACGTGGTTTTGTAACTGCGGCCGGGGCCTGGGGGCCCCGGGCTCTGCGTCCCGCAACACCTGCGAGGCAACGGCCCCAGCCTTGGCGCCGTCGCAGGTTTGGGCTCGCGCGCTTTCGCTCGCCGCTACTCGCGCGATCTCGGTTGATTTCTCCTCCTCGGGGTACTTAGATGTTTCAGTTCCCCCGGTTGTCCCCCGAAAGGATGGTCTCCAATCGGGTAGCCGCCCATGACGGCGGCTGGGTTCCCCCATTCGGGAATCCCGGGATCGAGGGCCGTTTGCGCCTCCCCCGGGCCTATCGCGGCTTGCCGCGCCCTTCGTCGACTTCCGATGCCAAGGCATCCGCCGTGCGCCCATGATACCTTGCGCCCTCGGGGGATTCCCCCGGGGCGGAAGGCCTGGAGCATGATGGTACATGGTATCTGTATCAATGGAATAAAATAAGGAAATTGCTTTCATCCGCCATGAAGATGCGCAAGCGTTCCCCGCTGATTCCTTTGGGAATGCAGCGTAAATTGCTATGCGCTAATGTCTTTCATGACATGGAGATAAGATATGTTGATATCTTCGCTTCGAATCGCTATGCGGCTCTCAAGGTGCCCGGGAATCCCGGGAGCCGGATGCTGGGACGGAAACGGTAGTCCAGGCGGGGCCTCGTCCGTCGGACTCCGATGCTCCGGACTCGGTCTTTCTGAATTGATTAGGGTGTCTCCCTAGAAAGGAGGTGATCCAGCCGCACCTTCCGGTACGGCTACCTTGTTACGACTTCACCCCCCTCACCCTCC
>UQIW01000012.1 GCA_900541235.1 uncultured Collinsella sp. | reverse complement strand
GGGTATCGGGTTCCCACATTCATCCGTACATGTACGGATGAATGTGGGAGGTGTTCGGATGAAGTCGATAATCAAGGCTCAAACCCGAACCTGATCTATCCCGGCATGCGCCTGGTTGTTTCCTAGGCCGCTCGTGGTATCCTAACGAAGATAATCGTGCCGATTGCGCACACCTCGGTTCGAGGAGATGCGCAAACGGTGCACCATTTAAATTAAGAAGCCCGTTACCCCCGCGGTGACGGGCTTTTTGCTACCGATATGCCGGGATTCGAACCCGACAGGGTGCGGAGCTGAGGAAACGCGCAAGCGTTTTCCAGCGCAGCACGCAAGGAGCGGAGCGACGCAGCGGAAGCGGGCGGCGCCAGCCGCACGCGGACATCCCGCTGGGGGCACCATTTGAAACTAGAAGCCCGTTACCCCCGCGGTGACGGGCTTTTTGCTACCGATATGCCGGGATTCGAACCCGACAGGGTGCGAATCCCGGCATCATCGCAAGGCCTGTGGTCAAAAAATGGCAAATATGAGTACTGTTACCATTTTAGTTACAGCGATTTCATGCCTTCAGAAGGCGATTTAGCCGTCGGGCGTCCTACGGCGGAAAAATTGCAGACGTTTATCGGCTAAGTACTTGGACATATGTTGCGTAACACTACATATTTTGCAAATAAATAATGTTACAGGACTTGTGACAGTACTCATATTTGACGTTTTTTGCCCATAGCCCTTTATACCTAGGCACATCGGCGGCAAAACGGGCTTCAAAGCGTCCTTCGCAAACAAAAACCGGGGCCCGCGCGATGCGGACCCCGGCTCAATACCGTGACGATATGTCAGTTACGTTCTACACATAGAACAGAATGTCGTCGTAGGTCGGAACCGGCCAGTAGTCGGCGGCCACGATCTCCTCCATGGCATCCACGGCGGCGCGCAGCGTATCCATAGCGGGAACGACCTCGTGTGCATACACATTGGCCTGCTCCTGGCCATCGAGGGCCTCGGCCTTCTGATGCACGGCGTCGAGCGCCTTAATGGAGTCGTTGATGGCAGTGATACCGTTGCAGAGCTTGTTGAGCGTATTCTGCTCGCACTGCATGGCGGCCTCGGCGCCGGCGGCGCGAATAGTCTCAAGGCCCTTAGCGACCTTGGTGGCATAGGCGGTAATGACCGGGCGATAGGTACGACGCGCCTCGCGAACCATCGTGGTAGCCTCGATGTTCATGAGCTTGTTGTACTTCTCGAGCTTGCAGTCGTAGCGGCACTGAGCCTCGGCCTTGGTCAGGACACCCGTCTCCTCGAAGAGCGCGATAGCCTTATCGGAAACAAAGGCGGGCAGGGCATCGGCCGTGGTCTTGTTGTTGGCAAGGCCGCGCTTCTCGGCCTCAATGGGCCACTCGTCGGAGTAACCGTCGCCGGAGAACAGGATGCGCTGGTGATCGGTCAACACCTTCTTGCAGTACTCGAGCGCGGCATCCTGGAACTCATCCTCGGGCGTACCCTCAAGCGCGTCGGCGAAGGACTTGAGCGACTTGGCCACGGCGGCATCGAGCACCAGGTTGGAGTCGGAGACGTTCTGTTCGGAGCCGCAGGCACGGAACTCGAACTTGTTGCCGGTGAAGGCAAACGGGGAGGTGCGGTTGCGGTCGGTGTTGTCCTGCATCAGCTTGGGCAGGGTATCGGCGCCCAGGTCGAGCACGCCGCGCGTGGCATGGACGGAAGCCTTGCCATCGATGATCTTCTCGACGACCTCGGTAAGCTGGTCGCCCAGGAAGATGGACATAATCGCCGGAGGAGCCTCGTTGGCGCCCAGACGATGGTCGTTGCCGGCCGAGGCAACGGAGGCACGCAGGAGCTCCTGATAGTTATCGACGGCCTCGATCACCGCGGTGAGGAAGACGATGAACTGCAGGTTGTCGAGCGGGGTGTCGCCCGGATCGAGCAGATTCTCGGACTCGGTGCCAAGCGACCAGTTGTTGTGCTTGCCCGAACCGTTGATGCCCTCGAAGGGTTTCTCGTGCAGCAGGCAAACCAAGTCGTGGCGGGAGGCGATGAGCTTCATTTTCTCCATCATGACCAGGTTCTGGTCGATGGCCTCGTTGACTTCGCCATAGACGGGGGCGAGCTCATGCTGGCAGGGAGCAACCTCGTTGTGCTTGGTCTTGGCGGGAATGCCGAGCGCCCACAGCTCATCGTCCAAGTCCTTCATGTAGGCCGAGACGGTGGGGCGGATAGCGCCAAAGTAGTGCTCCTCGAGCTCCTGACCCTTGCATGGAGCAGCACCAAAGAGGGTGCGGCCGGTAATGACCAGGTCCTTGCGCTTGCGGTAGGCGTCCTTCTTGATCAGGAAGTACTCCTGCTCGTCGCCCACGGAAGGAACGACCTTCTTGGGGGTCTTACCGAACAGCGCCAAAACGCGCTTGGACTCACGCGAGAGCGCGGTCATGGAACGCAGCAGCGGGGTCTTCTTGTCCAGGGCCTCGCCCGTGTAGGAGCAGAAAGCCGTGGGGATGCACAGGACATCGTCCTTGATAAAGGCGGGGCTGGTGGGATCCCAGGCGGTGTAGCCACGGGCCTCGAAGGTAGCACGCAGGCCGCCGTTGGGGAAGCTCGAGGCATCGGGCTCGCCCTGGATGAGGTTCTTGCCCGTAAACTTGGTAATGGCGGTGCCGTCGTGGTTGGGCTCCAGGAAGCTGTCGTGCTTCTCGGAAGTAATGCCCGAAAGCGGCTGGAACCAGTGCGCATAGTGCGTCGCACCCTTGGAGATGGCCCAGACCTTCATGGCATGGGCAACGGCGTTGGCCACATCCAGGTCGAGCGGCTCACCGCCCTCGAGGGTTGCAGCAAGGCGCTTCCAAATGTCCTTGGGGAGGTAGTCCTTCATGACTTCCTCAGAGAACACCATGGTCCCGAAGCGGTCAGTAAGTTCGGCCATACGGAACTCCCTTCGTATCGGCACCGCGTGAGAAGCGGTGTTGATTACTAACGAACGAGTCATAGCTTAGACTCGCCGTGTTTCCGCGACATTACCGTTATGTTGCTGTCGCGAAACCAATCAATGAGGTTACCCTATCGAGGCGGCGTTGCCACCCTCAACAGCCAATCAACTGCATAAATTGCAGACCTCTCCCCATGGTTTAAGGGTAGTCAATTTGGGATGGAGCTCTATTAACTGGTATTTTGCATCAGATACCAGTCTTTATAGTCCGTGCCTAGATTAGCCGCTCTGTTATAGAGAAAGCCGATAGCAAGGCATCTTTGATTGGTATCCCCGAATAACGAGTGAAACTCCACCGTGACACAGTGGTGCTGTAGAATCCTTACAACACATCACACTATTACGTATCTAGAGGAGCACAATATGCGCGTCGACGAGGTTTTTAAGCAGGCAGCATCCCAGGGCACCGCGCCCGTTTCGTTTGAGATGTTCCCGCCCAAGGGCGAGCTGACCCTCGACACGGCTCGCGAAGTGGCAGGCAATCTGTGCAAGCTTTCGCCGAGCTTTGTCTCGGTCACCTGCTCGGCCGGCGGCTCGGGCAACGGTGCCACCACCGCCCCCATCGCGCATATGATTTCGAGCGAATTCGACACGCCCTCGGTGGCACACCTTACCTGCGTGGGCCGCTCGCATGCCGATATCGCCGCCAAGATCGACGAGTATCGCGCCGCCGGGGTTGAAAACATCCTGGCCCTGCGTGGTGATCTTCCCGCTGGCGCGACTGAGGACGACAAGCCTGCCTCCGACTACGCCTACGCCCGTGACCTCATCCCCGAGCTCGTCGACGCCGGCTTTTGCGTGGGCGCCGCAGCCTACCCCGAGGGCCACATTGCCTGTGAGGATCTCAACCTCTCGGTCGAACACCTCAAGCAAAAGCAGGACGCCGGCGCGAGCTTCTTTGTGACGCAGCTCTTCTTTGATAACGAGTGCTTCTACCGTTTTCGCGAGCTTGCCGACAAGGCCGGCATCACCGTGCCCATTACCGCGGGCATCATGCCGTTTATGGGCAAGTCGCAGATCAGCCGCATGGTCTTTATGTGCGGCGCGTCGCTGCCCTCCCCCGTCATCAAGATTCTCGCCAAGTACGAGAATGACCCCGAGAGCCTGCAGGCAGCCGGTGTAGATTATGCCGCCCGCCAGCTTTGCGACCTCAAGGAGCACGGCGCCGACGGCCTGCACCTGTACACTATGAACCGTCCTGCGATCGCCGCGACCATTATGGAGCGCCTGGGGTAATGGAAAAACCGCACATCGATACAACCGCTGTCGAAGTGCCGGCCGACCTTGCGTCGCCGGCGCTTTACCGTGTCGATGCTGCGTACCATCCCCGTGTCGACCGTGCCGAGATGCTGCGGTATCTGGGTTACGGCGGCCAGCAGATTGAGCCCGAGCTGTCACGACGTATTGAGCTTGTGGTCGAGCGTCTGGAACTGGACATTGAGCCTCGTGGCGTGCGCCGCGTGTTTGCCGTCGATGCCACGGGCGTGGACGAACAAAGTGAGCCTTGCATTCGCTTGGTCGGCACCAACGTTGAGCTGCGAGGTCGCGATATCTATCGGCATCTCAAAGATGCCTGCTTTGCCGCGCTCATGGCATGCACCCTCGGCATGGACGCCGAGCGTCGCCTGCGCACCACGGGAGCCCAACATCCCCTGGAGGGCGCCGTGCTCGACGCCGCGTGCTCCGCTTACGTGGAAGCCGCCGTCGAGCAAATGGACCAGCAGGTCAAGACGGACGCCGCCGCACACGGACTCGCCGGCAACTGGCGCTTTAGTCCCGGCTACGGCGACTGCCCGCTCTCGGCCCAGCGCTCGATCGTCAATGCGCTCAACGCCACGCGGCTCATCGGGCTTACCGTCACGCCCACCAGCCTGCTCATGCCCACCAAAAGCGTGACCGCGGTGATCGGTCTGTTTGACGACGAAGTCCACGACGCCCAAAGCCGCCCCACCTGCAATATCTGCCGCATGCGCGAGCACTGCCGCTTCCGCGCCGCCCACACCACCTGCTATTCCAGCCATTAGGAGCCCTCGATGTTTACTCCGCTTATCACTCATGATTCTGACGGCACTGCATTGGCGGCACCCGTTGATGCCGCACGTCGCAACGGTGCCACGTACAAGACGCACACGATCGACGATCTGCGCATTAAGGACGATCGCCTGCGTGCGGCCATCGAGGGCACGGGACACCTGCTGTTCGACGGCGGCATGGGCACCATGTTGCAGGCCGCCGGCATGAAGGCAGGCGCCCTGCCCGAGCTGCTCAACTTTGAGGAGCCCCAGGTCATTACCGATATTCAGCGTCAGTACGTCGAGGCCGGCTGCGACGTGATCACCGCCAACACCTTCGGCGCCAACGCCCACAAGCTCGACGGTGCCGCCACCGTAGCAGACGTCTTTGCCGCGGCCGTCACCTGCGCCCGCGAGGCCGGCGCCCGCTACGTCGCCGGCGACATCGGCCCCATCGGCGCGCTGCTTCGCCCCTTGGGCACCCTCAGCTTCGACGAGGCCTATGACCTCTTTGCCGAGGAGGTGCGCGCGGGCGTCGCCGCGGGCGTGGACCTCTTTATTATCGAGACCATGACCGACCTTGCCGAGATCAAGGCGGCCGTCCTCGCCTGCCGCGAGAACTCCGACCTGCCCGTCTTTGCCACCATGACCTTTGAGGAGGACGGCCGCACCTTCTTGGGAACGAGCCCCGAGGTCGCCGCCATCACGCTCGACGCTATCGGCGCTGACGTCCTGGGTATCAACTGCAGCCAGGGACCGGCCGAGCTCCGAGGGCTCGCCGCACGCATGCTCACCGTTACCGACAAACCCGTTATGGTGCAGGCCAATGCAGGACTCCCCCACGTGGACGACGACGGCAACACCGTCTTTGACATCCAGGCCTCCGAATACGCCAAGGCCGTCGCCGGCATGATCGAGGACGGCGTGAGCGTTGTGGGCGGCTGCTGCGGAACCACGCCGGCGCACATGGCCGCCCTGCGCACGCTTATCGACAACCACACGCCCAGCCCGCGCCACCGCAAGCCTAGCATGTCGGTCACGAGCGCCCAGACGGTCGTGGACCTTCCCTGCGACGGCCACAAGATCGCCGTCATCGGCGAGCGCATCAATCCCACCGGCAAAAAGCGCCTGCAGCAGGCCCTGCGCGACGGCGACCTAGACTACGTCGTGAGCCAGGGCATCAGCCAGCAGGAACAGGGCGCCGACATCCTGGACGTCAACGTGGGCCTGCCCGAGATCGACGAGGTCAAGATCATCCAACAGGCGACCGAGCAGCTCCAGGGCTCCACGCTGCTGCCGTTGCAGATCGACTCCACCGACCCCGCAGCCGTCGAGGCAGCCGTGCGCCGCTACGCCGGCAAGCCCATCATCAACTCGGTCAATGGCAAACAGCAGATCATGGACGAGATCTTCCCGCTGGTCGCCCACTACGGCACCAACGTCGTCGGCCTCACGCTCGACGAAGGCGGCATCCCCGATACCGCCGAGGCCCGCTTCGCCATCGCCGAGCGCATCGTGGCCGAGGCTGCCCGCTACGGCATCGGCCCGGACCGCATCCTCATCGACTGCCTGGTCATGACCGCCTCGACTAATCAACGCCAGGCTGAGCAGATCCTACGCGCCATGTCCCTGTGCAAGGAGCGTCTGGGCGTCAAATGCGCGCTCGGCGTGTCGAACATCAGCTTTGGCCTGCCTGCCCGCCCGCTGCTGGGTTCGGTCTTTTTGGCCGCCGCCTTCGGCGCGGGCCTGGACGCCCCCATCATGAACCCGGGCTCCAAGCGCTTTATGGATACCGTCTACAGCTATCGCGTCCTGAGCGTTGAGGACGAGGGCTCGACCGGATACATCGAGCGCTACGCCGGCTGGACCGATCCGTACAAGATCGCCGCAAACCCGGCAGCAGCTCAGGCCGCATCGACCGACACCGTGTCCGCTGCTGGCACCGCCGGCACCGACGGCAACGACGACCCAATTCGTCGCATGGTCGTCTCGGGCCGTAAGGGCGAGATCGCGACCGAGACTGAGCGCCTGCTGGCCGACCACGACGCTATGGATCTTATCAACAACCACTTTATCCCCGCCCTCGACGAGGTTGGCGTCCTCTTTGACCAGGGCAAGTTCTTCCTGCCGCAGCTCATGGCCTCGGCCGAGGCCGCACGCGTGGGCTTCGACACCATCAAGCGGCTGATGCCCGCCGGTGAGATCGCCGACAAGGGCAAGATCTGCGTGGCCACCGTCAAGGGCGATATCCACGACATCGGTAAGAACATCGTCAAGATGCTGCTTGATAACTACGGCTACACCGTCTTTGACCTGGGCCGCGACGTCGATCCGCAGGAGGTACTCAAGACCGTCAAGGAGCGCGATATCAAACTCGTCGGCCTCTCGGCGCTTATGACTACCACGGTCGTCGCCATGGAGGAGACCATCAAGCTGCTTCATGCCGAGGTGCCGGGCGTCAAGATCATCGTGGGCGGCGCCGTGCTCACCCCCGAATACGCCAAGCAGATCGGCGCTGACTACTACGCCAAGGACGCCGCCGAAAGCGCCCGTATCGCCGAAGAGGTCTTTGGGCAGTAACACAACGGAAACAACCGAGCACCAAAACGTGCCGCATGCGCCACTTGGCACGTGCGGCACGTTAGAATAGATAAGACTATGCTCGTTTTGGCAGATAGGAGCGCAAGGATGGCGATCACGCCCGCAGAAATCGCGGAAACCCGCGGCATGGTTGAGGAGCAGAACCTCGACATCAGGACCATCACCATGGGTGTTTCGCTCATGGGTTGCGGCGACGAGAACCTCGACCGCATGTGCACGAAAATCTACGACCACGTGACGCACACGGCTGAGCATCTGGTCGAGACCGCCGAGAACCTCGAGCGCGAGTACGGTATCCCCATCGTCAACAAGCGCGTTTCCGTCACCCCGGTGGCGCAGATCGCCGCGTGCTGCAAGGATGAGGACCTCACCCCCATGGCGCATGCCCTCGACCGCGCGGCCGAGACGCTCGGCATCGATTACCTGGGCGGCTTCTCCGCACTCGTCCAGAAGGGCATCGGCGACGCCGACCGCCGCGTCATCCAGTCCATCCCCCAGGCGCTCGCTACCACGAGCCGCGTCTGCTCCAGCGTCAACGTCGCCAGTCTGCGCGCCGGTATCAACATGGATGCCGTGCTCATGGCCGCCCAGACCATCATCGATGCCGCCAAGCTCACGGCCGACCAGGACTCCGTCGGCGCCTCCAAGTTTGTCTGCTTTGCCAACATGGTCGAGGACTCCCCGTTTATGGCGGGCGCCGTCCACGGCGGTGGCGAGGCCGACGCCGTCATCAACGTAGGCGTTTCGGGCCCCGGCGTTATGGCCGCAGCCCTGGAGACGCTGCCCGATTCCGCATCGATGATGGAAGTCGCCGAAAAGATTAAGCAGACCGCCTTTAAGATCACCCGCGCCGGCGAGCTCATGAGCCGTGAGGCAGCCCGCCGTCTGGGTGTCGAGAAAGGCATTGTCGACCTGTCGCTGGCTCCCACGCCTGCCATCGGCGACTCCGTTGCCCGCATCCTCGAGATCATCGGCGTGGGCACCTGCGGTGGCCCCGGCACGACCTGCGCGCTCGCCATGCTCAACGATGCCGTCAAGAAGGGCGGCGTCATGGCCAGCTCCAGCGTGGGCGGTCTCTCCGGCGCCTTTATCCCCGTGTCCGAGGATGCCGGCATGATCGCCGCCGTCGAGGCCGGTGCGCTTTCGCTCGAGAAGCTCGAGGCCATGACCTGCGTGTGCTCCGTTGGCCTGGACATGATCGCCATCCCCGGCGACACCCCGGTCGAGACCGTCGCCGGCATCATCGCCGACGAGATGGCCATCGGCGTCATCAACAACAAGACCACGGCCGTCCGCGTGATTCCCGCCATCGGCAAGGGCGTGGGCGACTGCGTCGAGTACGGCGGCCTGTTTGGCCGTGCGCCCATCATGCCGGTGAACCCCAACGCCGGCACCGTGCTTGCCCACCGTGGCGGACGCTTCCCGGCGCCGCTGAACTCGCTGAAGAACTAGCTGAGGGGGACTGGCGAGGAGCCCCGGGGAGGGCAAATATATAAGGTCGCCTGCTCGGACAGTCCTGACTCGCACGGAGAGCACATTAAGTGCTCTCCGGCTCGTGCGGAACTCGCGATCGACCTTATATATTTGCCCTCCCCGGGGCTCCCGCACAACGGGACCTCAGTTGGGTTCTATCCCTTTGGCAGTCGCTTCGCTTCTGCCCCACTTTGCTGGTATGGCGGTTTGGCGTTGGAACGGTTCTTTTCTGATATATGCTGGTTGCGGCTCTTCTTTTGGGGGGAGTCGCTTTTTTGTTGCTAGGAGGTTGGCCCGTGGTTGATGGGGAGATTCGTTCTGAGCTGCTTGCTGCGGATTGGAATGGCGAATGGATGCGTCTGCAAGCTGGTCGGCGACGGGCTGATGATTCTTTTGAGTGGGATAAAAGGGCTCGGCATTTTCGGCCGTTGGAGACTGCCCCTTATGCTCGGGATTTTATAAAGCTGTTGGCGTTGAAGCCCGGCGAGTCGGTGCTCGATATGGGGTGTGGAGCTGGGTCGATTGCCATTCCGCTTGCTCAGGCTGGGCATCCTGTGATTGCTGCTGACTTTTCCCCTGCTATGTTAGGCACGCTTGATGCTGGTATTGAGTACTATGGGCTCGAGGATCGCATTACGCCGCTTGAGCTCGCTTGGGATGATGATTGGGATTTGGTTGGACCGGTCGCGAAAGCGGTGGATGTTGCCTTTGCCAGTCGGTCGGTTACGACGACCAATCTAAAAGGTGCACTTGCCAAGCTTGATCGTACGGCTCGTCGGCGTTGTGCTGCCACGATGGTCGCCAACTCCAGCCCGCGCTATGATCTGCACTTGATGAACGCTATCGGCGCCTCGGTTACCTGCAGTAATGGCTTTGTATACGCCTTCAACATCCTCATTCAAATGGGCGCTCTGCCGCAGGTTACATACTTTGAATCGCCTCGCCGCGATACCTTCGAAAGCCTTGAGGCAGGTGTGGCGGATTTTTCCCGTATGCTCGAGCATGGCAACGAGGATAAGGTTGACCGCCTGCGCGACTACATCGCTCAACACATGATTGAGAACCCCCATGCCGGTGAGCCGGGCTCCAAGGGCGTGCCGCAGGGGCGCTATATGCTCGATCATGTCCGCAAGGTTCGTTGGGCGTTTATTGCATGGGAGCCGGTCTCTGCGCCCAGCTCATAGCCCGTTCGCAGCCCGCACCGCCCACCCGCTCGGCATCCGCATTCTTTTTGAACTGGGCGAACGCGCTCCACACACCGCCGTTCCTGCGCTATCGTGGGACAGCTCACGTAGATTAAGGCCCTGTCGCGGGGCGCCCCATACATAGAAAGCGAGAACCCATGGCACTGACAGGAGCACAGGTCAAGCAGCTTCGCAGCATGGCCCATCACCTCAACCCCGCCATCATCATCGGCAAGTCCGACGTCAACGAGGGCACCGTCGAGCAGACGGTCGCCTACCTGGAGAAGCACGAGCTCGTTAAGTGCTCCGTGCTCGATGGCTCCAGCCTTTCCGCCCGCGAGGCCGCCGAAGAGCTCGCTGAGCGCTGCCACGCCGAGGTCGTCCAGGTTATCGGCCGCAAGTTCTCACTGTATCGCGAGTCCTCGCGCAAGGACATCGAGAAGATCAAGCTCGTCTAAGAGCCAATGATCCGGCGAACCAACACATAGCAAGCTTACGGGTGCCCAAGTACTTCGGGCGCCCGTTTTTTATCGCTCGACCAGCACGCGATTGAGCCGCCCCTCCACCAAGCGCTCGTATAGACGCCGCGTCTCGGGCTCGGGCACGCCATTGACCTGCTCCCTCAGATGGTGCATATGCCCACTGTATAGCTCGACGATATCGCGCCGCCGCCCCGCCGCACTGTAGACACGCATGGCGCAGCGCACCATATCCTCACGCGCCGTTTCCTGCCGAAGCCCCGACTCCGCCAGCCAAATCGCCGACTGCAGATCGTTTTCTTCTAGAGCGGCATTTGCTCCCTTAATCATGCAATCGATGTACTTTGACTGCATAATGCGTCGCATACGCAAAAAGTAGGTGGGATTACAGCCATTGGGAACATACTGCGGTCCGGCATAAAGCTGCTCAATTTTAAGGCACAGCTCAACTAAATGGGGCCCGCGCGCACCCGTGCGATTTCCCAAAACCTCGCGGCTTATCTGGTCAAACAGCCGTACATCGGTCTTGACGTAGTCGCCGTTGAGTCCGATGCATTCATTTTGGATGAGCACACACGACTTGCCATCCGGCGTCGGCCCCAAAGCCGACCGCAAGCGCGATATCGTCGAGTACAGGTTATTGCGGGCGCTATTGAACTCGGCATGGGGCCACAGCTCCATGGCCAGCGTCTCACGATCGACGAGCGCATCCATGCCCAGCGCAAGCCGCTCGGCAAGCGTCGCCGCCTTCTTGCGGCGCCACATTTTGTCCGTGATGGGAAACCCGTCGCGCTCGGCGCGAAACGCACCAAACATGCGAATCTCGATATGGTCGATGGTATCAACGGCTTCAACCTCGCCAGCCTGGAACAGGCGCTCGCCCTCCCCTTCCAAATCGTCGCGCAGCGAGTACCGCAACAGCTCGCGCACGGGAAGCTTCTTGCGTATCCTGCCCGCCGGCTCGCCCAGACAGTGCATGGCAAGGCGCGCAAAGAGCCGATACGATGGCTCTAGAATCCCCGCACGATTCATGGACATCCAGGCCGCAAGGTCGCTGTCTCGGCCCGCACAGGCCAAATGCAGCGCCACCATCCAGGCCTCCGCTCCACCAACCTGCGTCTGGCTTATATCGAGTAGCTCCGCTTCCTCGCGAACCGAAACCATCGAGGTGTTACGCAGATATGCCGCACGCTCCAGCAGCAATGCGTTATCGCGCATGTACGCAATCGACTCCTCGGCAAGTTTGAGCACTTGGACCGCACGGAACTTTGCATTAACCGGCCGTCCCTCTGCCAGTGACTGCCAGCCTTCTAGCAACAGCCCAAACAGCTGAATCTGGTTGTCGCGCATGCGCACGGCAAAACGATCGAGCTCGTTGAACGCCGCGTCGTCGGTTACCGGCAAGCCGGAAAGGAGCCGCCGTGCCGCCAACACCATGCGCACCCAGATAGCCATCGCCTTAAGCCCACGTACGTCGAGCGCCTCCCGCACCACCGTCATCTCGTCGTCGCGCTCGTCGGTTCCCGCAAACGACCCGTCAAAGAGCTCCACCAGCATGCTATCGGCCCGTATAACAATCCCCGCGATGTCGAGCTCGCAGTCGTAGGCCTTGCTCGTTTTGAGCTGCTGTAGAACGCCGCCGTCATCTCCCCGCTCGGTCAGACAGCGCTTGACCTCGATATGCGCGGACAGCATGTCGAGTGCGGTGTGGGACGTCTCTATTTCTGGCACGGCCAGATTCGTAGGAAGCCCAAGCCCGTTGTCCCCATAGCAAACAGCCGTCAGTGTCTGGGCCACCCTCCATGAAACAGGGTCTATTTCGCAGGCCGCCCGTTCGCCCCCGCGCTCGATGACCGATGCCATATAGCGAGCGAGCTTTGTATTGGACACGCTGACCGCTGCCAGATATACGCCGAGCGCCTCGGCAGGCGTTGGCTCTGGAGCCGGATCGTCGGCATCGATCGTGCCCAGCGCCGCTCGGCAGATATCGGCCCCGTGCCCCGTCAGAGCAAGATCGACCCCATACTGCCCAGCAAGTTCAAGAACCGCATCACGGTCCAAAAAGGCGTCCGCCAGGCCCATCGCCGCATCGCATCGGCCCGCCTTAAGCAAAATCCGGGCCGCCCTCGGAACAAGTTCGGGGCGAACCTCGGCCACCAACTTACGCAAACGCAAGCGTCCGTTATCCTCCGTGCCCAGACACGTAAAACTCCGCTCGGCGGGGTCCAAGCCAAAGATCGGGTAGTCGCGTACAAAGTAGGACTGGTCGACCATCGACAGCCTCACCCCGCAAGCCTCGAGTTCTGCTATATTGCCCTCGCCCATCAAAACCATGAGACACGCCACGCAAAACAGCGCATTATTGTCGAGTGAAGCCAGATCGGCAAGTGCCGCACCATATACGTTGACAATCTCGTTTTCGAGCAGGCCGGCCACGTCGCCTTGGCCATACAGACCTGTCTGCAATGCCGAAACGAGCTCGGGCACGCCCTGCGTGAGCTGATAAAAGTCGAGCGATGTGCTGATCGAAAACGCCGATGCCCACGCCGAATACTCATAGGCATGCACCTTGAGCATCTGCGCATTGATTTTAACCGAATCGCCCAGCCCATGAATCAGCTGACGATTTGAAGGACGGCAGGAGATAAAGACCCCTATCCCCATAGCGCGCAAGCCGCGAATCCTGTCGATGAGGTCTTCGGTATCGTGCTGATCGAGGTTTGGCACATTATCAATCGCGATAAGGGAGTGCGGTTTGTCTTTGAGTTCTTCGGTAACCACCTCGAGCTGCATAAACACCTCGCGCCCAATGGCGCGATCGGCCTCGATAATCCGCACGGGGCCTCGCGTCGGGTCGCATTTAACCTCATGGGTGTACTGCAGCAACATCGAGGTCTTCCCAAACCCGTCGGGCGCATAAAGAACCACGATGCCGGCCTTTCGGCCCTTGGCGATAAGCTCATTCATCAAGCGTTCGCGTCGCACCATATAGCCTCCGCCCAGCGGCATCAGCTCGAGGTCGTCTATACCGCTCAAATCGTTTACCATGCCCGCTCCTCAACTCGACCGTATGGACACTGTAGCCGCAAGACCATACAAGCCGCGCTATGAATAGAGCGACCTTGTGTTTTAGGTTGTCTTTTGGTACGCAAGCGGCAAGTTTTTGTACAGCAAGGGCCGATTGTTATTAATCCCCCGACTAATCGGTCTTTAAGCAGGTAAATGAGCTTGTCAGCTTGTCCCATCTAAGCGGCAGTGTAACGCAGATGAACAAGGTTCAGCCATGTCATTCAACTCGCCTAGCACCCGCTACCGTCTACGACCTTCTAGTGGCATTTTTGCATAGAATCTGATATAGAATGAATCAAGCTGTTGGGCATCCGGCATTCGTCAAGCTTGCGGCAAGATTTTGGTCAAGTGGGCGAAATGGGATAGCAAAAAGGCCCCCGCAAAGCGGAGGCCTTAGGCAAGGCTATGTCGAGCTGCAGGATTCGCGCTACTCGCAGAGCGAAAGGGCGGCCTCGTCGGCAACGACAACGCAGTTGGTGTGCAGCTGCAGGATCGAAGCCGGGCACTCGGGCGTAACCGGACCATAGCACATGTCATGCACGGCCTGAGCCTTGGCCTCACCGTTGGCGACAACCAGGATCATGCGGGCATACATGATGGTCTGGGTGCCCATGGTGTAAGCCTGACGGGGCACATCATCGATGCTGTCGAACAGGCGGCTGTTGGCCTGAATGGTGCTCTCGGTCAGATCGACGCAGTGCGTACCCTTGGAGAAGTGGTCATCGGGCTCGTTGAAGCCAATATGACCGTTATTACCAATGCCGAGCAGCTGCAGATCCGGGTAACCGGCGGCAGCGACGATCTTGTCGTACTCGGAGCAGGCAGCAGCGGCATCGGGGTTGGAGCCATCGGGCACGTGCGTGTTGTTCAGATCAATATTAATGTGATCGAAGAAGTTCTCGCGCATAAAGTAGTGATAGCTCTGGGGATCGTCGTGCGAAAGACCACGATACTCGTCCAGGTTATAGGTGCTGACCTCGGCGAAGTCGACGTCGCCCTTCTCGTACCAAGCGGCGAGCTGCTTGTAGGCGCCAATCGGGGTGGAGCCGGTGGCAAGACCCAGCACGCAATCGGGCTTGAGGATAACCTGGGCCGAGATGATATTGGCGGCCTTGCGGCTCATATCCTCGTAGTCTTTAGCTTTAATGATTTTCATTACGCGTCCTTTCTCGTACAAGAGAGGCAAGGCTCCCCTTACAAGCACTTGCCCGCGGCCCGCGTCGGCCGCAACCAACGTGTGCGGCCACCAGGGCGAGGTCGCGTAATGTATGTGTCTCGTGTCTAGCCGCGTCGAGGCCCCTGCCCGTCCACGGTGACCCAAAGCTGTTTAGCTTCGGACGTTTCCCATCTTGCCACGGAGGGCGTCCTCTTTCAAGGGCGCCCTCCGTAAACGTGTTTGAATTGTAGGCTAAAGGCCAAAAGCACCAACTAGCGCTCGCGAGCGACGATAAGCTGGTCCATCTCCTCGACATGTTCTCCAACGGAGCCCTTAATGCTCGAGAACTCAACGGAGTTGCACACCAAGATGGGAACCGTCACATCGTAGCCCTCGGCAGCAATTGCCTCGCAATCGAACTCGATGAGTACATCGCCCTTATGGACGATGTCACCCACTTGCGCATGTACGGTAAAGTGCTTGCCCTCGAGCTGAACAGTGTCCAAACCAACGTGAATAAGCACGTCCAAGCCATCGACCGTGTTAAGCGCAACGGCATGACCCGTGGGAAAAATCGCCTCGACCTTAGCATCCGCCGGCGCGATCACACGTGTGCCCGTGGGCTGAATCGCCACGCCCTGACCCAAAAGGCCAGTGGCAAACGTCTGGTCGTTTACCTCGGAAAGCGGAATGACATCGCCCGAGATGGGAGCATCCAGCGTAAGGACTCGACCACGCATACCAAAAGACCTTAGGACTTTAGTGAACATGCTCCCCCTCGGACATACCAATCAATCAAAATAGCCTTAACAGTTTACCACTTGGCACCCGTTATTGACCATTAGGGAAGTTCGCGCTTGACAACCTCGACGATGTCGTCGACAACGCGCTGGGTCAGCTCGTGTGTCTCGGCCTCGGCCATAACGCGAACCAGCGGCTCGGTACCGCTCGGGCGCACCAGGATACGGCCGCGACCATTGAGCTCCTTCTCGGCGGCAGCGACGGCGTCCCAAATGGGCTGACAATCGTCCAGGCCGGCCTTGTTGTCGGAATGCACGTTGACAAGCACCTGCGGGTACTTCTTCATGATGCCGGCAAGGTCGGTGAGGGTGCGGCCGGTGCGCTTAAGCACGGCCAGAAGCTGCAGGGCCGTCACCAAGCCGTCGCCGGTGGTGTTGTGCTCCAGGAAGATGATGTGGCCGGACTGCTCGCCGCCGATGACAGCGCCGTCCGCGAGCATGCGCTCCAAAACGTAGCGGTCGCCCACGGCGGTCTGCACCATCTCAAAGCCCTGCTCCTTCATGGCGATGGAGAAGCCAAGGTTGCACATAACGGTCGAGACGATCTCGGAGTTGGCGAGCTTACCGCGAGCGGCCAGGTCGGAGCCGCAGATGGCCAGGATGTAGTCGCCATCGATCTCGTTGCCCTCGCTGTCCACGAACAGCACGCGATCGGCGTCGCCATCGTGGGCCAGGCCGATGTCGGCATGGGTACGCAGTACGAGCTCACGCAGGGGCTCAAGGTGAGTGGAGCCGCACTCGACGTTAATGTCGGTGCCGCAGTAGTCGGTGTTGATGGCATGGACCGTGGCGCCCAGGCGCTGCAACGCGGCGGGCGTGGTCTGGCAAGAAGCGCCGTGGCCGCAGTCGACGGCAACAACCAGACCGTCGAGTTTAAGGCCGTCGAGGGTGCTGATAGCGTGGTCGACATATGCCTTGCGAGCGTCCTTCATCTTGATGATGTGACCCACACCGGCACCGGTCGGCAGCGTATCGGCAGCCATGGCCTCCTCGGACATGACCCAAGCGCTGATCTCTTCCTCGACAGCATCGGGAAGCTTCATGCCCTTGCGGCTAAAGAACTTGATGCCGTTGAACTCCGGAGGATTGTGCGAAGCTGAGATGACGATGCCGCCGTCGAGCTCGTTTTGGACGGTGAGCAGCGCCACGGCCGGCGTAGGGATAACGCCACAGCAGTGCGGGCGGCCGCCCTCGGCCATAATGCCGGCGGTCAGAGCACTCTCGAGCATGGTGCCCGAAAGACGCGTGTCACGGCCGATGCAAATGTCCGGACCAAGGAACTTGGTCGCCGCACGGCCAAGGCGAAACGCGAGGTCGCACGAGAGGTCGGCGTTGGCGACGCCACGGACGCCGTCGGTACCGAAGATGTTCTGGGGCATAGGATCGCTCCTTCCCAAGTGGGCAAAACGCAGCCGCCCACCCTAGTCGAAAAAGAAAAGCGGGACCCGCCGAGCAATCGGCAGGCCCCGCTTGTACATTGCATCTCGTAAGGAGATAAAACCTTAGCGCTTGGAGAACTGGGGAGCGCGGCGAGCCTTCTTGAGGCCGTACTTCTTGCGCTCGACCACGCGAGCATCGCGCGTAAGGAAACCGGCCTTCTTGAGGTCAGCACGGTAGTCGCCAGCGTTCAGAAGAGCGCGAGCGATGCCCAGGCGCAGAGCGCCGGACTGACCGGAGATGCCGCCGCCATCGCACAGAGCGATAACGTCGAACTGACCGGCGGTGTCGGTCACCTTGAAGGGAGCAAGCGCGTTCTCAACGAGCTGATGACGGCCGAAATACTGCTCGGCGTCACGCTTGTTGATGGTCACCTTGCCGGTGCCGGGGACGAGACGGACGCGGGCGACGGCGTTCTTACGACGGCCGGTACCCTGGTAGACAACGGTGTTCTCAGCCATCTTTAAGCCTCCAGCTCAATCTTCGTGGGGTTCTGGGCAGCATGCGGATGCTCGGCACCAGCGTAGACCTTAAGCTTGGTCATCTGGGCACGGCCGAGGGTGGTCTTGGGCAGCATGCCGCGAACGGCGCGCTCGATGACCTTCTCCGGGTGCTTCTCCATAGCCTGGCGGAAGCTCTCAGCCTTGAGGCCGCCGTTGTAGCCGCTGTGGCGATAATAGGTCTTCGTGTCGGCCTTGTTACCGGTAAGCTGGACCTTATCGGCGTTGATGACGACAACGAAGTCGCCGCAGTCGCTGTTGGGCGTGAACTGGGGCTTGTTCTTACCGCGCAGGATCATTGCGATCTGGGTGGCAAGACGGCCCAGGACAGCACCATCGGCGTCGACGAGAACCCAGTTGCGCTGGACCTCGCCCTGCTTGGCGTAGTGAGTCGATTTCGAAATCACTTAGACTCCTCCATGTACAGTACGTGTTGTTACAGAGATTCACGGGGCTCTGCAAGTAACCCGTCCATATTACCCCGCTCGTCGCCCGAGTCAACAGGTATTTTGGATCTGACCAGACTTTCTGCACATGTCGTCCATGGGTCATGACGTCGCGACGCTAACGCTCGACAAACGCCTCGATATCTCCCAGCAAGCGCTTTGCCTCCTGGCGGCCCTGAATATACAAGTCTAGGAGCTTTGCCGGATCGTGCTCAACGTGGCCGACCTCGACCGGCTTTTGCGGAGCAACGACCAGCGCGCGTCCCTCGCGCTCATACTTCCACAGATGCATGCGCTGGATGTTATAGCGGTCGTGGCGCGTCTCGATAGCCTCGAGCAGGTAGGGGTAGTCGGCATAGCGGGCGCGCGCGGCGGGCATAAACTCGTAGGGCTTTTTCTCGTACGAGCGGTCCTGCGTGACAATGACGACCGCGCGATCGAAGCCCGCCTCCTCCAGCACGTGCTCGATAGGGACCGAATCGGCTACGCCGCCATCGACGTATTTATGCCCGTCAATCTCGACCGGCGGCGTCACCAGCGGTAGCGACGTCGAGGCGCGCACGGCATCGAGGTCGAGCACGGCGCTTTTGACCGGCAGGTACGTGGCGGTTCCAAAGAGCATGTCCGTCGCGACGGCATACATCTCGATGGGGCTCGCGTCGAACGTCTCGTTGTCAAAGGGATCCAGGCGGTCCTGGACATCGTTGAAGATAAAGTCGTAACCCACGATGGAGCCCGTGGACGCAAACGATGCGGCGCCCATGAAGCGATTGTCGTTGCAGAAAGCCAGGTTGATGCGGTTGGCACGGCCGATCTGGTGCGACTTGTAGTTCACGCCGTTGAGGGCACCTGCCGATACGCCATATACCGCCGGGATCTCGACGCCGGCCTCCATGAGAACGTCGAGCACGCCTGCGGTAAATTGCCCGCGGAAGCTGCCGCCCTCCAAAACGAGCGCGACTTTGCCGGCGTTCTTTGCCTTATCTTCTGCAGTCATGTTGACCTCCTGCTGTTTCGTTTTGGCCTTCTTCTACCCAGTTTTACGGAGGAGAGCGCACAGGTTTTGGAGTTGAGGGGGCGGGGCGGTCAAGCCAACCCCAGAGTATGAGTTGCCGCCGGGAAAGTGCATCCCGGTCTGCGTTGATGCGGCGCATGGCAGGCCGAGATTCGATAACATCGCATCTATATAGGGTTGAGGCTTTGCGCGGAGAATCCGCGTATTTGCTTCGCAAATACGCACCGGCTTCGGCCGCCTGCCGGCGTCCTCGCCCGCTCGCTACAAACGCTTCGCGTTTGCTTAACGCTCGCGCCCTGCATAGAGTTCGATTCTCCGCGGTATCTATAAATAATAAAAAAGCAGGTAGGTGCGTTTACCTACCTGCTTGTAACTATTGGTGGAGGCGCGGAGAATCGAACTCCGGTCCACGAAAGCCCCCTGGTTGGCATCTCCAAGCTCAGTCGCTGGTTTTGTCTCGGACGCTTTGCGCGCAGCGACACGCTCGCGGCGTCCTAACCGGTTCGGTCTTAGCCTGCGCCATACCGATTACGTGCGCAGGAGCATTCCCCTAACATGACGTCGCGCCGGTGTCGGGGAAATCACCGGGTTGACGCGCCGCTATAAACTAAGCAGCGAGAGCCATAGGCTCAAAAGAAGAGTTGTTGTCAATTCAATTTGACGGTACCCCTGTTTAACGAGGCGAGGAGACCTCGGCTTGCTTCCTCTCTCAGAGCTATCGTGTCGAAACCAGTCGCCCCCGAATGTTGGGAAAGTCTGGATGGCATTGGGCACGAGCGCCCAACACCCGTCGACTTTTCAAGGAACATGCAGGGCGAGCCCCGCTTGTGGAGTGTTATCTTACCACGTTCTGAAAGCGGACAGCTGTTCTATGCACGAGCTGTGAAGACCCCAATGTGCGCCGCACTTCGCACTTTTGCTACCGATCGCGTCACGTATATTTTCGCCAAGCAAAATTGACCCGTCGAAAGGACCGTTATGGATACCAAGCAGCAACTTGTCAATGCCCTCGCAGGCCTGGGCTCAACCATTACCGAAGCTATGGATGTCATCGAAGGCTTTGTCCCCTGCGGACATCCCGCCCTCACGGTTTCGAACGCCCTTGTTGCGCTGGACGCTGACGATGATGCAGCTCTCGCCCAGCAGCTTGAGACCGTCGAGGGCTTTATCGACCACGTGAGCGAAAACCGCGGCGTGACCGCCTACCACGGCGTCGAGGTCGAGCTCGCGGGTCCCAAAGCCGATCTGCTCGCAGCAATCCGCGAGGTAGGCGCCCTTATGCAGACCGCAGGCGTCAAAAACACCCAGGTCAACGAGTGGGTCTACCGCAGCCTGGCAGCACTAAACGATTCCGACGATAAGGCTACCGAAAAGCTCACCGAAGCTCCCGTCATTAAGGCCGAGCTTTTGTAATTTAAGGATGCGTGGCCTTCTGAGCGCTGACGTTCCGAAGGCCACGCAGACAGCCAGGCGCTAGCAGGACACCCGCCCACCGCGTTCGGCCAAAGCAAGAATCGGCATCATTTGACGAGGTTTCTTTGCTGCAAGATCGGCATGTTCGAGCAGCTTGCGATCGTTGGTCACCAAGTAATCGACCTGTGCGCGCTTACACGCGGCGAGCACCAAGTTGTCCTCGTAATCGCGATGGAGCGCTAAGTATTTGTCGGCCAGCCAAAGGTCCGACGCATCTGCGCCCACGGCCGTGGCGTTTTCGGTCATGTTCCGAACAAACGCCAACGCCGCATCGCCAATTGCACGGGCAGATGCCTCGTCGAGCGCTCCCCCGCTGGCAAGAACGCTGCGCTTCAGTTCGTGTTGGACAACGTACAGCACGTCCTTGGCGATATGCACCGGAAAGAACAGCAATGCCCCCGCCTCCGTCGCCTGCCCAATAAACGCGCGTGCGGCAAGCGACTCGGCATGGTCGACGCAAAACGAATCGACCCATACGTTGGCGTCCACCATGATCTTGAGAGGCACCCCACTCACTGGATCATCCCCTTTTGGCGATAATGCTCATCCATGGCGTCGGAATAGATTGTGTCCCAATCGCGATCGTCGGATACGGGCGACGCAGCGATGCCCAAATCTGCATAAAGCCGGTCTGCCGCTGCCCACGACGCGGCGAACGGCGTATCGTGCGCGACGGTCTGTTGCCGGCCATCAACGGCAGACAGCACTTCCTCACACTGCCCGCCACCCTGTGCGACCTTGGCCACGACCTTTTTGATGAGCTCGGGCAGTGACCTGCCCGAAAGCTGCAGCGCCTCCTCGGCACGGTTCTTGACCTGACGATCCACGCGAACGTTCACCTGCGCCATGCCGCTAACAGCACCCACGTCGATCCCGCTCCCTTCAATTGCTAGCCTTGCTAGCAACACTTTAAAGAGAAGCTAGCAAATGGTCAAATGCAAAAGGCCTGCGCCCAGACGACACCGATGCCGTCTGGGCGAAGACCAGATAACGTGGGCGAACACGTCTGCTAACGCAGGTAAGCCTTCGCGTTGCCCAGGCTGTAGGCAATCGTCGAGCCGTTGTGCAGCAGCGACGACGTCTGCGGGGTAATCGCGCCGGTAATACCCAATGCCAACAGCGCCGAGTTGGTGAGCATCACCTTGGAATACGAACTCGTCAGACGGTCGATAAGCCCCTGACTCATGCGGCGCAGGCGCACGATCGCAGCAAGATCCGTATCGGTCAGGATGATGTCGGCGACCTCCTTGGCGATGTCGCTTCCGCCACCCATCGCCAGGCCCACGTCGGCCAAACCGAGCGCCGGCGAATCATTGACGCCGTCGCCCACCATGGCAACGTGGCGCCCCTCGCGCTTAATCCGCTCCACATACGCGTACTTGTCCTCGGGCAGCAGCTCGGCCTTAAACTCGTCGACTCCCGCCTCGCGCGCAATGCGCTCGGCCGTGCGCTCCGAGTCGCCCGTGAGCATGACCACGTGCCTAACGCCCAGCGCATGCAGGTCGGCGATGGCCTCGCGGACCCCGGGCTTGAGTGGATCCTCGATGCCGAGCACGCCCACAACGGTGCCATCGACTGCCAGATACAGCGGCGACAGGCCCTGCATCTGGGACTCAACTCGCTCCTTAATGTCGGACTCGAGCTGCGCACCCTCGTCCTCAAACACAAAGTGTGCCGAGCCGATAATCGCGCGACGCCCTTCGATGGACGAAGCGATGCCGTGTGCCACGATGTACTCGACCGCAGCGTGACGCTCGCGGTGCTCGAGCCCACGCTCGCGAGCAGCGTTGACGACGGCGCGTGCCACCGGATGCGGGAAATGCTCCTCCAAGCAAGCGGAAAGGCGCAGGATCTCGTCCTCGCTCCAGCCATCGGTGGTGAGCACGCAGGCAAGGCGCGGCTGCGCCTCGGTGAGCGTGCCGGTCTTATCAAACACGATGGTGTCGGCCTTGGCAAACGACTCAAAGTACTTTGCGCCCTTGACCATGACGCCCATCTTGGCAGCATCGCTCATGGCGGTCATGACGGCAACGGAACCCGTGAGCTTGAGTGCACACGAGTAGTCGACCATCAGCGCCGCCGAGGTCTTGATGAGGCTACGTGTGGTGAGCGCGACAAGGCCCGCGAGCAGGAAGTTCCACGGGACGATCTTGTTGGCAAGGTCCTCCATATGCGACTGGCCTTCGGACTTGAGCGAGTCGGCTGTCTGCACGAGCGAGACGATTGAGCGCAGTTTGGTTTGCGCCGTATTGGCGCGCACGCGCACCAAGATGCCGCCGTCTTCCACGACGGTACCGGCGAACACGTCGTCGCCCACGCTGCGCTCGACGGCCAGCGGCTCGCCAGTCAGGGTCGCCTGGTTGACCATAGCGCTCCCCTGCTCGACCACTCCGTCGATGCAAATGGACATGCCAGTGCGCACAGCGACCAAGTCGCCGGGCTCAAGCTCGGTGGCGGCAACGCTTACCTCGGTGTCGCCGACGACCTTTTGCGCCTTGTCGGGCACATCGAGCAGCGAGTTGATGAGCTCGTTTTCGCTCATGGCGCGGGTGTAGTCCTCGAGCAGCTCGCCCACGTTGAGCAGGAACATCGTCTGCCCCGCGGTATCGACATCACGCTTGACGAACGAAATGCCGATGGCCGAAGCGTCGAGCACGGGAACGGTCAGGCGCGGCTGCGCTAGCTCATGAAGGGCAGCGCGCAAAAATGCCATGTAACCGGCCACGACAAACACCGCACGCAGCGGCGTCGGTAAGAACCAGCGGCGCGCGTAGTGGGCGCCGATAAGTGTGGCAAGATCCATGACGAGCTTATGCTTACGTGGCTCAAGCTGCATCACGTAACCCGTCTTTGCGTCGGCAATGGCCTGAGCATCGAGCGCGTCCAGGGCATCGAGCACGGCCGCGCGACGCTGCTCGTCATATTCGAGCGCCATCTGGCCAATACGACCGTAAACGCGCACCTTGTGCACGCCGTCGATATCGCCGATGAGCTTAAGAAGCGCATCGAGATCGCTCTCTGGCACAGGACCCGCCAATTGAAGACGGGTCCTGCCGGGGATCTCGCTAATAATCGAGAATCTCATTGTTTATGCCTGGGAGCGCTACTCGGCTGCCTTGTCCGCAGCGGCCTCGCTCTGGGTGAGATAGGCAGCCTCGGCAACCATGTCGTCGACATTAGCCTTGGCCTGCTCGACCATGTCCTGGTAGCCGTTCTTGATGCGCATGCCGCACGCGATACCTTGCACGCAGGCATTCTTGACCGGAGCGCTGGTAAGCAGCTTGATGCCGGCCGTACCAAGCAGAAAACCGCCACCGACAAGCAGGGTATTGAACGTCGACTTCTTCATGTTGCTTCTCCCTTTTGCCGCATTTGACGCGGCACGGTGCCTCAGCACCCGAGTAAACAAGTTTGCTCGAGCACACTTTTGAAAAATAGTTTAGTTTATCTAACTATTAAGGTCAACAAAGGTTAACTTTTTGGAAATCTTGGGGCGCGATGTGACCAAGGGGACCGCCCCTGCGCCACATCCACAAAAAATGGGCGTGCAAACGGCGCGCCCATTCACTCTATTCCATTCAGCCTACCTGACCCGAACGGCCGAGTCGTTGCAGAACCCGGGAGCCCCGGCAGGGCGGGTGCTTGCTCAAAATGAGTTCCGCACGCAAAGAAGGCCACTTAATGTGGCCTTCGTCTTGCGCAGGACTGTTCGAAATTTTGAGGAAGCACCCGCCCTGCCGGGGCTCCCGGGTTCCCGCTTACGAGAGCGACGTTCTCAGCAACTCGTTGAAGAGCTTCGGGTTGCCCTTGCCGCGGCTCGCCTTCATGCACTGGCCCACCAAAAAGCCGATGACCTTCTGGTTGCCGTCACGATACTGCTGCGCCTGATCGGCACAGTTAGCCAGCACCTCGTCCACAATCGGCTGCAGCGCGCCGGCATCGCTCACCTGACGCATACCGCGCTCGTCGACGATCTTGTTGGGGTCGTCGCCGGTCTGGGCCATGGCCTCAAAGACCTCGTGCGCCTGGTTGGAGCTGATGGCATCGGTCGCGAGCAGCTTGGCAAGGGCTGCCACCTGAGCCGGCGCGATGCCGGACTCGGCGAGCGACACGCCTGCGCCCTTAAGATAGGCGATCATCTCGTTCACCAGCAGGTTTGCGACCGTCTGGGCCTCCTTGCCAGCCATACCGGCAGCAGCGGCCTCAAAGAACTCGGCAAACTCGGGGTCGCCGGCAATCTGCTCGGCATCGGCGGCCTTAATGCCAAAGTCGGCCTCAAAACGGACGCGCTTGGCATCGGGCAGCTCGGGGATCTCGCCACGGCAGCGGTCGATGAACTCGTCGTCCAGATCGAACGGAGCCAGATCGGGGTCGGGGAACAGGCGGTAGTCGTCGGCCGTTTCCTTCACACGCATAACCACGGTGCGCTTGCGGCTGGGCTCCCAGTGGCGGGTCTCCTGATAGATGATGCCGCCCTCCTCGAGCACCTCGGCCTGACGGCAGATCTCGTAGGCAAGGCCGTCATGCAGGCTCTTAAACGAGTTGAGGTTCTTGAGCTCGGTCTTGGTGCCCAGCTTGGTCTCGCCGCGACGGCGCAGCGACACGTTGCCGTCGCAACGCATGGAGCCCTTCTCCATGGAGCAGTCAGAAATGCCCAGTGTCACAAAGATGCGACGGAGCTTCTCCATAAACAGGCGAGCTTCCTCGGGCGTGCGCAGGTCGGGCTCGGTGACGAGCTCAATCAAAGGCGTGCCGCAGCGGTTGTAGTCGACGAGCGACTCGGCCGCGGCGGTAATGCGGCCCTCGGCGCCGCCCACGTGGACCATCTTGGCGGCGTCCTCCTCCATGTGGATGCGCAGGATGCGGATGGGCACCGTGTAGGAACCGTCCTCGCGACGCTCGGGCATCTGCAGGTTGGACGCATCGTAGCTTGCCAGGTGACCGGCGCGCTGGTTGCCCTCGCGCATGGTCGACGTCATAGACGTGGACAGGCCCTCGGCGTTGGCCGAAGCGCTCGCCAGGCTCCGGGCCTCGGCCTCACCAAACGCGCAGTCAGGGCGCTCGGCGGCACCGCGACCGGTCACATCCAGGTCCAGGTGGCCGTACATGGCAAAGGCGACCGGACCCTGCGTGGTCTGGAAGTTCTTGGCCATGTCGGGATAAAAGTAGTGCTTGCGGTAGAACATCGAGTGGCGCTGGATCTCGCAGTTGGTGGCGAGACCGGCCTTGACGATGCTCTCGATGGCGCGCTTGTTGGGCACCGGCAGGGCGCCGGGCAGGCCCAGGCACACCGGGCACACGTTGGCGTTGGGCTCGTCATCGTGGCTGAGCTTGCAGTTGCAGAACATCTTGGTATCGAGTGCGGTGAGCTCGGTATGGATCTCCAGGCCGATCACGGCCTCCCAATCCTGTAGGACCTCGGAAAGCTCCTTCATTACAGCTCGCCTCCCTTCCCGGCAAAATCGGGCGCGACGGAAAGCGCGGGCGCCCCCGTGGCGGCATCGGCAAAGCCGCGCTCCAGGGCGCGGGCAAACGTGAGCAGCTGACGATCCTTAAAGGCCGGACCCACCAGCTGGGCAGAAACGGGCAGCTGAGTATCCTCGCCCAGGCCCAGCGGCACCGAGATGCCACCGTTGCCACAGATGTTGAGCGAGATGGTGTACAGGTCGGAGAGATACATCTGCGTGGGGTCGCTGATCTCGCCAAACTTAAAGGCCGTGCGCGGCGAGGCGGGCATGAGGATGGTGTCCACCTTGGCATACGCGGCGTCGTAGTCCTGCGTGATGAGCGTGCGGGCCTTTTGCGCAGCGTAGTAGTACTTGTCGTACACGCCCGAGCTCAGCAGGTAGGCGCCGAGCATCTGACGGCGCTTGGCCTCTGCACCAAAGCCGTGGGCGCGCGAAAGCGAGCTCTGGTCGGACAGGTTGGCGCAGCCCTCCTCCTGATAGCCGTAGCGAATGCCGTCGAAGCGGGCCAGGTTGGAGAACGCCTCGGCCGGGCCGATGACGTAGTAGGCGGCGATGGCGGCGTCCAAGTGCGGCAGGTCGACCTCGACCAACTCGGCGCCCTGGTTCTGCAGCTCCTGGGCAGCGCGCTGAACAGCGGCCTTGACCTCGGGCGTCAGGCCCTCGGCCTCCATAAACGCGGGGATAATGCCCACGCGCTTGCACTCGATGCTGTCGTTGAGATGTTCGGTAAAGTCGACGGCGCAATCCTGACTGGTGCAGTCGTACGGATCGTGGCCCGCGCCGGTAAGCGCGTTCATGGCCAGCGCGACATCCTCGACCGTACGGCCAAAGGGGCCCACCTGGTCGAGCGACGAGCCAAAGGCAACCACGCCGTAACGGCTCACGGCGCCATACGTGGGCTTAAAGCCCACCACGCCGCACAGTGATGCCGGCTGGCGAATGGAGCCGCCGGTATCCGAGCCCAGCGAGAGCGCGACCTCGCCCGCGGCGACGGCGGCAGCGGAGCCACCCGAGGAGCCGCCGGGCACGCGCTCGGTATCCCAGGGGTTGTTGGTGCGGTGGAACGCCGAGCTCTCGGTGGAGCTACCAAAGGCAAACTCGTCCATGTTGGCCTTGCCCATGGGCAGGCAGCCGGCATCGAGCATGCGCTGGACGCAGGTAGCGGTGTAAACGCTCTGGTAGTTCTCGAGCATGCGGGAAGCGCAGGTGGTGCGCGTGCCCACGAGGTTCATGTTGTCCTTGATGGCCAGCGGCACGCCCGCGAGCGGGGGCAGCGGCTTGCCTGCGGCACGGTCGGCATCCACGCGCGCAGCGGCCTCGAGCGCAAGCTCGGGCGCCACCTGCAGGAATGCCTGGACCCCGCCCTCGCGCGCCTCGATGGCGGCAAGGGAGGCCTGGGCCACCTCGGTAGCGGTAAAGTCGCCGGCGGCAACGCCCGCAGCGATCTGGGCGGCGGTAAGGGAATCGAAGCTTAGCGCCATTACTCGCTCTCCCCCTCTCCCAAAATGGACGGCACGCGGAAGTAGCGGTCGCGCGCGCTGCCGGCGTTTTCCAGCGCGACGTCGAGCGGCAGGTCGCGCTCGGGCTCGCGCAGGTCATCGCCCATCACGTTGGACAGGCTTCCGATGGGATGGAACGTGGGCTCCACGTCGGGCAAGTCATATTGCAGGACGGGCTCGAGCATCTGGACGGCATCGTTCATGTAGGACGTCATCTGGGTGAGCTCGTCATCGGTCAGTGCGATCTTTGCGTACTCGGCGATGCCGCGCACGTCTTTCTCGCTGAGTGCCATAGGCGCTCCCTTCCGCATAACAGTTAAACCGCTTTAGTATACAGGGCAACGCCGACTTGGAGCAGGCGCTTTACCCAAATGCAGCGAAAACGTAACGGGGACGGCGGATGGGGGGCGTGGTTCGGCGGTTCTACAGCGAAACCGCACCGTCCATAGCGAAAACCGTCTCGACCACAACGAAAACCATCACAACATTCGACGCTTTTCGCCAAAATCGTGATTTTCATCGAATGTTGTGATGATTTGGAAGCCCCGACCACCACAAAAGTGCCTGTCCCCATTGTAGTGGTTCTAAAGAATGTCTTATGCCGAGGCCTTGGCCTTGCGGCGCTTGCGGACCGTGTGGATCACGATGTCCAGCAGCAACAGCACAATGGCAACGACCACGATGAGCACGGCAAACTCACGCTTGCCCCAGTGGCGGCCGGCCAGCGACTTTTGCTTGTCGACGTCCTTTTTGCTGTACTTGGTGCGTACGCAATGCACCAGCAGGCGGTGGTCGTTCACGCCATAGGGCGTGCAGGTGACGAGCGTCACCTTGTCGGCGCCGGGCTCAATGGTCAGCGACTCCATCTCCTCGGGCAGCACCACCTCGGAGTCCACCATCTTGTAGGCGAGCGTCTTGTTCATGGTGTGCAGTAGCACCAGGTCGCCGGGCTCCAGCGAGTGGATATCGTCGAACATGCTCAGGTTGCGCATGCCCGAGTGCGCGGTGAGCACGCAATGCGTCGAGGTGCCGCCCACCGGCAGGCTCGTGCCCTCCAGGTGGCCGACGCCCGCCATGAGGACTTCCTCGCTCGTGCCGTGGTAAATGGGCATGCTCACATCGATGGAGGGGATTTCGACCCAGCTCATCATGGGGTCGCGGTCAAAGATGAGTTGCTGAGCGTAGGGCTCGATCTGGTCGGCGGGAAGCTCGGTGGCCTCGCCCGCCAGCTGCTCGTTAAAGGAGCGCGCCTGGAGCAGGATGCGCTCGCGCTCCTCTTCCGAAAGTGCGTCCACGGTGCTGGACACGGTGCTGATCTGGTTGAACACGCCCGAGGCCTCGAGCCGGTCCAAGATCCACGGCCAGGTCATAAGGCCCACGCCGATAAGGATGATGACGATGGTGATGAGCCGGTCGGCCCAGCGCGGCAGTCGCTTGCGACGGCGCTTAGGTTTTGGTTGAGGTTTGGGCTGAGGGCTTGAGCCGCCGTTGGCCGCGGCGTTATTGCTCTTCATATGTTTGGCGCCCTGCACCATCGCCAGTCACTCCTCTACAACTCAGGTTGTCTAAACAAATAATAGCCGATTAGCAGGCTCCCCCGTCCGACAACACAGCTTGACTGCACCGTCCGGTCGAGGTTAGGCCAGCATTTGAGTTTTCAGAATGTCCCGAATCGGCGAGGCGATTCGGGATACAATAGCTACAGGAAACGACGCACCCCGCGTAAGTACTTTGGAGCGCGGGCGACCAGTTTCCGGTGTTGTTAAATGCCCGGGCCTCTAACCCCGGGCATTCTTATTTGCGCTTGTTGCGGCGCAAATGCCTTCTACCGTCCGCACCGCGCGTGCGCCTACGGACCTTAAACCGAACCTCATACGAGTCAAGAAACGCGATGACGAACGAGCCCACCGCCGAGAGGGCGGCGAGCGCGTTAAGGAATTTCAGCATTTGGGGACCTCCGATCGAGTCGTCGGCCGCCCGCGCACGGGATGCGTCGCAATGCCATTTTACTGCGAGTGTATGCACCCACAGCTGGTAAACGCAATAATTGCAAACATCTGTTCGATATTCATACGCTTGATCCATCGGGCAATGGAGCCTGGCTGCGTTGTCCAAAAAGAACGGGGCAGACTCCAGTGCGAAGTCTGTCCCGAAAAGAGAATGGCAAAGCAAGAACGTCGATGGACGAGAAAAGTGTCCGCAAGTCTCATGGCCATCACATCCCACCTGCCAAAGGGATGGGTGAGCGAGCGTTACTCCTGCTCGGACTCCTCAGCCTGCTTACGGCTGCGAATGAGGTGCGCCACACCGATGCACAGCACCGCGCCACCAGCGATCCAAGTGAAGGTCACGCCGTTAAGGCCGGTCAGTGGGAGGTTGGAGCCCTTCTTGTTCTCGATGGTGATGGGAATCCTGGTCGAGGTAACTTTTTCACCGAGCTGAGAAGTGACCATATTAGAGCTGGGTTTTACGCTGAGTCCTGTCAGTTTGCCGGTCGTCTCATTGTATGTAGGCGTCACCACAATGGTAAAGCTAATGGAGTTATAACCCGCGGGCGTCTCGCACTCCGTAATCTCGTACTCACCTGCAACAAGACCAGGGATAAAGACCTTGCTGTCAGTCTCTTTAGTCTTAAACACTCCAGCTTTGCCTGAATCGTCAGTGAGTCCACCAGTCTCCGTCAGCCATTTTTCGCCATTAACAGGAGTGGTACCCTCCTTGGTCATTTTGACCTTAAAGCCGGCAACAAGTTTCTTATTCGGATTATCCGAGGCGGTCTTAGTGACATCGAGACCGAAGACGTAGTCAGTGACCTCATCCGACTCAGAAGTGCCCTTATCATCAGTCATGGGATTGTTGGAATAGACAAGCTTGACATCGTTGGTGTTGCCGGTGGCAGTGTATTCAGCCTCACCGGTCAGTTTTGCGTTATAGGTCACAACGACCTTAGAGTCGCCCTTAAGCGTCACGCCTGCGTTTGTTGCAGCAGCCTTAAGATCAGAGAAGGAAATCGTCAGGTCGTGACCGCCAGTGGGGTGCCCAGAGGCGTCCGTAGTGTCCGCAAGATTTACCGTGTAGCCATTTGTAGGTTGGATAACGGTGTCGTCAATTTTCACCTTAACGGAGTTCTCGCTAGCCTCCAGTCCAGCTGAAAGATGATCATGGAACGAATATTCGTACTTGGTGAAGGTGTCGATGTTGCTCGCGACGGAACCGGTCAGTTTATATTCAACCTCCTCGCCAATATACGAGTCACTCCGCTTTCCCCATGCCTTGCCCTCATGAACTTCCTTTTTGACGGTAGGAATGCTGGTCTTCTCGGTGACCGTTACGGACTTACCACCCACGATAGCGAAAATCGGGGAGGTGCCAGTGTTCGGCTTTGCCGGATTCGTAAGACCATCAGGCACGAAGAGGTAGTAGCCATCGCCATAAGCATCCGGGCGCGTCCAAGAATCATCCACCTTAAAAGAATTTCCCGCAGGAGTCTCGTCTGTAATCGCAGCCGCAATTGCATACAGCACGTCACCGGGAGCAACGCGCGTACCCTCGCTGCTGGTTGCCGAGCTGGCAGAAGTTCCCGTCACATTTTTAGCAAGCCACTCGGCAACAACCGGGGCAGTGGCACTGTCCGCAAGCGCCGCAGCGCCGTCTGCGTCCACGATTTCCTTGTACTTGGCAGATCCTTTAATAGCAGCGATTACCTTGCGCCCGATAGTCGTGCTTGACCATTCAATATCGGAAGCAACTTTTCCATTGCTCCCCTCATCAGCGACTTTTGCCTTGAAGATCTGGTAGGCCTTGAACGTATTGTCCTTGTTTGCCTCGTCGACCTTATTGATCGTGATGCTGCCCGCCGCACCCTCAGCAAACGCCATGGTCACCGGGGCCATGACTCCGCCGAAGCTCAACGCTGCTGTGAGGCCGGCGGTTACTGCCAGGCGTGCGATGTTCTTGCTCATACTCATCTTCTTTTCCTCCGTTTTCCAGTTGGTTCTCATTCGATCGGTCATCATCTGTCTGTGTCTTAGCATCTACTTCGCTACGTCTCGCCCCGCTCTCTGTGGGGCTGCCAGCTACTCTTTATGGCTGCCACCTCCCCGCTTGACCAGGAGCGCGACCACGATGAGCGCGGCTCCGGCGACCGCTGCGGCGGCCGCGGCGTACATTGCCATATCGCCAGTCGAGGGCATAAAGCCTCCGGTGGTAATGCTAGGGGGTGTGCCGGTGGGCGTGTTGATGAGCGACGCCTCCAAGCTGCCCGTCGACCCGTCCGCGCTGTCGGCGCGCAGGGGCGACTCGGCCGTGATGGTGAGCTTGGGCTTGGCGGCGGCCACCTGGTCGACGTCCAGACCCTCGGCCTTGACCGTCGCGGAACGCGTGCCCTCAAAGGCGGTGTAGCCCTTGGGCGCCTTGAGCTCGCGGACCTCCAGCTTGCCCGAGTCCACGCCCGAGACGGCCACGCGGCCGTCCTCGCCCGTGGTGACGGTGGCCTTGCCCTCCGCATCCCACGTGCCGTCGGCCGCCAGTGTGCGACCGCGGTCGTCGGCGATGCTCAGGACCGCCCCGGCAAGCGGCTTGTCGCCGTCGCTGCCGCGCTTGGTGAGCGCGAGATCCCAGGTGTAGGCGCACGCGTCGTCGCTCGGCGTGCGGGTGAAGCCGGCGTCGCCGGACTGGTCGGCAAAGGGAGAGCGCGGGTAGCGCAGGTAGACCTCGTTGGGGTTGCCCTTCGCGATGCCGTGGTTGCACGCGCTGTTGAGCGGCGCGTTGTACACGGCGACCACGCGGGCGCCTGCGGTAAAGGCGTCGGCCCCGCCGAGCGCGGCGATGAGGTCACCGGTGCGTACGGTGAAGGTCTTGCTGTCGGCCGCCACCTTGGTGGCGCACTGGGCCGTGATGTCGGTCCAGCCCTTCGCGGGCTCGGTGCCGGCGCGGCCGTCCTTGCCGGTCGGGACGGCGTCAAAGCCGCCGTCCGCGCCCGCCGCCACGTACACGCGCATGCTCGCGGCCACCTTGGAGGGGTCGAGTCCCGCGCCCATGGTGTCGACGAACCGCACCGTATAGGTGTCGTAGGCCGTGAGCCCGGCCGGGACCGTAGCCGAGAGGCGCCAGTACAGGTCGTCGGCGACCGTGGCGTCGGCGGCCTTCTGCCAGGCGGCGGTGCTGTCCTCCAGCACATGCTTGGCGACCTTGGGCGTCGCGGCCTTGGGCTTGACGGTGACGGCGCTGCCGCCGACCAGAGCCATGATCGGCGCGGTGCCGGCCTCGTTCTGGGCGATGGCGTCGTCGTCGGCGACGATGAGCCAGTAGCCACAGGGCAGCTTGGCCTCCGTACCCGCGTTAAGGGCCGCGAGCTCGGCGCCAGAGTTCTGGAGGGAACGAGCGAGCTGTGCGCTCAGCGCGCTCGTAAGGTGGGAATCGGTGTTGAGCCACTCGGCAGCTTCCTGCGCGGTGGTCTGGGATTTGGGCATACCGGCGCTGTGCAGCACAGGCAGCGCGACGTCGCGCACGGCGTCGCTTGCCCAGGCGAGGTCGGTGGCGATCTTGGCGTCGCTGTCGCCGTCGACGACGTTGGCGCTAAAGATCTGGTAGGCGTCGTAGCTGCGCGCCACGGTGCCGCTCACCGTGATGGAACCGGTCGAGGTCGGCGCGGCCTGCGCGGAAGCGGGGAACACGACCGCGCAGGTGCCGATCAGGAGGGCAAGCAGCGCAAACAAGATCGGGAAGGAGCAAACTTTCTTATTCACGACGCTCACCTCCCTTCGCATTCGCCTTGCGACGAATGTGCATCCAGGCTGCAGCAGCGCAAAGCACCGCCGCGCCGGCAAGGTACGTCAGAGTGACGCCCGACATACCGGAAAGAGGCAGAGTGGTGGAGTAGGTGTTGGTGAAGGTGGGGTTAGGGGTTGAATTCGCGCTCACATTATCGTTGGCGTCGACCTCGTAGTAGACCGGCGTGCATTTCAGCGTGCCGCCACCGTTGTCCGTTGCCGTTACCACGACCTTGAACCTCTTGGTGTCGTTCTTGTAGCCTTCGTGCTCGGTGCCTTCGTTCTCTTTGGCGGCACATTCACGGATATAGTAGGTGACTGTTGCTTTGCCTTCAGTGAGATCTTTGACGCCAAGTGGGCCAATTGTCTGCTCAGCAAACGTCACCGTTGCCTCATTGCCCGTCCCCTTACTAGTGCATTGGGTATTGAGCACCTTCTCATTGCCACTGGCATCCTTGGTGTACAGCTCGAACTTGAACTTCTTCATCTCGCCGCCATCGACCTTCTTGGTCACCTGAGGTGTCCAAGTGCCTGAAGCCTGGTAGGGCGCAAGTTCGTTCTTAAACGCATGGTTGGATTCATTGCCGATTCTTACGGTCGAGATGGTTTTATCTTTCGGATCTTCACTCCAGCTATAGAAGCCTGCACCGGGATCAGTGAAAGACTTTTCGTTTTTCCTTTTGACGGTGACTATGGAAGCGCTTGTATTGACCGAAAAACGTTTAATCTCAATTCCCAAGAAATTCGTTGTTTCAACTGGCTGATCGCTAACCTCTACATGTATTTTGTAAATAGACTTATCAAACTTTGTTCCTTTTTCGTTGACAGGAACTTTATCAGGGTCAGGGGGAACTTCAACAAGGTAGAGGTCGTAATTGCCCGACTGGTAGTTCGCGCCCGTATCAATGAGAATGTCTCCGTTTTCATCGACGGTAACCGCGGGCATAGCCTCGCATCCGTTTTCGTTAAGCGTGCCGTTCTCATTCCAGCATGGTGCCTTCTTTGAATTGGCAGGTGCGCCCAACAGCTTAAACTGATAGGGATGTTCTTTGAGACTCCGCTTAGCACCGTCCTTCATAAGGACTTTATTTGCCTTGACTTTGATTGCAGGATACGCGTTCAAAGCCTCGACCTTGCCAACGACAAGATCGCCGTTGGTCATGATGCCGCCGCCGTGGGTGTATGAGTAGTTGCCACTGATGACAGTGGTCGCAGCGTTTTGGGCAGCGGTCTTGGCATCATTGGTCGGATGAGCCTCAAGACCGAACATATACTTAGCCTCGGCGCCGCCATTGGCATCGATGGTTATCTTCTCACGATCGCAAGTGCCCTTCCAGCCAGCCGAGCCACCGCCGAGCATCTTGCCAAGAACGACCGCAACCGTATTTTGACTGTCGTCCTGGCGTACCAAGAAGAAATCCTTATGACCCTCTTCTTTGAAGGTTGGGGTAATGTAATTAGTATTTTTGTCCAAATTCTTATCATGACCACCGGCAGAGAAGTGCTCACCGTGATCCGCATTGTTGTAGATTGCAGCACCATTTGAGTGAGAGACAATCGTCTCGCCCGTAGGGCAAGCACCAACGCCGCCACCCCAGCCGCCGGCCACATTGTTGGTGATCAGCGTCTTTACGATATTGAGCTTACCGCCCTGCTGGATAAAGATGCCACCGCCGCCCCAGTCGCCGCCGCGGCTCTTGCCCGTCATGGTCTTGTTGTTGGTGATGTAAACCTTGCTGGACGCACTTGCTGCCTCAATAACGCCGGTAGTACCGCTAGAAATACGGAGACCACCGCCCTCGGCATTGTCGGACATATTGCCCGCTATAAAGCCGCCAGTCATGGAGAACGTGGTGATCGGTTGATTGTGAAAACCAGCGTAGATACCGCCGCCGGCCTCATGGGAGTAATTGGCAGTAACGGAGCCGCCCGCCATGGTCAGTTTGCCGCCATTGACAGAAGCAATACCGCCCCCGCCGAGCAGACCGTT
Organism: uncultured Collinsella sp.; assembly: GCA_900541235.1. Lineage (GTDB taxonomy): Bacteria > Actinomycetota > Coriobacteriia > Coriobacteriales > Coriobacteriaceae > Collinsella. The sequence continues at coordinate 41,091 of UQIW01000012.1, read as the reverse complement.
GTTGTATTTCGTAGTGATATAGGAGTCGACGCGATTGTTGGTAATGTTTGCCGTTCCTTTGATTGTAACGTCAGCATTTTTGGTAAAGACACCGCCGCCATAGCCATTATTGGGATTGTCGATGTCGTTATAGAGATCCTCATACGTAGCGTTACCCGAGATGACACCACCGGATAGATTCAGCGTGGCGCCCTGGTCAGCATAGATGCCGCCGCCAGATGCTGCCTTGTTTGCCGCGATTACGCCGCCGGTCATGTTGAACTTGGCATTTGTGCCCGTCACGCACAGGCCACCACCCCAGCCGCCGCCGTTACCGTTGGTGACATAGCCGCCAGAAATATTGACAGTGCCTTGAGAGAAAATAACGTGACCGTCGTTGCCCAGGGTACGAGGCGTTGTGATCATGCCTCCGCTGAGGTTAAGCGTACAGCCTTCCCCAACAGAAATGACTTGATTTACATAGCCCTCTTTGCACGCAACGATAGCGCCGAAATTGGTAACAGTGTGCTGGTAGGTCTTTTCGCTAGTACCAAGACCGTTAGGCGTACTCGTACTTTCAGTTACGTAGTATGTGAGTGATTGCGGAGCACTATCGTTCCAATTTACCTTCGCCGCCTGACCAGGCTCGCTACTGGGATCTTCAACCGGTGAGTCTTTCGCCGCACCTTCGACAGTTAGCGTAGCGCCAGATGAAATTGTAATAAATGTACAACCAGTCCTGCCGGTGTTGTCGTTACCACTGCTGTAATAAAGCTTGTAGCATGCAAGGTCGATGGTGGTGTTTTGGCTAATATTGATCGGTTTGGACGACCAAGCGTCGCCCGTCAGACAATAGTTTCCGCCGTTGTTGAACTTATCAGTAACATCGCCTTCTATTTTGTTAGCATTCACGCTTGCGAGCGCAATCGCATTCTCATCGCTATTACTATCATCCGCGGGCTGCGCAGCACCCTCAGTTTCCGCGTCATCAGACAACGGGGCCATCTCGGCAGCACCGTCGCCAGTCTCGTCGCCCTCGGCGTCGTCGCTATTCTGGTTTTCGGTATCCCCGTTGGTAGTGTCGTCTACATCAGTAGACTCACTTGAGGAGCCCCCCCATTACAGTTTCCGCGGTAGAAACTGTCTGGGCATCGTTGGCGATGGCCTGCGAGATCGGGGGCATAACGAGCGACAGTACCAGGCTCAAAACGGAGGCTCCGCACAAAACGCCTGCCAGTACACGATGTGCCGCTTTATTGTTCTGCTTGGATTTATCTGAATTTGCTGTCATCGATGTCTCCTCCCCAAGAGACCGCGATCTTGCTCTTTCGCGAATTAACCTTGAGCGCGCAACCTATAATTGCTCACTCACGATATGCATATTATTACTCATTGTTTAAACAACGAAAAGCCCGATTCTTTCAATTTCCTTTTTCAGAGTCTTTTTTCTTGACATTTATTCATATTATGCAGTGTTATTCAATTTTTCAACTTTGGAAAACCACAGGTAGATTTGTTGGCAAATAGAGGTACATGACACTCTGTTGTTATTTGTACAACATTTTGTTTTAACCCACTCAATCTGTGAACGGTCGACATTTGGCTGTGAGTGGTGGTTTGTCCCCGCGTCGATTCGCCTCGGGACAAAAAAGCGTCCCGACAATCGGTTGCCGGGACGCCTGATCGAACCACCACAAAGGTGCCTGTCCCCTTCGTGGTGGTTTTTGTCCAACGCGCGGTGCTACAGCAGGTGCTCCTGGATAAAGATCGCGACACCGTCTTCGTCGTTGCTCGCGGTTACAAAATCGGCGGCGGCGCGGGTGGCATCGCTGCCGTTTGCCATGGCCACACCCACGCCGGCGTCGGCCACCATGCAGGTGTCGTTGTCCGCATCGCCAAACACGCAGATGTCCTGGAGCTCCATGTCGTTGAGCTCCGCTACGCGCACAAGGCCGCGCGTCTTGGACACGCGCGGATCCATAAACTCGTAGAGCCGCTGCGTGGTCTGCAGGGCCGCCGCCTTGACGGTGTCATCGGCAAACGTCGACGCCCGCTCAATCACCCGCGGCATTACCTCGGGCGCCATGGTAAACATCACCTTGGGCTGCGGCTCGCGCAAAAACTCGGCAAAATCGACCACCTGGTAGGGCACGCCGTCGATGCGCGACAGGTGCTCGACGCACGCGTTGCTCTCGGGCACGTAGAACACGCCGTCTCGGGGGCAGACGGGCGTTGCCGGAAGATCCGCCATGTGCTTGCAGATGCGCGCGATGGTCTCGCCCGGCAGCGGATAGCTCAGCTCGTTGATGTCGTGCGCACGGTCGATGACCTCGGCGCCACCGCAGCCCACCATCACGTCTACCAGGCCTTCGATGCCCCAGAGCTCGTACATGGCCTCGGTCGCGTGGGCGTCGCGCCCGGTGCACAGGCCAAACAGCACGCCGCGCTCGCGCAGGGCGCGGATCGCCGCCACGGTGCGCGGGGACACCGTGTGCTGGCTCGTGAGCAGCGTGCCGTCGATATCGCAGAACACGGCTTTGATGTGGCTGAAGGTGGTGTCCATGGGGGCCTTTCTGGGTTGTGCGGCGATGTGGGGTGTATTCGTGAACGGCGTACATGGTATACCAAGGCGCAGGCCGTTGGGATCCAATCGCCACAAAGGCGTCTGGCCCCTCTGTGGTGGCCGAACCCGAAGGGCGGCCTGCCCGGAGCGCAAAGCATCACAACATTCGACGTTTTTCGGCAAAATCGCGATTTTCGCTGAATGTTGTGATGGTTTTACTGCAAAGCAAAATCCACCACAAAGGAGCCTGGCCCCTCTGTGGTGAAAATGACGTTTGCCCAGATAAAACCTGCCAAAATAAACCTGTCCCTATTTGGCAGGTTTTAGGCCAGATGATCTTGGATAAGGTCGCAGATAGCTCGGGCGTCGTTGATGTTGATGGCTCGGGTCGCGAAGCCGGCGTCGAAGGCCTGACGCGCCAGGGCCTCGTTGCAGGCAAGGGCCAGCGTGTGACCGTCGACCAGGTCGAGCGAGCTCTTGCCGCGCAGACGGTCGACACCGGAGCGCGCGACCACGATGTTGTCGAAGCCCTCGGTCTTGTAGCCCTCGATGATCACCACGTCGACATCGTTGTAGCGCGACAGTAGCTCGCGCGCGGGCATCTCGTCCTCCTCGCGTGTGTCGGCGTACTCCGCCCAGCGCGTGGCGCAGATAAGGCCCACGTGCTTGGAGCCGGCCTGGTGATGGCGCCACGTATCCTTAGCGGGTACATCGATATCAAAGCCGTGATGCCCATGATGCTTGAGCGAACCCACGCGCAGGCCGCGGCGGGTGAGTTCGGCGATAACCTTCTCGACGAGCGTGGTCTTGCCCGAGTTTTGGTAGCCGATAAACGCGATCGCGGGGACGGCCGGAGTGGGAGCTGCGGGTGCGACGGCGACGGATGCGCTCGCGGGCGCGTTGCCCGCGGCTCCCACGGCCTCAACGGCAGCGGCCCGACGCTCTGCGCGATCCCACACACCCGAGCGGCCGCCCTCCTTGTGCAGCAGGCGCACGTCGACGATCTCCATGCCGCGATCGACCGCCTTGCACATGTCATAGATCGTTAGGCACGCGGCACTCGCGCCGGTCAGGGCCTCCATCTCGATACCCGTCTTTCCCGTTACGCCGGCCGTAACCAGCACGTGAAAGCCAACCTGTCCGTCCGCGCGCGCCGGCGCCCAGCCCTCGGGCACGTCCTCGGCCGGCGTCCCCGCCGAAGCGATGGGCGCAATGTCGCACTTGCTCTTGGTAATGAGCAGCGGATGGCACATGGGGATGATGTCGCTCGTGCGCTTGATGGCCATGATGCCCGCCACGCGCGCGCAGGCAAGCACATCGCCCTTTTTGGCGCGGTCCTGCAGCACCATGGCCTGCGTCTCGGGGTGCATGAGGATGGTGCCCTCGGCGATAGCGATGCGATGGGTCTCGGCCTTGTCGGACACGTCGACCATGCGAACCTCGCCCTTGGCGTCCACGTGCGTCAGTTCGTCGCGACGGGCGTCGCGGGCGGGCTCGGTGGCAGCACTGGTAGTCGGCTGCGCGGACGCGTCGACGTTGCCAGCATTCGCCGCGACCGTGGCTTTGTGGGCAGACATCGCGGCCCTGCGAGCGGCCTTGGTGGCATCGGCGTACCTGCTCTTGGCCATATGATCATCCTCCGATTTGGGACATAAATCGTTGCGTGCCCTCAATTATCGCGTGTTCCTGCGGTTTGTGGGCCACGGCATCGCGCCAAATCGAAAGCACCTGCATATCATCACCACGGCGCAGCGCCTCACGCACCGAATACTCGGCATCGCTGAACAGGCACGGACGCACGTTGCCGTCTGCCGTCAGGCGCAGACGGTTGCAATTCGCACAAAAATAGTTGGACATGGCGCTGATAAAGCCAACCGTTCCCGCCGCGCCCGGAAAGCGCCAATAGCGCGCAGGGCCCGCACCGGCAGGAGCGTCGTTGATGTCGAGCGGTTCAAGCTCGCCCAGTCCCGCCGCGGTGGCCCCGGCATTGATGCGCGCCCTCAGCTCGTCGCTCGGCACGGTATCGCTCGCGTCCCACAGCTCGGGATTGAACGCGGGCGCATGAGGGTCCACAGCGCAATGCGAGCTCGTGCGCTCGTCGCCGATGGGCATATATTCGATAAAGCGCAGGTGGATGGGGCGGTCGAGCGTGAGCCGCGCGAGGGCCGCCACATCCTGGTTGAGCCGGCGCACAACAACGCAGTTGACCTTAACGGGCTCAAAGCCCCAAGCCAGCGCCGCGTCGATGCCAGCCATGGTCTGCTCGAGCCGACCCAGGCGCGTAATCTTTCCAAAGAGCGAGGGGTCGAGCGTATCGAGCGAGATGTTGACGCGGTTAAGCCCGGCATCTTTGAGCTGCGGCGCCAGCTTGGGAAGCAGGGCGCCGTTGGTGGTGAGCGAGATGTCCTCGATCTGCGGAATCGCGCGGATGTCGCGAATGAGCGGGATGATACGGCGGCTGACCAGCGGCTCGCCGCCCGTCAGGCGTACGCGGCGAATGCCTTCCCCCGCCACCAGGCGCACAAAGCGGGCGATTTCCTCGGCACTGAGCAGCTCGTCATGCGCGCGGGGCGCCACGCCATCGGCCGGCATGCAATAGATGCAGCGGAAATTGCACTTGTCGGTAACGGCAATGCGCAGGTAGTTGATGTCGCGGCCAAAGCCGTCATGTTGCACGTGCCCGTCCACGCAGCCCTCCCCTCACACGGCGTTTTATTCTTCGGAAAACATAATACCCCACGAGAGAATCATGCCGACACCCGTACGACAGGACAGGTCGCTTCGAGCAAGACCGGCTTTCCAAGCCCATCCACAGCACGCAAACCATCACAACATTTGATGCTTTTCCCGTTTTTGGCAAAAAACGTCGAATGTTGTGATGGTCTGCGTGCCCACGGCACCCCGTAGAAGGGCCAAAGCGTCCCTAAAGGACGCCGTCCCAGTGCCGAATCACGAATTCTCGCAGGTCGTTCTGCCGCTTCTGGAACACCTCGCTTCGGTCGCACTTAAGGCCCATAGCGAGCGCGATGGCATTCATAGCCCGGTGCAATTGCAGCTGGTGGGCAAACTGAGTCCCGGTGAGGACGATTATCCTAAAGCCCAGTGCACTCAGCACGGTCATACGCTCCGCGTCCGACGCACTGCGTTGTTTATCAAGATGGTCCGAGCCGTTGTACTCGATGCCCGTACCGCTCGCAGGTGCATATACATCGATCTCGAAATACCCGGCCTTAGCGAGATATTTGAACTCGCTGGAAACATCGACCCGATGGTTGAGCTCGATCTTGGCGTATCCCAGCCCGCCCTGGGAACGTTTTGCTACGACCATGATTGCGGTGGCCGTCTCCATGGGCGACCGCGCGCCATCGTGCACGCGCTTGAGCACGGCGGCCGCGCGTATAGCCCCCTGACGAGATCGGTTCTCATTGCAATAGGCAATCAAGTCGGCAACGGTATACCTCTGCCCCATCTCGATATAATCGCCTGTCGACAGATGATTCAAATGGTATCGGGCACAGATTTCGTAGCCATATTCCAGCTGCTCGGGCTCACTCATCCACGAACCCGCTTGGACAAAGCACATGACCTCATCAACCACCAGAAGGCCCTCCGCCACCTCGATAAGATGGCCTGGAGGTATCGGCGCCCCAAACACGTGGCACCTAAATCCAGCCGGCGTCGAGCGCTCAAAATCGAAGTTGACGAGCGTGTCGATATGATCAAGCTCTTCTCGTGGAATACCGAGCGAAACCAGATAGTCGGTAACAATCCCGACAGCCGTTGAAGCCCTCAGCCCCTTGGCATCGAGTCCCAATTTGAGCAGGCTCGCGGTCGGCTCCGCCTCGTTAGCAAGCGAGTCCTCATCGTATAGGCTGCTTGCTCGCGAGAGCGGCTCGGACGGGCGCGCCACGTTGTGGTACAGCCAGGCAGTCTTATGGGACAGGACGATCGGCAGGTCCATGAGCCCTCCAATGGAGTCGGATAACCAACCTTATTCCCCTGCCCACGGGTCCGCACACCTTCGCGCGCAAGAAAGCGATTCCACCCGGTCGAGTGGCAGAAAAGCCATCACAACATTCGATGCTTTTCCCGATTTTGGCAAAAAGCGTCGAATGTTGTGATGGTTTGAGTCGAGGTGAGGGGCACGGAGGGATCAAAGCATCGTGCTTGGAGCGTGACTATTTTCGCCCCACTGCCAACACAAACCTTGACTCTACAATCGTTGTAGGGTTTTCACTACACTGGTACGTAAACGAACCCAGCCAGAAAGCCCCGCCCATGGAACACGACCTCACACGCGGCAATGTCCTTAAGACCATCGCGGTCTTTGCCCTGCCTTATATGCTCTCGTACTTTTTGCAGATGCTCTACGGCATGGCCGACCTGTACATGATGGGGCAGTTTAGCGGCGCCGCCGGCATCACCGCCGTGGGCAATGGTGCGCAGACGCTCTATATCATTACCGTGACGCTCGTGGGTCTAGCCATGGGAACGACGGTCATCGTCGGCCACGCCGTGGGTTCGCGCCGCTTCGACCGCGCCGAGACCGCCATCGGCAACACCATTACGCTCTTTATGGGCGTCTCGGTGGTGCTGGCCGCTGTCCTGCTCGCACTGTGCCCGCAAATCGTGGCGCTCATTGGCACGCCGGCCGAGGCGGTCGAAGGAACCGCCGCCTACCTGCGTATCTGCTTTATGGGCATTCCGTTTATCGCCGCGTACAACATTCTTTCGGCCATCTTTCGCGGGCTGGGCGATTCGCGCTCGCCTATGTACGTGATCGGCGTGGCATGCATCATCAACATCGCGCTCGATCTTCTGTTTATCGGCCACATGGGGCTCGGCCCCGTGGGCGCGGCGCTCGGCACGGTGACCGCGCAGACGGCCAGCGTTGCCCTCGCGCTCGTGTGGCTTAAGAGCCATCGCACGAACATCCACGTTAAGCGTAGCGACCTGCGCCCCCAGCCCGAGGTGCTCGGCAGCATTCTTAAGATCGGCGTGCCTGTGGCCGTGCAGGACGGCTGCATCCAGGTGGCGTTTATGTTTATCACCGTCATCGCCAACCACCGAGGGCTCGTCGACGCCGCCGCCGTGGGCCTGGTCGAGAAGATGATCAGCTTCTTGTTCATTGTGCCGAGCTCCATGGGCGCCACCGTCAGCGCGCTCACGGCGCAAAACGCCGGCGCGGGCAAGGGCGATCGCGCGCGTCAGGTGCTCAAGGACGCAATGACCATCTCGGTAGTGTACGGCTGCCTGATCACAGTGCTGATGTGGCTGGTGGCACCGGCGTTTATCGGCTTTTTTGCCAAGGACGCTGCAGTAGTCGCCGCCGGTACCGGTTATATGCGCAGCTACATTTTCGACGCGATTTTTGCCGGCATCCACATTTGCTTTAGTGGCTTTTTCGCTGCATACGGCAAGAGCTACATCGGCTTTGCGCACAACGTACTGGCCGTGGCGCTCATTCGCGTGCCGGGCGCGTGGCTGCTGTCGAACGCCTATTCCGATACGTTGTTTCCTATGGGCATCGCTTCGCCGTGCGGATCGATTTTGTCGGCAGTCATCTGTGTTGTCGCGTTTACCGTGCTCAACCGGCGCGGGGCTTTTGACAAGTTGGCAGCGTAGCGGGGCAACGCGAAATCGCCCTGATCGACGACATCATCAGCGACGACCCCACAACCTACGTGACGCAGATCACGGTGCCGGTCTCTCTAGGCTAGACCGAGCCTCGCCTCTAGCTCGGTCAACGCCTCAAAGGCATCGCGAGATGCACCCGCCGCGCGCTCACGCTCGGCAATGCAAATTCGCATCATTAAGCGCTCTTTTGCCTGCACTTGGGAATGCCTCGCGCGCCCTTCCACCTGCAAGCAATTGCGATTCTCTATATCCATTACGCCTCCGGCACCTCACCAGTCGCAAGAATCTGCTCGAGCGCATCCTCGTCCAGCACGGGCACACCTAGCTGCTCGGCCTTGGTGAGCTTGGAGCCCGCCTTGGGACCGGCAACCAGATAGCTCGTCTTCTTTGACACACTGCCCGAAACCTTGGCGCCGAGCACCTTGAGCGCCGCGCCCGCCTCGTCGCGGGTGCGGTTGATGAGCGTGCCGGTGAGCACGAAGGTCAGACCCGCGAGTGGCTGTGCGTCGGCGAGCTCGCCCGCCACGCCAGCGTCGGCTGCGGCTTGCGCGTGCGCGGCGCCCAAGTCGACCTCGAGCGAAAGGCCCGCCTGGCGCAGGCGCTCCAGCACGGCAAGGTTCTCGGGCACGGCCAGGAACTGCTTGACGCTCGCCGCAATCTTGGGACCGATGCCCTCGCACTCGGCAATATCCTCTTCGCTCGCCAAGATGAGCTTGTCAATCGACAGGAATCGCTCGGCGATGACCTCGCCCACACTCTTGCCCACATGGCGGATGCCCAGGGCAAATAGCACGCGACCAAGCGGCTGGCTCTTGGACTTGTTGAGCTCGGCGATGATTTTCTCGGCCGTCTTGAGGCCCACCGGGATAGGGTCGCCCTTCTTGACGCCCTTTTTGCTGTTGGAGCTGGCATAGGTACGCCCCGTGTCCAGGCCTGCGATGTCGTCGACCGTGAGCTGGTAGAAGTCCGCGACATCGTGGATCAGGCCGGCGGCAATCATCTTGTCGACGATCTCGTCGCCCAGGCCGTCGACGTCCATGCAGCCGCGACTCACCCAATGGAGCAGGCGCTCCTTGAGCTGCGCGGGGCAGTCGATGGACACGCAGCGGTAGGCAACCTCGCCATCCTCATGGACCACGGGGCTGCCGCACACGGGGCAGACCTCGGGCATGTGCCAGTCGACCGAATCGGCCGGACGCTTATCGAGCACCGGGCCTACGACCTCCGGGATCACGTCGCCCGCCTTGTGCACGATGATGGTGTCGCCCTCGCGCACGTTTTTGCGGCGGATCTCGTCGATATTGTGCAGCGTGGCGCGCGCGATGGTGGAGCCGGCAACCGTCACCGGGTCGAACTCGGCGACCGGCGTGAGCACACCGGTGCGGCCCACCTGGATGCGAATCTCGCGCAGGACGGTCTGCTTTTCCTCGGGCGGGAACTTAAAGGCAATGGCCCAGCGCGGTGCGCGGGCGGTAAAGCCCAGGTCGAGCTGCTGTTGAAAGCTGTCAACCTTTACGACCACGCCGTCGATGTCGTAGTCTAGGTCACCGCGATGTTCGAGCGCCTGGGCGCAGAACTCGTGGACCTCGGCGGGCGTGGCGCAACGGGCAACGTTAGGGTTGACGCTAAAGCCGGCGCTACGCAGCCAGTCCAGAAACTCGCGCTGGCTGTGGACGTGCAGCGGGTCGGTATCGGCGATGGCATAGATAAAGGTGGCCAGGTCGCGGCGTGCCGTGATCTTGGGGTCCTTTTGGCGCAGGCTGCCGGCGGCAGCATTGCGCGGGTTGGCAAAGGGGTCGCGGCCCTCGACATCGGCCTCTTCATTCAGACGAACAAAGCTGCCCTTGGGCATATAGACCTCGCCGCGCACCTCAATGGTACGCTCGCGGTCGGCGCCCATGTGGGCGAGCGCCGGCTCGGACAGGTGCATGGGCACATCCTTGATGGTGCGCACGTTGAGCGACACGTCCTCGCCCGTGGTGCCATCGCCACGTGTGGCCGCACGTACGAAGGTGCCGTTTTGGTAGGTAAGCGCAACGCCCAAGCCGTCAATCTTGAGCTCGCAGGTATAGGTAACGCTGCCGGCACCGAGCGCATCCTCGGTGCGCTGGAGCCATGCGTCGAGCTCGTCCAGATCCATGGCATCGTCCATGGAATACATGCGCGCCATGTGCGTGACCGGCGTAAACTGCTCGCTCACGTAGCCGCCCACGCGCTGAGTATAGCTGTCGGGCGTCACCAGGTCGGGGTAGGTCGCCTCGATTTCCTGCAGCTCAACGAGCATTTTGTCAAAGGCGGCGTCCGTGATCTCGGGCGCATCGAGCATGTAGTAGCGATAGGCGTGGTAATCGAGCTCGTGGCGCAACTCGGCCGCACGCGCTGCCGCCTGGGCACGGGCGTCGACCGGTGCGGTGGCATCCGCGCTCGCGGGCGTTTCGGTATCGATGTCCACACCGTCACCAAACAGGCTCGATTGCTCCATAGCGGCACTCCTTCGCTCGATTTCAAACGGATACAAGAGTACCACCGGTCGCAACGGGGCCGAATAGCGGTCTCAAACCGCACCGAATCGGCAGCCGCCAGACTGGGGTGGACAGTTAGTTCAGATACGTATAAATCCTAGAGCTAAATCAAGCACGAACACCCCTGTTTCGACGAATTTGGGCTCCTCGAGACCATGTAAACGTCCCGCTCTCCCTTCCAAACACCCATTCGAGCCCTATCCCAATCAAAAATTGCTCAAAACGCATCCCAAGCTGCCCCAGATTTATACGTATCTGAACTAACTGTCCAGACCATTCCGAACCAGGCCTCTTGTCAGCCCCAAGTGATCCGTTTTCCTCCGTCCCCAACGGATCAATAAGAAAAGAGGGGCTGTCCCACGTTGATGGAACAGCCCCTCTGGCATCGGTATGTGCGATACAGCTCGTTAGAAACCCTGGCCGTAGCCCTGGCCCTGCTGGCCTAGCAGCTCCTCCAGGTACTGGCGCAGCTGCTCGTCGGTAATACCGCCGTTGCCGGTGTCGGTCGAACTGTCGTCCTGCTGCTGGTTCTGCAACTCCTCATCGGAGCCCAGCTCGACGGTGACCTTCTTCTCTTCCTTGCCGCGCATGAGCGTGATCTCGACCTTCTCGCCCACCTCGTGGCTGCGCAGCGCGATGATCAGGCCATCGGCGCTTGTGATCTCGTCGTCGCCCAGCTTGGTGATGACGTCGCCCTCCTGAATGCCGGCCTTAGCAGCAGGACCATCCTCAACGACGCTCGCCACATACGCGCCGCTATCGGTGCTCAGCTTGTTGGTGCGGGCGTTGAGCGCATTGACGCTCGAAAGCGTGGCGCCCAGGTACGGGTGCACCGGCGTCTTGCCGTCGATGATCTGGTCGGCAATGTTCTTGGCATAGTTGACCGGAATGGCAAAGCCCACGCCCGAGCTGGAGCCCGAATAGCTCTCGATAAGCGAGTTGATACCCACCAGCTCACCGTTGTCGTTGACGAGCGCGCCGCCGGAGTTGCCCGGGTTGATGGCGGCATCGGTCTGGATCATGTTGGCATAAATGGTGTTACCGTTGGTAGAGCTCATGGCCGTGGAGCGGTAGAGCGCCGACACAATGCCCGTGGAGACGGACTGCTCGTTGCCGAACGGCGAGCCGATCGCCATGACCCACTCGCCCACGTTGAGCTTGGAGGAATCACCAATCTCGATCGGCGTGAGCTTGGAGGCATCGGCATCCTTGAGCTTGATGACGGCCAGGTCGCTCGAGGCGTCGTTGCCCACGAACTCGGCCTCGTACGTGGTTCCGTCGTCCATGGTAACCACGTACTGGTCATAGCCATCGACCACGTGGTTGTTGGTGAGGATGTGACCCTCGGTATCGAGCACCACGCCCGAGCCGACGCTGCCCGAGCTGTCCGACTCGTCGGCAGACTGCGAAAGCGAGCCATTCTGGCTGCCGCTCGAAGTGGCGGTAATGGAAACCACGGAGGGCAGGGCCTTAGCAGAAACGGCCTCGGCCAGCGTGGTGTCCTCGGAATCAATCGTAATCTTTTGCGTCGATGAACCCGAAGCACCCGCCGTCACGGCATTCTTTCCGCCACCGATATCGAGCGTGCCGCTCATAATGAGCGCAATGACCAGCAGGGCTCCGCAGGCACAGCCGGCGAGTGCCGTAATAAAGATCGGCAGCTTTTTGGTCTTGGTCTTGACCACCGTGTGCTTGTTCACGACCTGTTGGCCGCCCAGCGGCTTGCCGGTCTGTGTGTCGTAAGCCTGCACGTAAGGAATGTTGCTGTCGGCAGGCGTCGACTCCACCTGCACACGCGGCTGCTGTTGGGTCTCGCCGGCGTTGCCCGCATCCTGGGGACGCTGGGAATCGTTCTCGCTCATGGCTGCGATCCTTTCGTCTAATAACCAAAGGCCCGCCAAACATGTGGCGGGCCATCATTGTTCACGTTGAGTTGTACCCCAATATGCGGGCGAACGTGTATGAGAACGCAATCTTTTAGGAAGGCTTAAGTTCTGCCGCAGACCCGAAAGGAACCCGCGCATGCGGCAAAACCACCACAAAGGTGCCTGTCCCCTTTGTGGTGGAAATCTAGTCCTTAAACAGATAACCCACGCCGCGGACGGTGGTGATGTGTGCCGCGATCTGCGGGCCCACCTTGGAGCGGATGCGTCGGATGTGCACGTCGACGGTACGCGTACCGCCGCAGTACTCAAAGCCCCACACGCGGTGCAGCAGCACCTCGCGGCTGTAGGCACGGTTGGGGTGCGTCGCCAAAAAGCTCAGCAGCGAATACTCCATCAGCGTCAGGTCGATGGGCTCGTTATCGAGCGTCACCTGGTAGGTAGCCAGGTTAATCTCGAGGTTATCGATGTTGAGCACATCGTCGGCGGCGACGGTCTCTTCCTCGCCCATCAGGCGCTGCGCGCGAGCCTTAAGCTCGTTGGGCGTCGCCGTGGGGCATACAAAGTCGGCATGCGCGTGATTCGGCAGGCGCAGGGTGCCGAGCGCCTCGTCGTCGACGATCACCAACATGGGGACGCCGCCACGATCGTCAAGCCACTTGGCAATCTGATCGATACGGTCGCTGCGGATGCCGTCGGAATCGAGAATCAGCAGGTCAAAGTCGTGCGCCGCAGTCGGCGAATCGGGGGTTGCCAGGCTCACCTCGACACCCAGGGTGGTCGTCAAGCTGCGGGCAAACTCGTGGAAGCGCGTCGTGCGCGCCATGAACAGGGCACTCTTTTCGGACATATCGGCCTCCAAAGAAATGAGCTCAATCGTACTGGAACAAGCCAGCGCGATTAGGAGTTCGCCAGGTAGTGCTTGATCTCCCACTCGGTGATCGTAGACTCAAACTTATGCCACTCGTCGCGCTTCTTTTTGAGGAAGAAGCCGTGGATGTGCTCGCCGAGGGCATCCTTCATAAACTGCGAGTCCTCAAACACGTCGAGCGCCTCTTTGAGCGAACGCGGCAGCGGCGTGTAGCCGGCCTCGAGCATCTGGCGGTCGGTGAGCTTGAGCGTCTCGGCCGTGGCCTCGGGCGGGAGTTCCAGCTTGCGCTCGATGCCGTCCAGACCAGCCGCCAGCGTGACGGCGTTGACCAGGTACGGGTTGGCCATGGGGTCGGGGCTGCGAAGCTCGATGCGCGTGGACAGCTGCTTGCCGGGCTTGTAGACCGGAATGCGGACCATACTCGCGCGGTTGCGCAGGCCCCACGTGGCGTACTGCGGCACGGAGTCGCCGCCCGTGGTGATGCGCTTGTACGAGTTGACCGTGGGGTTAGTGATGGCGCTGATCTCGCGCGCGTGCGCCAAGATGCCGGCCATGTAGTGCTTGGCGATATCGGAGAGGTGGTACTTCTCGTCGTCCTCGCCCCAAAAGACGTTGTTGCCGTCGTGGTCGAATAGCGACTGGCACAGGAACATAGCGCTGCCGTCCTCGCCCGCCAACGGCTTGGGCATAAAGGAGGCGTGGCAGCCGCTCTCGTAGGCCTGCTGCTTAATGATGAGTTTGGCCGTGGTGATGGCGTCGGACATGCTCAGGGCCTCGGCGTGGCGCAGGCTCATACCGTGCTGCGAGCGGCCGGCGGCGTGGAAGGTGTACTCCACGGGCACGGACATCTTCTCGAGCGTGAGGACCGTGTTGCGGCGCAGGTCGCGAGCGGCATCGCTTACCGAAAGATCGAAGTAGCCCACGTTGTCGAGCGGCTCGGGGGTATGCTCGTCGGGGAAGTAGTAATACTCCAGCTCGGCGCCCACGTTGAGCAGGTAGCCGGCCTTCTCGGCCTTATAGAACATGCGGCGCAGGGCATCGCGCGGATCGCCGGCAAACGGCTTGCGGTCGGGGGTGCACACGTCGCAGAACACGCGGGCGACGCCGTTGTGGCTCGGGCGCCACGGCAGGATCTGGAAGGTCGAAGCATCGGGGAACGCCAGCATGTCGGCTTCCTCGGGCGTAGCAAAGCCCTCGATGGCGGAGCCGTCAAAGCCAATACCCTCCTCAAAAGCGACCTCGAGGTCCTCGGGGCTAATGGCAAAGTTCTTGAGGCGGCCGAGAATGTCGACAAACCACAGACGCACAAAGCGGATGTCACGCTGCTCTACGGAGCGGAGTACGTAATCGATGTTCTGCTGGTTCATGTCGCTCCCCTTTCTTTCGGGCGGGTTTCGACTGGTCTATATCGCAGATACTATCGCAGAAAAATGTTTCCGCAGGGTTAAAGCGTATCAAGCGCTCAAAAAACGTGCGCGAACAGGCAGTTGCGAACGAGCGGCTAACGTGAGGTCGAGGCGCGGTGTTCGATGTGGCCGGGGATCTCGATGCGCTTGGGGGCGAGCTTTGCGGCATCGCCCACGGTGGTGGTAACAACATCGATGCGCTCGGACAGGCGCTCGACCACACACTCGGCAATGGTGAGGGTGTCCTGCGCGGCCGTGGTCACGCCGCCAAAGAGCACGTGGTTCCAGGGGTAGTCGTCAAACGTCGCGATCTTGAGCCCCGCCGGCAGCGAGGGACCAAGCTGCGCCAGTGCCTCGGTCAGACGCAGGAAAACCAGGCCGTTGACAGCAATGAGGCCGAGCTTTTTGCCGGCATAGCCGCGGATGGTCTCGTCCAAACGGCCAACGCCCGTGGCACCGCCATCGGCCAGGGTAACGACCTCGCCCGCAAGACCGCGGTGCAAAAGCTCGTCGGTAAAGGCCTCGGCGCGCTTGCGACGCACGGGGCTGTCGTCGCTTGCCTCGGTGAGCAGGCACAGGCGCTCGCTGCCAGCGGCGGTCAAGGCGTCTACCAGGCCGGCGACCAGCTCACGGTTGTTAGATGTCACCAGATCGACACCGCCGTCGGCAACGTCGCGGTCGAGCAGCACAACGGGCAGGCGCCCCGCGGCCGCGGCGATCGCCTTGTCGTTGCCTCCGCAGGTGTTGACGACCAGGCCGTCCACGCCGGCATCGATAAGTCTGGTGAGCGACTCGGCCTCCTTGGCGGGATCGTTGCCGCTAATGGCCGTCATGAGCGAGCAGCCGCGCGCGGCGGCACTGGCGGAAAGGCCCTCGAGCATAGCGCTGGAGAACGGGTTGGCGATGTCGGCCAGGATCACACCGATGAGGTTGGTGCGCGAGCTGCGCAGATTGCGCGCGGCAGCACGTGGGCGATAGCCGGTGCGCTCGATAACCGCCGCGATGCGAGCGCGGGTTTCCTCGGTCATCTGCCCGGGGCGGTTGTTGAGATAGCGCGAGACCGTGGCCGGGCTCACGCCCGCCTCGGCGGCAATGTCCTTGATTCTCATCTGCGCCATGGCGCACCCCGTTTCCCAATTGTCAGCAGTCTGAGCCATTTTAGGCATTTTTAAAAATCTCGGTTGCAAAACGCTGTAGGTGAGCCGCATCGTTTTTGCGTCTCGAGCAGATGCGATGATGGGCTAGATAGACGAGTCTTTAGGCAGCTCAAAGTAGTCGGGATGCAAGGCGATAACCGGGCCCTGCTCTTCGGGCATCAGGTGCAAGTGCGTCTCTGCCAGATAACTCGCCGCATCGGTATCGCCCCTCTTAATGGCCTCGAGAATCCGGCGATGCTGCCGACGAATCGGCTCCCAATCCAGATCCTGCGACACCATACGCAACCAGTTGTATCGCTCAAAATGCGTGTTGATGCTCTTCATCCAATCCCACAACATGTGACGATCGGCAATCTCAAAACATGTCTCATGGAACAAGTTGTCCAGATCGAAAAAGCGACGTGTTTCGCTATGGTCGAGTGACTCGGACTCGGCAAGAATCTGCTCAAGCCGCTGCTTTTGCTCGGGCGTAGCAGCCGAACAACATTTAATGAGCACGCTTCTCTCGAGCTTCTCGCGCAAGAAACAGGCGTTCTCGGCGCGCTCCATGCTGATTTTTGAGACATAAGTGCCGCTTTTGGGACGCGTTTCCACCAGCTCCTGCTCACGCAGGCGCACAAAGGACTCGCGAATGGGCGTGCGCCCGATTCCCGTCTCCTTTTCCAGACCAATCGCCGAAAGGCGCGTGCCAGGCTTGAGCTCGGCATAGATGATCTTGGAGCGCAATGCGTTGTATGCCTGGTCTTGCAGGCTCTGATAATGCTGGTGTTGTTCCATAAAGCCCTCGGATGAAGCCCACGGTTTGTCGAATATCACCACGTAATACTATCGCATCCCCCGCCCCCTCATAAGTTGCGGTGGAATAGTTCCTGCTCAAAGCCTTCAGCAGCAAAAACAGGAACTATTCCACCGCAACTTCCAACAGTCTTTTTGGGACGGGGCTTTTTTGGCTACCCTGAGCCGCAGGTCGGCCCCTTGCCACAAAAGGGGCCCATCTACTACGTTAACGCGGAGAGCCCAGACCATGCTGAAAAGTGCAAAAACAAAACCGCTGGTAGAAAACTTATCGATTTTCAAAATAGCCGGCTATGGTTGACCTCTGCGGCTTAAACGTAGTAGATAGGCCCTATTCGTGGCACAGCACTACTCCATCCCAAATTGGCACCCCGAGCCCTCGTGAGTTGCCAACAAGCTGTTCGCCCAGCGCTTTATCCGCGCGGCATTTGGAAAATAGCACCACCGCAAAACCCGCGAGTAGCGCTTACTTTGCTATATCTTGCTATACTTTGCTATATCTTGCTATACTTTGCTATATCTCGCTATATCTTGAGCAAAGGTGGCTCACATGCAAACAAACCCTTTTAAGCCCACAGCAGGTAAAACACCTCCCACGATTATCGGCCGCGAAGATGTGCTCGAAGAATTCAATGAGGGACTCATCAACGGGCCTGGTGCCCCTGGGCGCCTAATGCGCATAGCCGGCGTCCGTGGAACGGGCAAGACGGTCCTCCTTGACGAGTGCTCACGTTTGGCGCAAAGCCGTGGCTGGACGGTCATAAAAGAGGTCGCAACCGAGGGACTTTGCCAGCGCATTCTCGAACAGCTGCAGCCCAAATTCCAGGCCAAGCACGCCAGATTTGAGCCCACCGTAGCTGGCATATCCATCGGCAGCATAGATATTGAGCGAATCGGCCCATCGCTACGCGACGCCATGAGACAGACAATATCCAAGAATGGAAATGGCCTGCTCATCACTCTCGACGAGGTTCAAGACGCAGAGCTCGATGAGGTCCGAACGCTCTCCATTGCGATTCAGCAGGTTATCGGCGAAGACCTTGATATCGCCTTTGTTTTTGCGGGGCTGCCCTCGATGATTGAAAGCATCATCAACGGAAAGACACTTACGTTTTTGCGCCGTGCCCTCCCCTTTGACCTGAAAGCTGTGGCAGTAACCGAAGTGTCGTACTCCCTCGAGGAAACCATTGAAGCGTCTGGCATGGAGTTGCAGCCAGGTATTGCCGGCCAACTTGCCGAGGCAACGCAAGGCTATCCTTTCATGATCCAACTCGTTGGATACTACGCATGGCAGTTGGCAAGACGCGCACATACAGCGATTATTGGAGAAGAAGAAGCCGAGCGCGGCATTGCAACGGCACGCGAACGCTTCTGCGCCATGGTGATTGAGCCCGCGCTGCAGCGCATTCCGCCCACGTGCATCGCTTATCTGCTGAGCATGGCGTCTTTGGGGCAGACAAGCTCGACCAGCATGGTTGCCGACGCCCTAAACAAAACGCCTCAACAGGTGAGTTCCGTCCGCAGCCGCCTGTTAAGAGAATCGATTATCGAGGCTCCTTCGTACGGCAAGGTCTCATTTGCCATCCCCTACATGCGCGACTACCTCTACGAGCACAAAGCCGAACTGGAAGCTGAACTGTAGAAACGACAACTGCCCTGCAAGACGAAAACCGTTCCAGGAGCACTTCTTTGCCAACGCCACCGACGAGGCCATCATCGCCAAGGTCAAGGAGCTCCTGGGCCCTAATCGGACTATCTGCGCCTTCCCGTCGAACGCAGGCGGCGGCTGCCCAACACACAGGGCAGCCGCCGCTTTTTGCAATCGATTGGTGCAAAGGGGTTGACTAGAGTTCGCAGGCAACCTTGTAGCCGTCGCCGATGGCGTCGCGAATGTTGCCGCACTTGTTGGCGTCACCCAACACGTGGGTGGCAACACCGGCAGCGGCAAGGTCGTCGGCCAACTTGGTATTGGGACGATAGCCCATGGCAAGCACCAGCGTATCGGCATCGGCGATGGTGTGGACCTCGCCATCCTTCTCGTAGCTGATGGCGTCCTCGGTAATCTCGGTCACCTTGGCCTCGGTCAGCACGTGGACGCCCTTTGAGAGCATGCGCGTGATGAGCACCGCGCGACCGGCGCCGCCCTCGTTGGCGGCGAGCGTCTTGGTCATCTCGATAACGGTGACATCGCGATTGGCCGGCGACAGGTCGTTGACCAGCGGAGCCAGATAATCTGCCGTCTCGCAGCCAACGGTGCCGCCGCCCACAATGACGATCTTCTTGCCCGGGAAAGCCTTGCCACCCAGCAGGTCGTCAGCCGTCATAACCTGCTTAAAGCCCTGCATGAAAGCCGGAGCGATGGGCTCGGCGCCATAAGCCAGGACAACCTCGTAGCCCGCGTAGTCACGCTGAATGTCCTCGGCAGTAAGCTCGGTGCCAAATATGCACTTCACGCCCGCCTCGGCCAGACGACGGTACTGATACTTGATCACGCGGGTGAGCTCCTGCTTTGCCGGCGGAACGGCCGCGATGCGCATCTCGCCGCCCGGTTCGTCCTGCTTGTCCACGAGCACCACGTTGTGGCCGCGCTTGGCGGCAATGAACGCCGCCTCCATGCCCGCAGGACCAGCGCCCACAACCAGTACGTTCTTGGCCTCGGCGGCAGGCTCGTAACCGGCCTCGTCGCGCTCAACATCGGGGTTGACGGTGCAGGAGATACGCTTGCCAAACATAATGCCGTTCAGGCAGCGCAGGCAGCCAATGCAGGGGCGGATATCGTCGGCGTTGCCGGCAGCGGCCTTATTGCAGAACTCGGCATCGCACAGATTGGCGCGGCCCATCATGCAGATGTCGGCAGCGCCGTCCTCGATCAGCTCCTCGGCGATCCAGGCCTCGTTAATGCGACCGACGGTGGCGACGGGAATGTTGACGTGCTTTTTGATCTCGCGCGAGCAGGCGGCATGCGAGGCCTGCTGGGTACCGGCGGCGGGAATTGCGGAGCCGCGCTTGATGGTGGTACCGCCCGACACGTGAATCATGTCGACGCCGGCCTTCTCCAAGCGACGCGAGACATAGATCATGTCGTTGAGGGTCAGGCCGCCATCGGTGTACTCATCGCCCGAGATACGAACGTCGATGATGAAGTCCTTGCCGCAGCGCTCACGAATCTCGGCGATGACCTCGAGCAAAAAGCGCATACGGGCGTCGAGCGAGCCACCATACTCGTCGGTACGCTTGTTGTAGAGCGGAGTCAAAAAGCCGCCGAGCATGCCGTGGGCGTGTGCCGCATGGACTTCAACGCCATCGACGCCAGCCTTCTGCATACGAACGGCAGCGTCGCCAAACTGATGCGTGAGCTCGTGAATCTCGTCGACCGTGATGGGGCGCGGTGCCTCGCGGGCATAGGACGGGCCCACAAAAGACGGAGCGATCAGGCGCGGCGTGCCCGGAATGTTAAAGGCCATGTAAGCGGGGTGGAAGAGCTGCGGCATGATCTTGCAGCCGTACTCGTGGACGGCCGCGGCGAGCTTTTCCCAGCCGGGGATAAACGTATCGTCGTAGCAGCACATGTCACCCGGCAGATAGGTATAGGTGGGCTCGACCGTCACGACCTCGGTGATGATCAGGCCCACGCCGCCCTTGGCGCGGGCACGGTAATGATCGACCAAATCGTCGGTCACATAGCCATGATCGGCCAGGTTCGTGGACACCGGCGGCATAAAGACGCGGTTCTTGACCTCGGTCGTACCGACCTTGATCGGGCTAAAGAGCATCGGGTAGGCGGATGACTCCATACAGGGTTCCTTTCGTTTGAGCCGCTCGGCGGCAGTTGCTAACGTACCTATTGTATCAGTATCCGCTGCATTCGCACTCGCTCGCACTCCCCACCTTCAATCCCGACCCTCACAAAAAAGTTGCGGTGGAATACGGAGTAGATGAGGCTTTTGACAGGCAAAACAGTCCGTATTCCACCGCAACTGATGGGCGGAGTGGAATTGAGGGCTCAGATAGTCAGTCATGCCCTCATCCGCCACTCCCTCACCTACAGCGCGCCGTCCAGCATAAGGTTCACCTTGAGCACGTTGACCGTGGGCTCGCCGAACACGCCCAGGAATCGGCCCTTGGTGCACTGGGCGATGATCTCGCGCACCTCGCCTTCGCTCTTGCCCGTGGCCTTCGCCAGGCGCGGTACCTGGTACTCGGCGGCATCGGGAGAGATATCGGGGTCGAGCCCTGAGCCGGAACACGTCACCAGGTCGACGGGCACGGCATCCATGCCGGCATCGGGGTTGAAGGCGCGAATCTTCTCGACGCGCGCGTCCACAAGCTGCCGGTACTCCTCACTCGCCGGGGACAAATTGGACGGGGTGCCGTAGGCCATGAGCCCGCCGTCCTCCCCCTCGACGATAGTCACGTTCTGGATGCGGCCCCACATGTGGTCCTCATCCTCGAAGTTCTGGCCGATCAGCTCGGAGCCCACAATCTTGTCGTCGACCTTGATGAGCGAACCGTTCGCCTGATACGGGAACGCAACCTGGGCGATGCCGGTCACGACGAGCGTATAGCCCAGGCCGCAGACAACGGTAAACAGCGCGAACACGCCCAGTGCGCGCGATGCAACACCTTTGAACATACAAACCTCCACTTACATAATGCCGCAGAACGCGAGCAGCATGTCGATGAGCTTGATGAATACGAACGGGGCAACGATGCCGCCCAGACCCCACACGAGCAGGTTGTGGGTCAGCAGCTGTCCGGACGGGACCTCGCGGTACTTAACGCCCTTCAGCGCGGCCGGGATCAGCGCGACGATAACGAGCGCGTTATAGATGATGGCCGAAAGAACCGCGGACAGCGGGCTTGCCAGACCGAGGATGTTGAGGGCGTCCAACCCGGGGTAGATCGGCGAGAACAGGGCCGGGATGATAGCGAAGTACTTCGCCATGTCGTTGGCCACCGAGAAGGTCGTGAGCGAACCGCGGGTCATGAGCAGCTGCTTGCCGATACGCACGACCTCGATGAGCTTGGTGGGGCTGGAGTCGAGGTCGACCATGTTGCCGGCCTCCTTGGCAGCCTGGGTGCCCGTGTTCATGGCCACGGCGACGTCGGCCTGGGCCAGAGCGGGCGCGTCGTTGGTGCCGTCGCCGGTCATGGCGACCAGGTGCCCCTCACGCTGGAACTCGCGGATCTTCTCGAGCTTGCCTTCAGGGGTGGCCTCGGCCAGGAAGTCGTCAACGCCGGCCTCGGCGGCGATTGCCGCGGCGGTGAGCGGGTTGTCGCCCGTCACCATGATGGTCTTGATGCCCATCTTGCGCAGGTCGGCGAACTTCTCCTTAACGCCGGACTTGATGATGTCCTTGAGGTACACAACGCCCAGCACGCGGCAGTTCTTGGTCACGACCAGCGGGGTGCCGCCGGCCTTGGCGATGCGCTCGACGGCCTCGTCGCACTCCTGGGAGAACACGCCGCCGGCTGCCTCCACATAGGTGCGCACGGAATCGGCAGCGCCCTTGCGGATCTCATTGCCCTCGTAGTTCACACCGGACATGCGGGTCGCCGCGGTGAAGGGGATGAACTCCATACCCTTATCCTCGAGTGTGCGGCCGCGCAGACCGAAATGCTCCTTGGCGAGCACGACGATGGAACGGCCTTCGGGGGTCTCGTCGGCCAGCGAGGAAAGCTGGGCGGCATCGGCCAGCTCCGCGGGATCGATGCCGTCGACCGGGATGAACTCGGCGGCTTGGCGGTTACCCAGGGTGATGGTGCCGGTCTTGTCGAGCATGAGGATGTCGACGTCGCCGGCGGCCTCGATGGCGCGGCCGGACATGGCCAGCACGTTGGCCTCGTTCAGACGGCTCATGCCGGCGATGCCGATGGCGGACAGAAGGGCGCCGATGGTAGTGGGAGCCAGGCACACGAGCAGCGCCACGAGCGTGGTCACGGCCGTGGGGTTGACCATGTCGTTAAGACCGACCGAGAAGCAGGAGTAACAATACAGGGCCAGCGTGACCAGGATAAAGACGATGGAGAGGGCCACCAGGAAGATCTCCAGAGCGATCTCATTAGGGGTCTTCTTGCGCGCGGCACCCTCGACCATCGCGATCATCTTGTCCAGGAAGCTCTGGCCGGGCTCACTGGAAATCTTGACGATGATCCAGTCGGACAGCACCGTGGTACCGCCGGTAACGGCAGAGCGGTCGCCGCCGGCCTCGCGGACTACGGGGGCGGACTCGCCGGTGATGGCGGACTCGTCAACGGAAGCAGCACCCTCGATGACGTCGCCGTCGCCGGGAATCTGCTCGCCGGCGCGTACGATCACCAGGTCGCCGCGCGTGAGCTCGGTGCCGGGAACGACGGTGAAGTGCTCCTTGTCCTCAACGGACTCGATGCGATGGGCCTCGACATCCTTCTTGGCCGCACGCAGGGAATCGGCCTGGGCCTTACCGCGGCCCTCGGCAAGCGCCTCGGCGAAGTTCGAGAACAGGTCGGTGAGCCACAGAATGACCGCGATGGCGACCACATAGTAGGTGGGCACACCCGCGTCCTGCACACCGAAAATGGAAGCGACGGCCAGGACGGAGGTCATGACGGCGGAAAGCCACACCAGGAACATGACCGGGTTTTGAATCTGGACGCGAGGATCCAGCTTGGCAAACGAGTCGCGGACCGCGCGGCCCATCATGTCTTTTTGCATAGTCATAAATCTGCGCCCTCCTTTACGCAATCATCTGGAAGAACTCGGCAACGGGGCCAAGCGCCAGGGCCGGGAAGAAGCTCAGGGCACCGATCAGCAGAACGATGAACACGAGCAGGAATACGAACATGCCGTTGGTGGTAGACAGGGTACCGGCGCTCTCGGCGACCTTACCCTTCTTGGCCAGCGAGCCGGCGATAGCCAGCGTACCGATGATGGGCATGAAGCGGGCGAACAGCGTCTCGAGGCCGAGCATGACGTTGATCCAGGGAATGTTGCAGTTCATGCCTGCAAACGCCGAGCCGTTGTTGCCGCCGCATGAGGTGAAGGCATACAGCACCTCGGAGAAGCCGTGCGCGCCACCGTTGTTGAGCTGGTCGGCAAGACCGGGCACCATGCAGGCGATGGCCGAGCACACCAGAATGGCAAACGGAGTTGCCAAGCACAGGACAACCGCCCAGCGCATCTCGCCCGGCTCGATCTTCTTGCCCAGGAACTCAGGCGTGCGTCCGACCATGAGGCCGGCGATGAACACTGTGAGGATGGCGAAGCCGATCATGCCGTACAGGCCGCAGCCCACGCCGCCGAAGACGACCTCGCCCAGAGCAATCTGGAGCATCTGGACAAAACCGCCCAGCGGGGTGTAGGAGTCGTGCATGGAGTTAACCGAGCCGTTGGAAGCAGCCGTCGTGAAAGCGGACCAGGTGGAAGAGGAGGCGATGCCAAAGCGGCTCTCCTTGCCCTCCATGTTGCCGCCGGCCTGGCCGTCGGTCATCTCGATATTGACCGCTCCGCCATCGGCCAGCTGCGGGGTGCCCGCATGCTCGTTGACGGCGATGATGCCGGTGAAGATCACCAGCAGGATGAACATGGCGGCAAAGATGGCCTTGCCCTGCTTGGTGTTCTTGACGCCGATACCGAAGGTGAAGCAACAGGCGGCCGGGATCAGCAGCAGGCTGGTCATCTCGATGATGTTGGTGAAGGCACTGGGGTTCTCATACGGATGGGCGGAGTTCACGCCGAAGAAGCCGCCTCCGTTGGTGCCGGACTGCTTGATGGCGACCTGGGGAGCCGCGGGACCCTGGGGCAGGAACTGCTCGGTGACCACGCGCGCGCCCTCGACAACCTTGCCGTCGACCTTGACCGCGTCGCCCTCGATCTGGGCGCCGTCGATGACGCTCCAGCCGCCGTCTGCATTAGGCTGAACAGCGACGGGCTCTACGAGCTCAGCCTTCTGAGCCGGCTGGAAGTTGGAGATGACGCCACCGGCAGCCAGGCAGATGCCGAACACGAGGTTCAGCGGGATGAGCACATACAGGACGGTGCGGGTGAGGTCGACCCAGAAGGAACCTAGACCCTGCTCCTTGACCTGACGGAAGCCGCGGATCAGCGCGAACATGACCGCGATACCGGTGCCAGCGGAAACGAAGTTCTGCACGGTGAGGCCCATGAACTGCACAAGGTAGGACAGGGTGGTCTCACCGGAATAGGATTGCCAGTTGGTGTTGGTTATGAAGGAAGCAGCCGTGTTGAACGACAGGTCCAATGACACACCCGGCAGGTGCTGGGGATTGCCTGGCAAGAAGGACTGAAGCGCCTGGAGTGCCACAAGAGCCACGAGGCCGATCCCCGAAAAGACCAGCACGCTCGCCAGATAGCGCCTACACCCCATCTGCTCTGCCGCGTCGATGCGAAGCAGACGATAGACGCCGCGCTCCACAGGAGCAATCACAGGCGACAGGAACGTATGCTCACCATCCATGATATGGGCCATGAACCGACCGAGCGGAACGGCCAGGACGACGAGCACGGCAAAGTACAAGATGTACTGAATCGCAGCGTCCATAGTTTACGAATCACTCCTCATCAGAATGTAGATGTAATAGATAAGGAGTCCAATGCAGACGACTCCGATGATGGGAATGAGGATGTTCATTTACCGCCCCTTTCACGCGCGGCCCGATGTCTCGGACGCCTGCTCTCGCAAGCGTCTGGGGACAGTAAACGCTTCTAGGGATTAAAGAGGCGTGAGGGCTGGGGCTCACGACCTTAAGATGCCGTAAAGATGCAGGTAGAAAGCACTATTGCGGCTGCAGTGCGCCTATACTCGACCTCGCGAGCATACAGTGGCGTCCTCGCCGCATATGCACGCATGGACAACGCTTCAGAAAGGCTACGCTATGCAGCGCGACGCATCGGACACTCGCGTCAATCCAGACCTCATCCTCAAGGCAATTGAGAAAGACGAGGTCGCCGATGACGCTCGAACCAGCCGGGGACACCTCAAGATTTTCTTTGGCTACGCTGCTGGCACAGGCAAAACCTATGCAATGCTTCAAGCCGCCCACGCCGCCAAGCGGCGAGGTGTCGACGTCGTCGCGGGATACATCGAGCCGCACGAACGTCCGGCAACTGCCCATCTTGCACAAGGGCTTGAGAACGTGCTCTGTAAACTCATCGAGCACAACGGCATTGCGCTCAGCGAGTTCGATCTAGATGCGGCTATCGAACGCGCCCCTCAGCTCATCCTTGTCGACGAGCTCGCCCATACGAATGCGCCGGGGTCTCGCCACGACAAACGCTATCAAGACGTCGAGGAACTTCTACATGCGGGCATCGACGTCTATACGACCGTGAACGTTCAGCATATCGAGAGCCTAAACGACATGGTTGCATCCATCACCGGCGTTGTCGTGAGCGAACGAATCCCCGACCGTATCTTCGATGATGCCGACCAAGTCGAGCTCGTCGACATAGAGCCCGAAGACCTACTTGAGCGCCTTCGCGCCGGCCTCGTCTACCGTCCCGCACAAGCCGACCGAGCGCAACAGCATTTTTTTACCGTCGAGAACCTCACCGCACTCCGAGAAATCGCGCTGCGCCGATCGCACCGGCCACCTCACAGACGCCGCACGCGTGCTGGGAAACCGTGACTACTACACCAGGGAGCGTATCTTAGTCTGCGTCTCCCCGGCGCCGACCAATCCCCGCATCGTCCGTGCCGCCGCACGCATGGCGAAAGCGTTTCGCAGCGAGCTCGTCGCCCTGTTCGTAGAGAGCCCGCGCACGCAAGCCATGAGCGATGATGAGCGCGCCAAGCTTGCAGCCAATATCGCCCTAGCCGAGCAGCTCGGAGCACATATGGAAACCGTCTATGGCGACGACATCGCGTTTCAGATTTCCGAGTTCGCGCGCCTGTCGGGTATTTCGAAGATCGTCATGGGGCGCACGGGTGAGCGCAGCAGCGTCCGTCAGGCCCTCTTCGGCCGCAAATCTCTCGTAGAACAGCTCATAACATTCGCCCCGAACCTCGACATTTACATCATTCCAGAACAGTCGACTCCGCCCTCCCGACCCAAAGGACGCCGCCATGCGCTCGCCCCGCAGCCGCCCAGCAGCCGAAACGTGCTTCGCACGCTGGCCCTCTCTCTTGCCGCCACGGCGATCGGCACGGCTTTCCGCCATCTGGGATTTGCCGATTCCAGCATCATATCCCTCTATATCCTCACGGCCCTGCTGACCGCCGTCACCACGACGGGGCGTATCTGCACGATCGTATCGAGCGTGCTCTCTGTAGTGCTTTACAACTTCTGCTTCGTCACACCTCTGTTTTCGCTCGCCAGCTACGACCGAAGCTATCTGGTCACGTTCGGCATCATGTTCGCTACCGCTATGGTCGCCGGCGAGTTAACTGCGCGCATCGCCGACAACGCCCGTACATCCGCCGAGAACGCATTCAAAACGCGCGTACTCCTCGAAACGAACCAGCTCTTGCAGCAAGCCCATAGCGCGGAGGAGTGCGCCCGCGTCGCCATGAACCAACTCGTCAAACTGCTAAAACTCGACGTGGTCTTCTACCCCGCCGAACACGGCACGCTCGGCAAGGCGCTCTATGAGTCCGCTGGCACCGAAAACCGATCCGCGTCGCTGCTCACCGACTACGAGCGCGCCGTTGCAACCTGGACCTACACCAACAACAAGCGCGCGGGCGCAAGCACGCGGACCCTGCCTGAGGCGCGCTGTCTCTACCTCGCGGTTCGCACCGGCGACAAGGTATTCGGTGTCATCGGTATCGCCCTGGAGGGGCGCGAGATCGAAGCCTTCGAGCATTCGATCGTCCTATCTATCGTAGGTGAATGCGCCTTGGCGCTCGAAAGCGATCGGGCGGCGCAAGAGCGCGAAGAGGCTGCGGTCTTGGCGAAAAACGAGCAGCTGCGCGCCAACCTTTTGCGCTCCATCGGCCACGATTTGAGGACACCCCTCACGGCTATATCCGGATCTGCGGCAATCCTTCGGAAGAGTGACGAGAAGCTCAGCCTCGAACAACGCTGCGATCTTGCCGATGCCATCTACGACGACTCCCTCTGGCTTATCGATACCGTGGAGAACCTCCTCGCCATCACACGCGTCAAGGACGGCACCATTCGCCTCAACTTAACATCCGAGCTCATCGACGAGGTCATCGAGGCCGCCCTCAGCCATGTCGCCCAAGCATCGCATGGACGTACCGTCACCATCGACCACACTGACGACATCCTGCTGGTACGCATCGACGTCCATCTCATCATGCAGGTGCTTACGAATCTCATCATGAACGCTTTCAAATACACGCCCGAGGACTCGACTGTCACCATCAGCGCACGTCGCGAGGGTGCGTTCGTCGTGGTGGACGTCGCAGACGATGGGCCGGGTGTGGCAGACTGCGACAAGCCTCATATCTTTGAGCGCTTCTTCACCTCAAGCAATACGCGGCCCGTGGATTCGCGTCGAAGCATCGGCCTTGGGCTGTCACTCTGCCGTTCCATCGTGGAGGCGCATGGCGGTGTCATCGAAGTTCGCGACAACCACCCCCGTGGGGCCGTCTTCCGTTTTACCCTGCCCGCCGAGGAGATCGAGATTCATGAATAATGCCGCTAAGCCACGCATCCTCCTGGTCGAAGATGACCCGACCGTTCAAAACCTCGTTTCGACCGCGCTTGACCTCCACGGCTATGTCGTGAGCAAGGTTTGCAACGGCCAGGCCGCCATCATGGATGCGGTGTCGCACGGCCCCAGCCTCATCATGCTCGACCTCGGCCTTCCCGACATTGACGGTATCGAGGTCATCACGAAGATCCGAAGCTGGTCGGCAGTCCCCATTATCGTCATTTCGGCGCGCACCGAAGATTCCGACAAGATTGCAGCACTTGACGCAGGGGCAGACGACTACCTCACCAAGCCCTTTTCTGTGGATGAGTTGCTCGCGCGCGTACGTGCGAATTTGAGGCGCTCCTCGATGGCGTCGAGCGAGTCGACAGAAGCGAGCACGTTCGACAACGGTCCGTTGCATATCGACTACGCCGCGGGATACGCGACGAAAGACGGACGCGAGCTCTCGCTCACCCCAACCGAGTACAAATTGCTCGTCCTTCTAGCGAAAAACGTCGACAAGGTGCTTACCCACACCTTCATCACCCGCGAGATATGGGGCACGAGCTGGGACAGCGATCTGGCGAGCCTGCGCGTGTTCATGCGCACCCTGCGCAAGAAGATCGAGGCAGACCCCTCTCACCCCAAGATGATTCAGACGCACATGGGTGTCGGGTACCGCATGCAGCGTCTCTAGCCCACCCCATAAAAAGTTGCGGTGGAATACGGAGTAGATGAGGCCTTTGACAGCCAAAACAGTCCGTATTTCACCGCAACTGATTTAACGAGACCCCAAAATACTCTTCGACTCGCCGCGCTCTCCCTCAAATGCGCAAAGCGCCCCGCGAACGGATGCTCGCGAGGCGCTTAGATGTCTGGGCCTTACTTGATTCCGCGGCCCAAGTCTTCGGCGATTTTGTCTACGCCCTTAAGTGCGGCGCACGTCTTTTTGTTGGAGCAATGCCCCGTGCAAACGCCACCCTGAGCGCAGTCGGCGCAGGTGCCCTTGCGGTAGACGCGCACGCATACCGCGACAAACGCAACGCCGATAACAGCCAGTACAACAATATCGATAGGTGCCATAGCAAGCCTCCTCTAGTTAACCATCACTTACTTTACCCCATTCTCCACCTACCAAAAAGGGACAGGTTTATTTTGGTCGGTTTTATCTGCGGAAACGCCACATCTTAACTTCTGGGGCAAAGTAATCTGTCTCCCATGCACAAAAAGCCCGGGGTCGCTGGGACACCCGGGCTCGTGAAAAGGGGTTAATCCTTATTCGGACTTAAGCGGAAACTGCGGCGGAAGCAGTGTTGGTCTCGTCCTCGTCGGTCCATGCATGCTTGGGCATGGGACGGAAGATCTGGAAGAGCATCGCAACCAGCAGCACGATGGCCACAATCGTCCAGAAGCCAAACTGCCCAAGGACAAGCAGGTTATAGAACTGGTTGATGAACAGGCCGATCACCCAAGCGAAGGCGCACTCGTAGCCGAGGGCAATCGCGGTCCACTTGCCGGAATTCATCTGGTTGCGGATGGTACCCATAGCGGCAAAGCACGGAGCGCACAGCAGGTTGAACGCGCCGAAGGCAACGCAGGCGCCCATGGTGGGGAACATGCCGGCAAACGCGGTCCACAGGCTCGGGTCGGTCTCGCCCGCGTCGGCGACGGACAGCAGCGAGCCGGCGGTGGCGACGACGTTCTCCTTGGCGACGAGGCCAGAGACAGTCAGCGCGGTGGCCTGCCAGGTGCTAAAGCCGAGCGGGGCGAAGATCCAAGCGACCAGGTTGCCCAGCATGGCAAGCACGGAGTAGTCCATAAACTCCTCGGGGATGCCGTCCATCGCAGGCAGGAAGCCAAAGGAACCGTTATAGCTACCAAAGTTGGACAGGAACCAAACCACGACAGTGGACGCAAAGATGACCGTGCCGGCCTTCTTGATAAAGGCCCAGCAGCGCTCCCACACGTGCAGCGCCCAAGAGCGGATCGCCGGGAAGTGGTAGGCAGGAAGCTCCATAACAAACGGCGTCGGGCGGCCGGCGAAGAGCTTGGTCTTCTTGAGCATAAGGCCCGAGGCGATGACGGCAAAGACGCCCAGGAAGTAGAAAAGCGGGCTGATCCACGCGGCGGTGGTAGAAGAATCGCCGATGATGGAACCCATGAGCAGGGCGATGATCGGCAGCTTGGCGCCACAGGGAATAAACGTGGTGGTCATGACCGTCATGCGGCGGTCCTTCTCGTTCTCGATGGTCTTGGTGGCCATGACGCCGGGGACGCCGCAGCCCGAGGACACGAGCATGGGGATAAAGGACTTACCGGACAGGCCAAAGCGGCGGAACACGCGGTCCATGATGAAGGCGACGCGGGCCATGTAGCCGCAGTCCTCCAGGAAAGACAGCATCACGAACAGCAGGAACATCTGCGGGACGAAGCCGAAGATGGCGCCCAGGCCGCCGACGATACCGTCGCAGACCAGCGAATCGACCAGGCCACCGTCCTCGGTGCCGCCCGCCACAAGGGCGTCGTGCACCACGGTGGTGATACCCGGGACATAGGGGCCGTACTGCGCCGGGTCGACCGAATCGGCAGCATCGCCCGCTGCCTCGACGGCCGCATCGTAGGCGTCGCGGCCCTGGCCGAGCACATACCAACCGTCGGTGCCAAAGAGCTGGTCGTTGGTGAAGTCGGTCACCGTGCCGCCCAAGGTGGAAACGGCGATGTAGTACACGCAGAACATGATGACCACAAAGATCGGCAGGCCCAGGATACGGTTGGTAACCACGCGGTCGATCTTCTCGGAGGTGCTCATCTTTGCCGGAGCCTTGGTGAGGCACTCGTCAATGATGTGGGCAATCACGCCGTAGCGCTCGCCGGTGATGATGGACTCGGCATCGTCGTCGCAGTCCTGCTCGCACTGGGCGACCAGCTGCTCCACGCGAGCGGCCTTCTCCTTGGTGAGGTTGATGAGCTTGCAGGCGTCCGCATCGCGCTCGAACAGCTTGACGGCGTAATAGCGGCGCTTGTTGGCGGGAACGCTCGCCGGCAGGTTGTTCTCGATGTGCGTCAGGACATCCTCGATGGAGGAGTCGAACTTGTGCTCCGGCACCTGGCCCTTGGAGGCAGCGGACTTCTTAACCTGCTCGAACAGCTCCGTGATGCCCTTGTTCTTAAGAGCGGAGATCATCATGACCGGGCAGCCGAGCTTCTTGGAGAGCTTGTCGGTGTCGATCTTGTCGCCGTTCTTCTCGACCAAGTCGGCCATGTTGAGGGCGACGACCACGGGCAGGCCGGTCTCGATAACCTGAAGTGCCAGGTACAGGTTGCGCTCCAGGTTGGTGGCATCGACCACCTGAACGACGACATCGGGCTCGCCGCTCATGAGGTAATCGCGCGAGCATTGCTCCTCGGGGCTGTAGGGGGAAAGCGAGTAGATGCCGGGGAGGTCCGTGATGGTAACGTTCTTGTCGCTTAGGAGCTTGGCCTCCTTTTTCTCAACCGTGACGCCGGGCCAGTTGCCAACGTAGCCGTTGGCGCCGGTAATCAGGTTGAAAAGCGTGGTCTTGCCGCAGTTGGGGTTACCCGCCAGCGCGACATGGATCTGAGAATCCGCCATTCAATCCTTCTTCCTTGTGTGCCTGCGCTGCTTTCTCCGCGCAGGCTGGATAATGTGCTTCAAAGATGCTGCATTAAGTTAGAAAAACCTAACTTTATCTGCAGAAATATGCGCCAAGAGTCCTTACTGGACCTCGACGACGGCGGCCTCCTCCTTGCGGATGGAAAGCTCGTAGCCGCGCACGTTGATCTCGACCGGATCACCGAGCGGTGCAACCTTCACGACCTTGAACGAAGTGCCCTTGATGAGCCCCAGGTCCATAAGGTGGCGGCGAAGCGCACCCTCACCGTGAAGCTTGACGATGGTGGAGCTCTCGCCCACCTTAACGTCACCCAACGTCTTCATCCTCTTGTCCCCCTTTCGGTTTTTATGAAATGCTGCGGACTAACCGACGGTCATGATGTGCATGGCAACCTTGGAATCGATGCCAAAGCGTGCGCCCAGCACCGTGACGATGATATTGGCGCCACTCGAGCTCACCACATGGATTTCGTTGCCCTCGACAAAGCCGAGGTCCTTGAGGTGGTGCTTCATGTCCTCATTGCCCTTTACACGAGACACGCGCACGGTTTCGCCCGCTTTTACCATCGAAAGCGGCATGGCCGGCATCTGCGGTCCGCAAGACATGAGTGGCTCCTAACGTCAGTTCGTCCTCAACATCGACGCGATAAAAGTTAACCACGTCTATGTTCGCTTTAGTAAACTAACACGTGGTTAACTTTTTGGAAAGGGTCCTGTTCAGTTTTTCGAAAAAGTTTCCTATACGAAACAAAACAAAAAGGCGCGGCAAAGAGCTGTCCTTTGCCGCGCCCCGTCATGCTTAGAGCGAGAGGTTTCTGATCGACGTAACGCAGGAAGCCTCGTCTACGCCCGAAACACGAAAGACGACGCTCTCGCCGCACTCACCATAGAGGGCCATGAGTCCCATGACATCGCGGCCATCCGTGTGGCGATCGCCGATGCTGACTGACACGTCGCTACGATGCTTGGCAATGATGTCATAGAGCAGCGCAACCGGGCGGGCATGTAATCCCAACGGATCTTTAATCGTCTTTGTAAACTCGACCATGTCCCCTCCCACGACATCGCACATTCGGCCGGCAAACCCAGCCACGTGGTAGTTATTGTACGTTACCGGCGCACCCCCGTCTCACAAAAAACGAGGGAAGGCACACGTCCTTCCCTCGTTGCTGGCAATAGGTAGCCGCTCGCCTACATCAGGCGCAGGCTGACGTCCTTGAGCTGGGCGCCGGAAACGGCACTCGGAGCACCCGACATAAGGTCGGAGCCGCTGGCCGTCTTGGGGAACGCCATGACGTCGCGGATGGAGTCGGAACCGGTGAGCAGCATGCACACGCGGTCCAGGCCCAGAGCAAAACCGCCCATCGGGGGCGCACCAAACTTGAGCGCCTCCATGAGGAAGCCGAACTGCGACTCGGCGCGCTCCTCGGTAAAGCCCAGGAGCTTGAGCATGGACATCTGCATCTCGGCGTTGTGGATACGCATACCGCCGCCGCCGGCCTCAAAGCCGTCCATGACAAAGTCGTAGGTGCAAGAACCGGCTGCCAGCGGATCTGCCTCGATCTTGGCGATGTCGGTCTCGGTCGGCAGGGTGAACGGCTGGTGCTCGGCTGCATAGGCCTTGCGGTCCTCGTCCCAGTGGAACAGCGGGAAGTTGACGACCCACAGGAAATCGTGACCCTCGCGCTTGATCTCGAGCGCGTTGGCCATGTGGGAGCGCATGCCGCCCAGGATCTCGTCAGAGAGCAGGCGCGGGCCGGCGGCGAACATCACGAGGTCGCCAGGCTCGACGTCCATGCGCTCGCGCAGAGCAGCCATCTCCTCGTCCGAGAAGAACTTGACGATGGGGCTGTTGATGGAGCCGTCCTCGCGGAAGGCGATCCAGGCCAGGCCCTTGGCGCCAAACGTGGAGGCCACGCCGGCGAGCTTATCGATCTTGGCACGTGCCCAGGCGCCGGCGCCCTTGGCGTTGATGGCCTTGACGACAGAGCCCTCCTCGTTCGCGGCAGTCGCAAAGACCTTGAACTTGGAGTTGGCAAAGATGTCGGTCAGGTCGACCAGGTGCATACCATAGCGGGTATCGGGCTTGTCGGAGCCATAGGTGTCCATGGCCTCCCAGTAGTCCATGCGACGCAGCGGCGTGGGCATCTCGACACCCATGCGGCCGAAGGCATCGGACAGAACTTCCTCGAGCGCGCTCATGACGTCGTTCTGGTCCACGAAGGACATCTCGATATCGACCTGGGTGAACTCGGGCTGACGGTCGGCACGCAGGTCCTCGTCGCGGAAGCACTTGGCAACCTGGTAGTAGCGCTCGACGCCACCGACCATGAGCAGCTGCTTCAGGAGCTGCGGGGACTGCGGCAGGGCGTAGAAGTTACCCGGCTGAATACGGCTGGGAACGATGAAGTCGCGGGCGCCCTCGGGCGTGGACTTGAACAGGGAGGGCGTCTCGACCTCCATGAACTCACGGTTGTACAGCGCCTCGCGAATGGCAAAGGTAAAGTCGGAGCGCAGCTTGAGGTTGGCCATCATCTCGGGACGGCGAAGGTCCAAATAGCGATAGCGCAGGCGGGTGTCCTCGCTGGTCTCGATGCCGTCCTCGATCTGGAACGGCGGGGTGACGGACGTGTTGAGCACCTCGGCGTGGTCGGTCAGGACCTCGATCTCGCCGGTCGCGAGCTTAGTGTTGGTGGTCTCCTCGCCACGGGCGCGCACGACGCCGTGGATCTTGATGGGCCACTCGGGACGCATGGTCTCGGCGATCTTAAAGGCATCGCCGTCGGAGTGCTCGGGGTCGAAGGTGAGCTGCGTGATGCCCTCGCGGTCGCGAAGGTCACAGAAGATAAGGCCGCCGTGGTCGCGGCGACGGCTCACCCAACCGGTGAGGGTGACCTCTTCGCCCACGTTCTCGAAGCGAAGCTCGCCGCAGGTACGGGTGTGCATGGAATGCTCATCGATGGGACGGGTCTGGCTCATACCAGTGATCCTCCTTTATGGATCTGTGCCGCCCCGTGTCGTTCCGGGCGGCGTCGTACAGATTTGCCCAGCCTGCGTAAACCGCGCAGCCGGGCATGGCGTTCTATCTTATCGCACCCGCGTCGATGTGCCGCGAAAAAGTAGCTCTTGCCCAAAGACTTGACGGAGACGAAACAATTGACGCGGCCTGGCCGTCGCCCAAGCGCGCGGCGTGCGACAATGTGCCCCAATACAACCGCACTCGGAAAGGCCCGTCATGACCGCACGCCTCATCGTTATGGATATCGACTCCACGCTCATCAACCAGGAGGTCATCGACCTGTTGGGCGAGGAGGCCGGCGTGGGCGAGCAGGTAGCGCAGATCACCGAGCGCGCCATGCGCGGCGAGCTCGACTTTAAGCAGGCGCTCGAGGAACGCGTGGGGCTGCTTGCCGGCTTGGATGAGAGCGTATTCGAGCGCACCTTTGAGCGCGTGACGTTTACCCCCGGCGCGCTGGAGCTTGTGCGCTCGGCACACAGCAAGGGCTGGAAGGTCGGCGTGGTAAGCGGCGGCTTTCACGAGGTCGCCGACAAGATCGTGGCCGCCGCGGGCATCGACTTTTGCCTCGCTAACCGCCTGGAGGTCGTGGACGGCAAGCTCACCGGTAAGCTGGCGGCAGACATCGTGACCAAGGAGTCCAAGCTCATCCAGCTGCTGGATTGGGCGGTTGAGTGCGGTGTCGACATGGCCCACACCGTCGCGATCGGCGACGGCGCCAACGACATCCCCATGATTCAGGCCGCGGGCACGGGCATCGCGTTTTGCGCCAAGCCCAAGACGCGCGAAGCCGCCCCGTTTGCCATCGACGAGCGCAACCTGATGCTCGCCATGGACATCATCCTGCGTGACTAGCCGATCCGTCTAACAATTGAATCAGTCTGTCCTATAGTTTCCGAACAATTTTGTCTTAGTGTTCGGAAACATACCCTTTGAGTGCTAGACTTTGCGCCGTCGAAGGGAACATATATGGATAAGCAAGATCTTGAGCAATTGCTGAGCGATGTTGCCGACGGAGCAGTCGCCCCGGCAGTCGCCCTCACGCGCATCCAGACGGCGCCGACCGCCGATCTGGGTTTTGCGCAGCTCGATCTTTCGCGCGGGGTGCGCCAGGGAGCCGGCGAGGTTGTCTACGGCGCCGGTAAAACCGCCGAGCAAATTGCCGCCATTATCGAAGCGCTGCGCGATGCCGGTCAGGAGCGCATCCTGGTCACGCGCCTGGACAGCGAAAAAGCAGCCCGTACCTCGGAGCTTCTCGGCAACGACATCGACCTGGGATATGCCCCGAACGCCCAGCTCGCCCTGGTGGGTGGCAAGCCCTCCCCCACCGGTAACGGACGCGTTGTCGTCGCCTGCGCCGGCACGAGCGACTTACCCGTCGCCGAAGAAGCCGCGTTGACGGCCGAGTTCTATGGCAACGAGGTCGACCGCCTCTACGACGTAGGTGTCGCCGGCCTGCACCGCCTGCTCGCGCATGCCGAGGAACTTGCCCAGGCGCAGGTGGTCATCGCCATCGCCGGCATGGAGGGCGCGCTGGCGAGCGTTATCGGCGGTCTGGTGAGCTGTCCGGTCATCGCCGTTCCCACCAGCGTTGGCTACGGCGCAAGTTTTGGTGGCGTAGCTGCACTGCTCGCCATGCTCAACTCCTGTGCCAGCGGCGTTTCGGTCGTCAATATCGACAACGGCTTTGGCGCCGCTTACCAGGCAAGTCTTATCAATCATCTGAGCGCCGGCACACCCCGCGCCCGCTAAGGAGCATTCCATGTCCAATCATCAGCACACGCTTATCATCGACGGCACCTCGGGCATCAGCGGCGATATGACCGTCGCGGCCCTGCTCGACCTGGGCGCCAGCGAGGAGCACCTGCGCGAACAGCTCGCCACACTGCCGGTCGACGGCTTTACGATCGCCGTCACGCGCGTAAACAAGCATGGCATCGACGCCTGCGATTTCGACGTTCAGCTGGCAGAAGAGCTCGAGAACCACGACCACGACATGGCATGGCTCTACGGCAACGAAGCAGCTGCCGAGCACACGCACGAGCACGAGCACGAGCACCACCATCATGACCATGACGAGCATGAGCACTGCCATGAGCATGATCATGAGACCCACGGCCATGGCCACGAGGGTCACCATCACGCCCACCACCATCACCACCGTTCTTTGGCGGACGTCACCGCTATCATCGACGGCTCGCAGCTAAGCGATGGCACCAAGCGTCGTGCGCTCGCCATCTTTACCGCGCTCGCCGCCGCCGAGGCAAAGGCCCACGGCAAAACGCCCGAGACCGTCATGTTCCACGAGGTAGGCGCCGTCGATTCCATCGTCGACGTCTGCTCTGTCGCCATCTGCCTCGATGACCTAGGTATTGAGGACATCGTGGTCGAATCGCTCTCCGAAGGCCACGGAACCATTCGCTGCGCCCACGGCCCTATGCCCATTCCCGTCCCCGCTGTCGTCAACCTGTGCCAGGCGGGCAATATCGCCCTCACGCCCGCACCGGTCGCTGGCGAGCTCGTGACGCCCACGGGCGCCGCCATCGTCACCGCGCTGCGCACGTCCGAGCACCTGCCGGCACGCTACCACATCGAGGCCGTCGGCTACGGCGCCGGCAAGCGCCCCTGCGAGGGTTGCTCCGGCACGCTCCGTTGTCTACTCGTTGACGTGGATGCATAGCCATGGATGCCCGCAAAGAAAAAAGCCGCGCTGCCATCGTTGCAGCGTTCTCCGAGCTGCTACGCGAAGAGGATTACGGCAAGATTACCGTCGGCGACATCATCGCTCGTGCCCATGTTGGTCGGGCCACGTTCTACGGCCTCTTTAAAAGCAAAGATGACCTGCTCGCTGAGCTCGTGCGCGATATCTGCACCCATGCCCTCGACAATGACGGTACGCCCCTCGATGACCCACTCGTACAGGTCGAGCATATCCTCAACAACCTCTGGAATCGTCGGCAGGGTGTACGGGCACTGGTAGCCGGCGCCGGCTCACGCGTCTTCGCCGACTGCCTACGCAAGACCATCATGTCACGAGCAGCCGAAACCGTGCCCGTCGACCCCTCAGGCCCCGCCGCCACCATGGACCGCAGCTTCTTACTACACCACATAGCCTCAAGCTTCGTAG
The DNA here is from genome assembly GCA_900541235.1 of uncultured Collinsella sp. Classification (GTDB taxonomy): domain Bacteria; phylum Actinomycetota; class Coriobacteriia; order Coriobacteriales; family Coriobacteriaceae; genus Collinsella. Next base: position 2,899 of record UQIW01000012.1, on the reverse strand, counting down.
GAATGGTCCAATGGTGGGCCTGGCACAACTTCCAAGCAGCCAAAGCCGACGTAGCCAAAGACTACCTATCAGCCATTAAGCCTCTCTTCAACTGAGTAAACCCCTCATCCCAAAGTTCCGACCTCATCTCAAAGCGCCGTCCCAACCCAAAGCACAATCCATCCCAAAGTGTCGACAGAAGCCCAACGCCCCTACCAGCAACAAGCCCCTCCCATCCAAATTCAGATATATATTGGGTTGCTTGTACGAACGCAACAAAGACCCCGCAGCCGTCCGCATGGGGTAACTTCCCAGCGCACTCCGCAGGACGCAAAAAGGCTCGCCGCACAAAGTGCGCAGCGAGCCTTTTTGCATGTCCGAGGACGCGCTGGGGAGTTACCCCATGCGGCCAGCGGACAACTATGTAGCCTCAGACTAGAACATGCCCAAGAAACCGTGCACAAACAGCGCGGCCAGAGCGGCACCGATAAACGGTGCGATGCCAGGAACAAGCAGGCCGTACTTCCAGTTGTTGTCGGCCTTGTTCTTAATCGGCAGCACCTGGTAGGCCATGCGAGGACCAAGGTCACGAGCCTGGTTCATGGCGAAGCCGGTGATGCCGCCCATGCCCATGCCAACGGCCCAAACGATCAGGCCAACGCAGATGGCGAGCATCAGAACGTTCTCGCCAGCGCGGCTAGCAGCGGCAAGGATGGCGCTGATGAACACAAAGGTGCAGATAGCCTCGCAGAAGAAGTTACGGGCGTAGTTCGTACCCTCGGTGGTGGGGTTGGTCGAGAAGATGTTGCGCTGGGCAATAGGGTCGACGACGCCCTCGGAAGCCTTGAACTCATCGGCATACATAAGCCAAGCGATTACGGCGCCCACAAAGCCGCCGAGCATATCGGCAATCATGAAGGGGATGCAGCTGCTCCACGGCACCAAGCCGACGATGCACTGGGCAAGCACCATGGCGGGGTTCATGCACACGGCGCCGCCAAAGACAAACAGGCAGACCGAGATGCCAAAAGACCAGGTGGTGATGGCAAACATGTGGCCGGAGCCCTGATACTTGGTGCCCTTGAGCACGGTATCGCAGTGCACGCCCACGCCAAAGATGATCATGAGGGCCGTTGCGCCGAATTCGCAGAGGAGTTTGGTAAGCATAAAACCTTATCTTTCTTGTCGGTTATAAACGATTCGTTTAGGCCGCGTACTAGTGCTGCGCGACGACAACGCCCAGGCCATCGGGAATGACGGCCACCTTGGCATCGACACCCTTCATCTCAAAGGCGAGCTTGAGCGCCTCATCGAGAGTGTTGACCGGCGTCATGTGCATATCCTTGATCATCTGGTGATCGCACAGGTCGGTGACCATGATCACAGGGTGATGCGCCAGGATGCGGGCAAAGATCTGGCTCGTCCACTGGTCGGGCAGGGTCTCGTCCTTAGGACGGTCGATGCAGGCACGCTCAAACTCCGCCGGATCGTTGTCGGCGATGTTGTGATAGAAGCCCTCGCCACCGTGGCCGTCGGCACAACCGGCGACGTCGATGATCACGCCGCCCTCGGGAAGCGTAGCCTCGGCAGAGCACATGCCCTTCACGGCCTGATAGATGTTCTGGTCGAGCGGGTAGCCGCCGTTAGTGGTGATGGCAATCTCGCACTCAACGGGCTCAACGCCGGCAAGGCTCTTCACGAACTCACAGCCGGCCTCGTGCGCCTTGTGAATGTCGCCGGCAAAGGAGCCGATAACCTCATGCTTGCCGTTGAGCACCACGTTAAGCACAAAGGCAAGGTGAGCCATCTCGGCAGCGGCAAACATGTCCTCGCTCACGTGGTTGTGGCACAGGTTGCCGGCACGCGAATGGGAATCGTTCACAAACTGACCGTTGTGGTTGTACATGATGGTCTTGTAGCTGGCGATGCCAGGCAGGACGGACTTGCGGCTACCAGAGAAACCGGCAAAGAAGTGCGGCTCAATAAAGCCCTCGGCAAGCAGCAGATCGCAATCGGCAGCAATCTTGTTGATGATGCACTCGCCGCCAGAAGGCAGGGTGCCGATCTTTTTCATCATGCTGTCATCGGTCGCGACGTGCATAACGATTTCCTCGTTGGCAACGATCTCCTCGCCGTACTTGTTGACGAGTTCCTCATGCGTCGACGGACGATGCATACCCGTAGCAACCAAAATGCGCACGCGAGCCTCGGGCGCAGCGGAATGGATGTGATGCAGCAGAATAGGCATCGTCACACGCGAGGGAACGGGACGCGTATGGTCGGAGCTAATGATGACGATATCCTTCTTGCCAGCACAAAGCTCCTCGAGCGACGGCGAGCCATAAGGGTTGGCAAGCGACTCCTCTACCAGCTCTTCCTGCGATTTCGTGGTCTTAAACTCGTTTTGATGACCTTCCATCACACCCGCGAAGTTCTTATCCTCGAGCTCCAGATGCAACGTCTTGTGGTCAAACGGCAGTTCACATTCAAACAATGACGAGCGCCCTCTTCCTTTTCAACTGACACACTAGATAAACCGTTGGAAGGATACGCCGCTCACCGAAAAACACCACCGTCCACCGACCCATTAACACAACGTTCATATTTGACCCACAACAAAACGGCCGCGACCCCAAACGGGACCGCGGCCGCTACAGTCGTAAGGCGAGAAGCACCACATGCATCTCAATCCCGATCGATAAGGCGCGCGGCGCGAAGCGCCAAACGCGCCGCCGGGACAGACCCCATCCAAAACGCGCGAAGCGCGCCATTAATTCCCCCAGCAGTAATCCACTGAAGACCGGACATCGCAGGGCCCGCCATTAGTTTACTTTTAGGCACACTCCGCACTGATATTTTCTGTATTGAAGACGTCGATGATGCACCCGTATACCATTGACGTCGACACCATCAGATGCGG
>UQIW01000011.1 GCA_900541235.1 uncultured Collinsella sp. | reverse complement strand
TCTCAAGAAGGAGTAACATCGGGACTTGCAGCGACGGACCTCAGGACACTCTTACACCACGTCTGCGCGCGCGACCCAGACCGCAGTTTTACCAACAATTTATCAGGGGTTTTGTTGCCAAAAAACGTCGTGTGCTCGGCGGTCTCGAAATTTGCCGCATACTTCCGGAAAGCCGCCCGCGAGCGTTGTGCTCGCGGGCGGCTTTTGCTCTACTTGCGCCAGAAAAGCGCTTCATTTGTCCAATAACTAGGCGCTACTTGACCTCGATGAGCTCGTACTTGCTCGTGCCCAGGCCGATCTTCTCGGCGTGTGCGATACAGGCGCGCCAGTCGGTGTCGGGATGCGTGATGCAGAAGGGGTCCTTGGCCTGCTCGCCCTCCAGATGCTCGTGGTTATGCTCCATCTTGGCGGCGCTGTCGGTGAGCTCGGTGTTGGGCAGCGGCTCGGATGCCATGACGGCATCGGCACAGGCCTGGTCGATGGCGACCGGGTCAAAGCTCGCGAACATGCCGATATCGTTAACGATAGGCGTGTCGTTTTCGGGATGGCAATCGCAGTTGGGGCTGATATCCATGGCAAGCGAGATATGGAAGCTCGGACGGCCGTCGACGACGGCCTTAGTGTACTCGGCGATCTTGCAGTTGAGCACGTCGGCCGCGGCGTCATAGCCGGGCTTGATGCAGTCCTGGTTGCATGCCGCAATGCAGCGTCCGCAGCCCACGCAGCGATCGTGGTCGATGGTGGCCACGTGCACCGTGCGAGTAGCGCCGCTGGCAAGCTCGCGCTCGCGGGTGTCGTCGAACGAGATAGCGTTGTGCGCGCAGATCTTTTCGCAGGCATGGCAGCCAACGCAGTGCTCGGTCGCGACGTTCGGCTTGCCGGCGGCATGCTGCTCCATCTTGCCGGCACGACTACCGCCACCCATACCAAGATTCTTCATGGCGCCGCCAAAACCGGCCTGTTCATGGCCCTTAAAGTGGGTGAGGCTGATCACGATATCGGCATCCATGAGTGCCTGACCGATCTTGGCCTCGCGCACGTACTCGCCGCCCTCGACCGGGACGAGCGCCTCGTCGGTGCCCTTGAGACCGTCGGCGATGATGATCTGGCAACCCGTGGCATACGGAGTAAAACCGTTCTGGTAGGCGGTGTCGATGTGCTCGAGCGCGTTTTTGCGGCTACCCACATAGAGCGTGTTGCAGTCGGTGAGGAAGGGCTTGCCGCCCAGCTCCTTCACGACATCCGCGACGGCGCGAGCGTAGTTGGGGCGCAAAAAGCTCAGGTTGCCCAACTCGCCAAAGTGAATCTTGATGGCGACGAACTTGTTCTCAAAGTCGATCTGCTCAATTCCGGCGTGACGGATGAGGCGCTTGAGCTTGTCGAGCTGGCTCTCGCGAGCATGCGTGCGCAGGTTGGTGAAGTACACCTTAGCGGGTGCTGCGGGTGCGGTTGCGGTCATAGATCTATCCCCTCGGTCTATATGGCGTTACAGACATAGAGGATGGTACCCGTTAAAGTAGGGTCAAAGTCAAGCGCGAAACCTAGTCGTTGGGGAGGTTCTTAAACGACTACTCTTGGACTTTGAGTGCCTCGGCCAGGCCCACACGTTTGATAGAACGCGTGTGTAGCAGCGCCACGACCAGGTAGGTCGCAAAGCCAATGCCGACGCATGCAGCCATGGACCAAGCGGGCACGTAGATCTCGATATTGCCGTTGTAGGCGAGCAGCATCGAGCGGAAGATGGCCGTGAGCGAGCCAATAATGACCGGCAGGCTTAGCACGAGCGACGCCGCCACGCACAGCGTGATCGACCGGATGTACAGATGCGAGATCTCGCTATCGCGATAGCCAAAGACTTTCATGTAGCTGATCGAACGGGCGCTGTGGTCGATCACAGCCTTGGTCAGCAGGTACATAAACAGCAGGAAGATAAACACCGCAAGCCCGACCATCATGCCGATCATTTTGCTCATCATGCCGATGAACTGATCGCCCACGGCGCGCATGTCGTCGGGCGTGGTGTCGCCGGCAAAGTAACGAGCATCGAGGTCGAGCTTCTCGTCGCTCACATAGCCGTTAAAGTAGGCGGCGTCGTTGTCGAACAGCTCGTTAAAGTCTTCGATACTCATATAGATATTCATGTCCGACTTGGAGCCCCAGGCACAATCCTTGCCCGCGTACTCAAGGGAATAATGCTCACCCTCGTACTTGTCGCCGAGCGCGACCTTCTGACCCTCGCTCCAGCCAAACTTGTCGAGCAGACCGCCGCCAAAGACGACGCGTCCATCGCCGACGTTGAGGTCTTTCCAATAGCGCGAATCGGGCGAGATGCCGTAGACGGAAATCGTCTCCTGACCATTACCATCGCCGCGGTCGTATTGCAGCTGGTAAACGGCATATTTCTCGGCCTGCGCGATTGCGCCCGCGCCGTTGTCGGTCGTATTGACCGGGTGAATATCGTCGTTGTCAGTGTCAATCTTGGAGGCTTTGTCGATCAGGTCGATAGCCTCATCGCGGTTGCAGCCGAGGGCATCGGCAAGATCGTCAAGGCGCGCGTAGAGCACATCCTTCTTGTCCTGGACCTTGGCAAGCGCATCCTGCGCTACGGCCAGGCTCTCGGCAGACGGAGATGCGGTCGCAGCATCGGCTGCCGCCTGCGCTGTATCGGCCGCGTCGTCAAGCTCGTCATCGGCATCCTGAGCGGCAGAAAGCAGCGCGCCGTCAACCGACTGCAAGCGCTCGAGTGCTGACCACTGCCCACGCTCCTCGGCAGTGCCCTCGAGCTCCAGCGGAGCCTTGAGCGTGTACTGGTGCTCGGCGACCAGGCTCGTCTCGAGGTTGTCCGCGTAGTGCGTCATCGTGGGCAGAATCGCCAGGCCAAAGAGCAGCAGCAGCGAGGCAAATGCAATGCCCACGAAGAGCGTGGCGAAGTTGCCTAGGTTGCGCAGGAAGATACGCAGGCGGAAGCGGGAAACAAAACCCATGCGCTCCGGCAGCTGCAGGCCGCGCTTGGTGCCCGATTTGCCGCTCGCCTCGTGACGAAGGAACTGCAGCGGGGTCTTCCCCATCTTGCGAAGCAGGCCCACCAGCGTGATGAGGATGAGCGCGACGGCGGGAACCACGGCGCACTTCACAAAGATCTCCCAGCTCCAGTACACCTGGAAGGGCGGCAGGCTGTACGAACCGTAATAGAGGCTGCGCATGGGCTCGGTAAAAAACACAACGCCGAGCGTAGTGCCCAAAAGCGCCGCGACCACGCCCACGATGACGGGAAGCGCCAGGTAGTGCAGCACGATCTCGCGTCGACGATAGCCGCTGGCGAGTAGCGTGCCGATGATGGCGCTCTCCTCCTCGATGGTGGCGTCAGTGAGCACCACAAAGACAAATGCCATGATCACGATGATGATGTCGAGCAACGTCATCCACATCATGGAGTCGCCGTCTACGTCGTCGCGCGCATAGCCAATGCCCTGATTGGAATCGGCATCGATCAGATCGTCCACGCGCGCATCGGCATCGGTGAGCGCCTCTACCATATCCTGCTCGGCATCGGTGCGGTCCGCAACGGAAAGGTCGCGATCGGCAAAGGTGAAGGAGTAGGTGTAGGCAGGCGCGCCGCCGGCATCCTCGAGCGCGGCAAAGCCGCCATCGGTGACCTCGGCTACGCCGTACGTGATGGTGTTCACCGTAAAGTCCGAATTGTTGAGGAACAGCGCCTGGCTATCGGGCTGGGTCATGATGCCGCAAATGGTGTAGGTTCGGCCCTCGAGCTCGACTTTATCGCCCACGGACAGGTTGTTATTGGTGGCAAAGACACGGTCGATGGCCACCTCGTCATCCGTCTTGGGCTGCTTGCCCTCACAGTAGGACGCAATGTCCACCTTAGCGCGGTGCGCATAGGTGCGCAGCGTGCGCTTGGTGCCGTCGTCGCCGGACGCCTTTTTGATGATGGCATCGATAGAGAAATTCTTGTAGAGCGTGACGCCGCCGACGTCGCCGGCAGCATCCTCGGCGGCCTTGAGCTGGTCTTTGGTGGCCTCGAAGGAGGTGGTCACGCGGCCATCCTCGATCGTGTACGCATCGCGCATGTCGTCGATAAGGCAGCCGATGGAATGCGCCGCGAGCAAAAAGCCCGAGGTGAGAGCGATGCTTCCGCACATAAGCAAAAAGATGCCCAGGTACTTGCCAATATTGCGGCGCAGCTCGCGCGGGAGACGTTTTGCGAGAGGTGTCATGGCGCCGCCTACCAATCGAGCTCGGCGGCCGCGACGGGCGACTCGTTGAGCTCATCCTCGACGATGCGCCCGTCGCGCAGGCGCAGCACGCGATTGGCCATGCGCGCGATGGCGGCATTGTGGGTGACAATGATGATGGTGCAGCCGTAGGTGCGGTTGATATCCTCCATGAGCTGCAAGATTTCCTTGGACGTCTTGTAGTCGAGCGCGCCGGTGGGCTCGTCGCACAGCAGCAGACCCGGGTTTTTGACGAGCGCGCGGCCGATGGCACAGCGCTGCTGCTGGCCGCCCGAGACCTGGCGCGGGAACTTGTTGCGGTGCTCGTAGAGGCCCAGCGAACGCAGCAGGTCGTCGACATTGAGCGGGTTTTTGGACAGGTGCGCCGTGACCTCGATGTTCTCCTTGATGGTGAGATCGGGCACCAGGTTGTAGAACTGGAAGACAAAACCCAGCTCACGGCGGCGATACTCGCCCAGGTCGGTAGGCTTGAGCACCGTGAGGTCGCAGCCGTCCACCATGATGGAGCCGCCGTCGGCATCCTCCAGGCCGCCGATCAGGTTAAGAAACGTCGACTTGCCCGAACCCGAAGGCCCCAACATGACGCAGATCTCTCCGCGGTTGATGGACGTGTCGATGCCGTCGAGCACCGTCAGGCGTGCATCTCCATCGCCGTAGTGCTTTTTGAGATCCTTAACCTGGACGTAGGCCTCCCGCGTTGCCATGGTATCCCCCATTGTTAGCCTCGTACTACTTTATGAGCGTAATAGTAAACCATGGCGAACTATTTTGGAGCGAGGCCTGGATTTTATTTCAGGCTAGGCGCGGGATTTGGTGCGTGAGAGGGCCAGGCCTGCGGCGGCGATGGCGGCGGCGAAGAGCACGGTGACGCCCAGGTCGCAGGCGATGTCGCCCAACACGGTGGACGTCAGATCCGAAGCGAGCGCCTTGCCAATCGCGTCGTTCACCCAATACGTCGGCACAAAGTGCGCCACCGTCTGCACGGCCGAGCCCATCAGCGACAGCGGCATCCAAGCGCCGCCCAAAAACGTCATGAGCATGCCGAGCAGGTTGCCCACGCCATTGAGCAGCTCCTCGCGCGCACCCAGGCTCGAAAGGGCAAAGCCAACGGCCAGCGGCGTGCACGCCAGGGCAAACGTCGCCGCCAGTGCCAGGCACACACGGCCCACGCCGACCTCGGCGACCGCGCCGGCAAAGCCCACGACGCCCATCATGCTCGACACAAACCAGATGCAGACGGTGAGCACGGCGGCGGCGGCAAACACGGCAAGCGAACGTTGGCGCTCGGAGATTGGGCCGGCATCCATACGACGCACGCGCTCGGGCTCGTTCATGCTCGAGAACACCAACCCCACCGATACGATGACCGACGAGATAATCGCGTACGCGCCAAAGTTGAAATACGACTCGAGCGTGGCGGCAGCCGTCGAGTCGACCTTGACCTGCTCGATCTCGACCTTGGCGCGCTTCGCGGCCGCATGTTCAGCGGCCTTGGCAACGTCGCCGTTAGAAGCAGCGGGCTCAAGCGCCGCCGCAGCGCCCGCGAGCGAGATCCAGCGCGAGGCCTCGGCAGACGAAAGCGCCGCCGCCATGGTGCCGGCACCGTAGGTCACATCGAGCTTGGGCAGGGACTCCCCCACGCGGGCGGCTGCAACGAGGTCGTCCTCAAACCCCTCCGGGATAAAGAACACGCAGTCGGCGCTGCCCTTGGCGCTGTTGCTCTTGGAGAGCGCGTCCGCAAGGTCGTACGTGTCGTCGCCGATGCCCGTGACCAGCTCAAAACGCGAACCCAGATGCTTGGTAAGCGCACGCGAAAGGTCGCTGTCGTCACGGTCGACCACAATCACATTGGCGTCGTAGGGCTTGTACTCGGTGAGCTGCGACGAGTTCCAGCTTACCGATGCCGCGATGAATACGCCCATGAGCGAAATGAACACCGTGTAGATAAGCAGATAGAGCGGGTGTGCGAGCGCCATGCGAAGCGCGGTCTTAAAGGTGCTCATAGCGGCTCCTTCCAAAGATCAGCGTAGCGGCGGCAACGAACAGCAGCGCCATAAGGACCAGCACGCCGGCACGAACGGCAAAGGGGCCCAGGTCTTCAAAGAAATACAGGCGGTTGAACATGTCGCAGATGAGCTTGACAGGGTTGAGCCAGCACTCGGCCGGGCAGGCGCGGGCGACGTCGTCGGCAAGTGCCATCGCCGGCTCGCCGTAAAGCCCGGCGAACAGGGCGCACGTGGTAGCGAAACCCGTGAGGATGCCCGACTTGGATGCCTTGCCGCCCTTAACGGGAAGCGTGCCCACAAAGAGTCCCAAGCCCGTGGCGGCAAGCGCGGAAGCGGCGCCGCCCACCAAACACGATCCCTCGCGCCCGCCAAAGTCGACGCCCACGACCAGGCGCACGTAGCCGATCGCGATCGTCATCGAGGCGAAGGAGACCAGCCACGAGCCGGCAAAAATGCCGGCCAGCGACGCCGTCTTGGAAAGGCCGCCCACGCAGCGGCGCGCGCCAAGGCCCGACAGATTGGGCTGCAGGTCGACAACGCTCAAGGCGGCAAATTCGGCAGACATCATCGCGACCAGGCCAAAAAGCGCGTAATAGTAGATGACCGTGCCATCGGGCGTGGTGCGTGTCAGGCTTACGCGGCGGGTGCCGCCCTCGAGCGACAGGGCGCGCGCAACCGCCTCGGGGTCGGCGAGCGCCGCCGGGTTGTCCTGGGCAATCTGGGACATGAGCTCGGCATTTTGCGTATACGAGCTCGCCACCGTCTCAAGGATGCTGCGGTCGGTGAGCACCGACGAGGCGCGCGAGCTGTCGTAGCTCGAAAGCAGCGTGAGCTTGGGCGTGCCCGCAGCGTCGACCGTATAGATGCCCGCGACCTCGCCGGCCTTAAGCGCACGGTTCGCATCGGCCGCGTCGTCGCACTCGTGGATCTCGAGCAGCTGATTCTCGCCCTCCTTGGCAAGCGAAGTCGCCACGTCCTTAAAGGACGAAGCGCCCCAGGCCTCATCCGCTACGACGGCCACTGGCACCGGGTCGACCGTGCCGTCGGAGCTGAGGTTCGCAAACATAAACATAAACATCGTGGAAAGCGCGATGGGAAAGAGAGCGCCCCAAACCCACGTGCTCGGCCGGCGCAGCAGCGTCTTGACCGTAATGATAATGGTGTTGAACATGGCCGCCCCCTAGTCGCGCAGCTCGCGGCCGGTGATCTCGAGGAACACGTCGTTGAGGGTCGGTGGCTCGCTCCACACGCGGCCGAGCGCAACGTCGGCAGCGCGCAGCGTGTCGAGGATGTCGACCAGATTGTGCGGACTCGTCTCGCAGGTGCAGACGAGCTCGCCGCCGGACAGCTCGACGCTGAGCACGTGCTCGAGGGCGCGCAGCCGCTCGACCGTGGCTGGCTCGACGGCGCCCACCTCGACGGTCACGCGCTCGCCCATCTGAATCATGCGTTTGAGCTCGTCGTTGGTGCCCTGCGCCAGCACGCGGCCGCCGTCCATGATCATGATGCGGCTGCAGATCTGCTCGACTTCCTCCATGTAATGGCTGGTATACACCACCGTGGCGCCCTCGTCGCGCAGGCGGCAGATGCCCTCCAGGATGGCGTTGCGGCTCTGCGGGTCGACCGCCACCGTGGGCTCGTCAAAAAAGATGAGCTCGGGCTTGTGCGCGATGCCGCAGGCGATGTTGAGGCGTCGCGCCAGGCCGCCCGAGAGCTTGCCGGGGCGGAACTTGGCAAAGTCGCCCAGGCCGACAAAGTCGATGGCCTCGTCGACCAGCGCGCGGCGGCGCTTGCGGTCGTTGACGTAGAGGCTGCAGAAATAGTCGATGTTCTCGCGCACCGTGAGCTCGTCGAATACCGCCACCTGCTGCGGCACCACGCCGATGCGGCGCTTGAGGTCGTAGCGGGCGGGCTTCATGGGTTCGCCGAACAGCTCGATGGTGCCTTTGTCGTAGGCAAGCAGCTGCAAAATGCAGTTGATGGACGTGGTCTTGCCCGAGCCGTTGGGGCCCAGCAGGCCAAAGATCTCGCCGGGGGCGATGCTCAGGTTAAAGTGGTCGAGCGCGATAAGATCGTCGTAGCGCTTGACGAGGTTTTCGACGTGGACGATGTCTGTCATGAGGCGGCCCTTCTGTTGCTTGCGGCCCGGTACGATTGCATCATCGCAGGAGCGGACGGCGCGCACCAGTGAGCTTTGTCACGAGTGCGGGGGCTCGGTCGCGTGGCCCGCTGACGCGACCGCCCCACCGTGCGGGAGGAATGTCACGGTTGCGCTAGGCGGCCCCTCCACCACGCGCAGCTTCGCGTACAATACCCGTATGAACAGGCTATTCGACAAATCGATCGTGCTGGCGTGCTGTATCGCAGCCGCCACGGGCCTTGCTGTGGACGCTCGTCTGGTTGCGGCGTTTTGCCTTGGCGTTATTGCCACCTCACTGGCCGAGGTCGCACAGGGAAACCGCGCCCGCCGTGTGAGTGAGGCCGCGAGCTACGCCTGCATCATCGCGGCCGTCTTCGTGCCGCCGTTTGTGCCGTTTGCGCCTCTCGCCTTCTATGACATCGCGCGGCGCGTGCGCCGTGAGCACGCCTGGGTCGCGCTGGGCATTGGCTCCGCTTTTGCCTTTGCGCTCGTCGCAGACCTTCGCGGCGGCGCGCTCACCACCCGAACGCTGCTGCTAACCGCCATCCTTTCGATCGCCGCCACGTTGCTGTCGCTGCGCACCGCGCAGCTGGAGCGCGAACAGGAACGCATGCGTCGCACCCGCGACAAGCTGCAAGAACGCGCCCTGGCACTCGAGGCACGCAACCGCGACCTCGCCGACCGCCAGGACTACGAAGTCGAGCTCGCGACGCTCGCCGAACGCGCCCGCATCGCGCGCGAGATCCACGATAACGTCGGGCACCAGCTCACGCGCGCCTCACTGCAGGCCGAAGCCCTGCGCGTGGTTCACGCCGACGAGCCCGGCGTCGCCGCCGATTTCGCCGACGTCAAACGCACGGTTGACGAGGCGCTCCAGCTTGTGCGCACCAGCGTCCACGCGCTCAACGACAACGCCGTCGACCTTTCCGTGCAGCTCGAACGCATTGTTGAAGGCGCGCGTTCGGACGGCGGCCCGCAGATTGAGCTTGAGGTTTTGGCCGAGCATGCGCCCGCAAACGTCGCCAACTGCTTTGCGGCGGTCCTGCGCGAGGCGCTCTCCAATACCATGCGCCACGCATGCGCCCAGACCGTCACTGTACGATGCATGGAGCATCCGTCGTTTTACCAGCTCATCGTTACCGACGATGGCGCGGGCGGGGTCCAAGCAAGCAGCCGCGGCGCCGCGAAGGGCATGGGGCTTGCCTCCATGCGCGAGCGCATCGAGGCGCTTGGCGGCACCTTCTCCGCCGGCCCGCGTGCCGGCGCCGGCGGCTGGCGCGTGTTTGCCACCGTTCCCAAACAGCAAGGAGATGAGGGCCGATGAGGCTCATCGTTGTCGACGACGACCGCTTGGTGATCGATTCGCTCAAGATTATCCTGGGCGCCCAGCCGCAGATCGAGGTGGTGGGCACCGGCGCCAATGGCGACGATGCGGTGGCGCTCTATGCCGAACACGCACCCGATATCGCGCTGCTCGACATTCAGATGCCGGGGCGCGACGGACTTTCGGCGGCACGCGAGATCCTTGAGCGCGACCCTTCGGCGCGCGTGGTGTTTCTAACGACATTCTCGGATGACGAGTACATTGTGTCGGCGCTCAAGCTGGGCGCCCGCGGTTACCTGATCAAGACCGATGTCGCCGCCATTCCGCCGGCGTTGGCACAGGTCATGGACGGCAAACGCGTGCTCGAGGGCAAGGCAATCGAAGATGTTGACTTTGACGGGATGGGCAACAAGGCAGACACGTCCCGCCGGCCCGCGGCCTTTGCCGGCCTGACCGACCGCGAGTTCGAAGTCACCGAGCTCATCGCCCGCGGCCTCGACAACAAGGAGATTGCCGCCACGGCTTATATGGGAGAAGGCACGGTGCGCAACCACATCAGCTCGATCCTTGCCAAAATGGGCCTGCGCAACCGCACGCAGATCGCCATCGCCTACCTGCGAGGCTAGCCGCTGGCTGCCGCCAATTTGATGCCATTCCAAAACTATGCCGGTTTACTACGATGAACCGCATATCTCCGACCACGGCAAATTGCGCACTTACAAAACCGCAGGTAGAACACTTGCGATATTTGCAAAAATGCGGGTGTGGTCAGGAATCTCGGATTCATCGTAGTAAACCGGCATAGTTTTGTTCGGGCGGCCCTGCACGAGTGTCTCCGCCAGCCTCGCGGGACCAAAATGATCCGTTTTCCTCCGTCCCCAAGGAATCACCCGGAACCGCTCGCCACGAAACCTGCCCATCTACTACGTTTGACTCGATACCCTTGACCATACCCCCGTTTTCCAGAAAATCGCAGGCGTTCTACCTGCGGTTTTCTTTTCGCATTTTTTGCCGTGGTTGAGGGCCACCGCCCAAACGTAGTAGATAGGCCCATTTCATGGCGAACGGGCCACACGGATGTCCTCGCGAGGCCAAAATGATCCGTTTCCCTCTGTCCACGGGAGATCAAGTGATGTTACGAATATGGTGTCATTTCAAAACTATGCCGGTTTACTACGATAAAAACGAGATTCCCGACCACGCGTGATTTTTTCGCAAAACTACAAGCCGTCTACCTGCGGTTTTGATTTTGCCAAATGCGGTGTGGTTGGAGGTGGGCGATTTATCGTAGTAATCCGGCATAGTTTTGTTCGCGACGGCACAACCGCGCGTTTAAGCGCGGGGCCGGTGGGGCAAAATTGCCCCACCGGCCCCTATTCCAGTTCTATCCCAGCGTTACTCCGGCTTGGTTTCTACTGTGGGAGTCTTGTCCGCTGCGACTGGGGTGCGGGCGGTGTCCATAGTCAGGCAGTGCTTGGGGCAGCTCTCGATGCACTCACCGCACACCACGCAGGCATACGGGTCGATCGACCACGTTCCACCCTTGCGATCGACCGCGAGCGCGCCCGCCGGGCAGCGACGCGCGCACATGCCGCAGCAAATGCACACGTCCATGTCGTTAACGATATGTCCGCGCAAGCGCTCGGGTACCGCGAGCTTCTCCTGCGGATAGCACACCGTTACCGGCTGCTTGACCATAGAACCCAAGGCCGTCTTGGCAAATGTCAGTAAACTCATGCCGCGCCTACCTTTCCGTGCAGCTAATGCAGGGGTCGATGGTCAGGATAATCATGGGCACGTTGGCAAGGAGCACGCCCTGCAGCGCATGCGTCAGACCCGCCAGGTTTTGCGACGTCGGCGTTCGCACGCGAAAACGGTCCAGGTTCTTGGTGCCGCTGCCGCGCACATAGTAATACGCCTCGCCGCGCGGCTGCTCAATCACAACCTCGCCGCGCGCACCGTCGGCCGGCGTGAGCTTGGTGCGCCCGCCGATACCGTCGTGCGGAATCTTGCCCACAAGCTCCTTGATAATATCCATGGCCTGCGTGACCTCGGCACAACGCACCTGGCAGCGGGCATAGCAGTCGCCATCGCTAGCAACGATAGGCTCAAACGCGGCCAGATCAGCATAGGCGCCGTCGCCAAACATGCGCACGTCGTAATCCACGCCCGAGGCGCGACCGAACGGGCCGACCATCGACAGATCCAGCGCGTCCTTCTTGCTGATCACGCCCACGCCGTGCAGGCGCTCGCCGCAGCTATTGTCGTCCAAAAACGTATGCACCAAGGCCTCGTAGTCAGGACGCATGGCATCGAGCGTCTGGACAATGCCCGCCAGTTCGGAGTCCTCAATGTCGTGTTTAAGGCCGCCGATCTCGTTAATCGAAAGGATCACGCGGCCGCCGCAGGTGCTCTCAAAGATCTTAAGAATCTGCTCGCGTAGGGTCCACGAACGATAGAACAGTGCCTCGAAACCAAAGGCATCGGCGAGCAGGCCCAGCCACAGCAGATGCGAGTGAATGCGCGAAAGCTCGTGCAGAATGGTGCGGATATACTGCACGCGGCCGGGCACCTCGATGTCGAGCATGCGCTCGCAGGCGCTGGCATAGCCGCAGCTGTGGCCCACGGCGCAGATGCCGCAGATGCGCTCGGCGATGTAGCCAAACTGGTGCATATCACGCTTTTCGGTGAGCTTCTCGAGTCCGCGGTGCACAAAGCCGATCTGCGGAATTGCCTCGATGACGCGGTCGTCCTCGATCACCAGGTCCAGATGAAGCGGCTCGGGCAGCACCGGGTGCTGCGGGCCAAACGGAATAACGGAGCGATGTGCCATGGGCCTTACGCCTCCTTTTTCTGCTTGTCGCGGGCGGCCTTGGCGGCAAGCGCCGCGCGGACCTTGGCCGCTTTCTCGGGATCCATGGCGGCGAGCTTTGCCTCCATCTCGGCAGCCTTGAGCGCGGCCTTCGCAGCAGTTTCATCGTGCTGAGCATCGGAGCCGGCAGCCGCAGCGGGCTGAGCGACGGCAGCGCCCGCAGCATCGCCAGCGCCCGCAGTGCCCTCCCCCGCAGCGGCCGTGGCAGTAGCAGCCTTCTCGGCCGCGGCCTTGCGCGCCTTGGCCTCGGCAGCGGCACGGACCTTCATGGCTTTCTCGCGCGCGGCCTTCACCTCGGGCGTGATAACGCTCATGGGCTCGGCAGTCGAGACCTGGTAGAAAAAGCCCTTAAAGTCAATCTGCATATCGGTGATGGCAAGACCAAACAGGTCGTGCGCTTCGTTTTCAAACGGGAATACTGCCGGATAGTACGAGCTGACGGACGGAATCTCCTGGTACTGATTAATTCCCTCAACCACCAGGTTCTCGATCGCATAGCTGCCGTCCTGCGCAATCTGCTCCTGAGCAACACGAACGTTGATAAACGTATAGACCAGGCGATACGTGCCGTCGTCGACGTTGCGCTCGGCGTGCATTTGCACAAAGCGCGCGCCGACGCCCTTGAGCGCCTGGACATGCGACAGGAGCTCGTCGATCCCGACGGTGGTATAGATAGCCTTTTGCATTACTCGGCCTCCTTTGCAGCGGCGGGCGCGGCGGACCTGGTGGACACGTTGGCCTCGACACCGTCACCGGCACCATCAGCCCCGGCCCCCGCAGCCACAAACCCGTCCTCGCCCAGCTCAACGCCACCGTCCCAGGTTGCGGCACCGCCCACGGTGAGCGGATCGCCACCGGCGCGCATCACGGCCTCTTTCTGGTCCAGGATGCCGCACGCCTCCACGATGGCATCGATCACGGTCTCGGGGCGAATGGCGCACCCGGGCGCGTACACATCCACGGGAATCGCGCGGTCCACGCCGCCGATCACGTTGTAGGCATCGCGGAACACGCCGCCCGAACACGCGCAGATGCCGCAGGCCACCACGCACTTGGGCTCGAGCATCTGGTTGTAGATCTGGCGCACGACGGGCAGGTTCTGGGCATTGACCGACCCCGTCACCAAAAAGATATCCGCATGCTTGGGGTTGCCGGTGTTGACCACGCCAAAGCGCTCCGCATCGAACAGCGGCGTGAGCGAGGCCAGCACCTCGATATCGCATCCGTTGCAGCTCGAACCGTCGTAATGAATAACCCACGGCGAGCGCGACATTTTATGATCCATGGATGCCGCCTCCTAAATAAACACGTCGACGAGGATGGGCATAAGGTTGAGCAGGCCAAACACCAGCGCCACGCCCCATCCGAGCCTAAAGCAGCTGCGCCAGGTGCTGCGTGCGAAGGTGTTGTCGATCAGGACCTCGACAAAATACGTCGCGGCCATCACGACCAGGGCTACAACCCAGCTCACGGGGTTGTCCCAAACAAAGAACATGCCCACCCACATCAAAAACAGCACGGTCTCGCACCAGTGCATAAGGGTCATCTTGGCCAGCGTGCCGCCGCTCATCTCGGTGGCGACGCCCTGGACGATCTCCTGATGCGCGTGATGCGAGTACGAAAGGTCAAACGGCGACTTGCGCAGCTTGATGGTGAACACCGCGAGCAGCGCGAGGAAAATGGGCGCGCTGTACACGATGATGGGGGCCGACTGCCCCGTCACGGCGATGGAATCGAAGCTGTCGGTGGCAAGGTACAGGCCCACGCTCATCAGCAAAACGGCGGGCTCGTAACTCATGACCTGCAGCAGCTCACGGTCGGCGCCGACCTGGGCAAACGGGCTTTGCGTCGAGGCGGACGCCAACACCACAAAGATCGCAGCGAGGGTCACCATAAAAGCGCACAACAGCGTGTTGGAACCCGACACAAAGATGCCGCCGCCCACCACGGTAAAGATGAGCGCGCACGCCATGTAGGTATCGTCCATGGTGTTTACGCTGGCGGGGGCCTTGCGCAGCAGCTTGGCCACATCGTAGAAAGGCTGGAGCAGGCGCGGGCCCACGCGGCCCTGCATGCGGGCCGAAAGTTTGCGGTCAACGCCGTCGATCAGGCCGCCCACAAGCGGCGCCAGTAAGGCAAATGCCACGGTGCCAATAAAAATGCCCACGACGCCCGAACCTTCAAAATACTTGCCGCGCAGCACCGAGGGCGCACTCATGGCAAGTCGCTCGGGCCCAATCCACGCGCAACACAGCAGCGCAAACAAGATAATGCTGCAGCACACGACGCTACCCGCGGGGCCAATACGCTTCTCGCCAAGGGCGTCCTCCGAGTACCAATTGCGCTTTTCGGCCTTCACCTCGTGTCCCATCGAGCCGCGGAAATGGCGATATTTGTCGGTCCCCACGCCCGAAAGGTACACGTTGACGTGCGGTTTGTTGCTCACGCGGAATGAAGTCAGCAGCACCACGGCGATAAACGCCACGATAACCACCATCAGGTACATGGCGTCCTTGCCAATAACGTACGGCACGCGGCCAAACACCATGGCCAAGTAAGGCGACACCAGACCGCTCGAGATAACCGGGAACGCCACGCAGCACAGAATCAGCAGCGCGGCGATGGTGTTGAGGGCCATCCATTCGGTCTTATGGACATTGACCTCAACGTTTTGAGCCGTGGGGTCGACACCCGAAAGCTTGGCAAGCCACTTGCCCCAGAAGAAGAACGTCGCGGCCGAGCCAAAGGCCAGCACCATGATCATGAGCACGTTGCCAGTCTGCGCGAACGCCACCAGGGCGCCCCACTTGGACACGAGCATGCCAAACGGCGCCACAAACATGCCCATGATGCCCAGCATCATCAGACGCGTCAGGTGCGGCATGCGGCTGAACATACCGTCCATGTCCTCGATATCGCGGCTGCCGATATGATGCTCGGCCGTGCCCACGCACAGGAACAGCAGCGACTTTGCCACCGTGTGGAACAGGATCAGAAAGATGGCCGCCCATACGGCCTCGGGCGCGCCGACACCCAGGCAGGCACTGATGAGGCCCAAGTTGGAAATGGTGGAGTACGCGAGCACGCGTTTGGCGTTGCTCTGCGAGATGGCCATGAGGGCAGCAAGCAAAAACGTGATGGCGCCCACACTCGTGACCATAAAGCCGGTTACGGGATAGATAGCATAGAGCGGGCTCAGCTTGACCATTAGGAACACGCCGGCTTTAACCATGGTTGACGAGTGCAGCAAGGCGCTCGTGGGAGTGGGGGCAACCATAGCACCCAACAGCCACGTGTGGAACGGCATCTGTGCGGCCTTGGTGAGTGCGGCGAGCGACAACAGGATGACCGGCATCACCAGCAGTGCGGATTGCGCGGTACCGGCGCCGGAAAGCTCGATCATGCCCGAGATGGTCAGCGGCATGCCGTTAACGTGCAAGAACATAAGGCCCGCCAAAAACGCGATACCGCCCAGCATGTTAAGGATGATCTGGGTGAAAGCGTTCTTGATGGCCTCGGGCGTGCGCGTGTAGCCAATCATAAGGAACGAGCACACGGTAGTGATTTCCCAGCCGCAGAACAGCCACTCAAGGTTGTCGCTCGTCACGATGACGAACATGGCCGAGAGGAACAGGAACATAAGCGCCAGGAACTGCGGGCGACGGTCGGGCGCGGTCTGCCCGCGCAGTGCGGCCTCGTGCTCGTCGTGGGCCTGGAAGTCCTTCATATAACCCAAGGCATACACGCAGATGAGGCTGCCAACAATGCCGACGGCGAGGACCATGATCACGCTCATGTAGTCCAGGTAGAGCGGCGTCGCCGTGACGGCTTCGACCGCGGGCAGCGTCATGGCTGCAAAGGCGAACGAGCCCACCAGCTGGACTATGCCGAGCACCGTGGCGAGCGCGTTCCTATATTTGTACGCGTTGTACAGGATTACGGCGCACAGGATGACGTCGATGACGGAGCTGATGATCGAGAGCACATGCGAGGTGCCGGAGGCAACCTCAAAGCTCTGCGGACCCATGCCAAAAAACATGACGGCGACTACAACTGTCACCGCCATAATAATGCCGGAGCCTATGAGCCCCACCGCATCGCGGGCGCGGTCACCGCGCGCGAGCAGCATGCCCAGCGCCGGTACCAGCGGAAACAGGGTAAGGAAATACAGTAGCGTCATACCATCACTCCCCCGTGCAAAAACGCTGCAATTGTTTAACGTTATAGCTCAATTGAGGAGTAGCGGCGGCAGGTTTTCGGTCAACTGGGGAGTTTTAGGCGTACGGGGTAAGGGCACGTCCGCTTTGGAGCAGAGAGGCGGCAAGAAAAATGCGCCCCTGTGGGCGCACCATCCCGTTTGCTATTCCGCCTTTTTAACGCGCGGCTTGCGACCTCGCGGCTTATCGACCAGTGCGGACTCACCGCTCTCGCGATACTGGCGGCACCAGGCCTTAACCGAAGACTCGCTTGGAATCTTGTGTTTGATCATGGCCTCGCGAACCGTTAAGCCGTTTTCCAAGCGGTCCTTGACCACGGCGAGCTTAACTTCGTACGAATAGGTGTGATGATGCGAACCGGCGTTGAGAACGGCGTCGGCACCGCCCACGGCATACGCGCGGGCCCACTGACGAGCCGTGGCCTGGGGAATGCCAAGCTCCGCGGCGAGGGCGCGATGACCGACCCCCTCTTGGAGGGCCTCGACGGCGCGCTGCCTAACCTCGGGCGCATGCGTGCGAGTCCTAGTTGCTTCCGACATACCTGCCACTTCTTAGCCTTAACCGTTAATCTGCTTTCTTACGTGCAAGTTAGATAGTAGCATTTTACCGTTTGCTCAAAGCAGTTAATTAAAATAGACGCGGCGTTATCTGGGCATTTGGCACCAAATTACGACATTTCTTTATCGATTATTTACGCTGGTAGCTGACTCGCAGCTAATCGTCATTCGCTTGTCAACAAAATTGGCATCTCTTTATGTCCTTTGGTATAGAGGATATAGTTATTAACCCCTCCCCCAATATTTTTGAGTGATCTGCAAGGCAGTAGACGTCCTCACTCCTCATGATTACCGCGCATTGCCATTCATCGGAGCAAAACAAAAAGGGCGGGACCTGCTGCGCTTGCAGGCCCCGCACCGGTTGACACCCGACGGGACACAGCCGGGCGAGACGGATCCGTGCTACCGCCCCGCCTGGCCGCGATGTTCAACTACAGCTCGTTGGCCGCGTGATACGCCGTGCGAATGGCGCTCGCAATGTCGGCGGTGCGCTCACCCGAGCAGTCGCCCACGCAGGTCACGGGCACCGTCACGCCATCCAGGTCAAACGCGTTGGCCTTGGAGCCCACGGCCATCACCACGTAATCGCAGGCGATCTTCACCGGCTCCTCGGCGCCGTCCTCGGTGGTGCGAACAGCCTCCACGCCCTCGTCGGTAATGGCGGTCAGGCGGGTCTTAACATGCTGCTCCACGTTGTGCTCTGCAAAGTCGCTCATAATCAGCGGCAGAATGGTCTCGGACTCGCCCGCGGCAATCTTGTCGAGCATCTCCACGATCGCCACCTCGCAGCCGTGCTGCAGCAGGTACTCGGCAGTCTCGGTGCCCACCAGGCCGCCGCCAATGACGGCGACGCGGCCGCTGAGCTCCACCTTGCCGGCCAGCACGTCCCAGCTCGAGACGACCTTCTCCGAGTCGGCGCCCGGAACGGGGATGACCACGTCGTGCGCGCCCACGGCCACAATCGCGGCGTCGGCGGCGTTGAGGTCCTCAGCGGTAGCGGCATGACTGAGCTCCACCTTCACGCCCAGGCCAGGCAGAATCTTCTCGTAGTACTCGACCGAGCGCATAATCTCGTCCTTGCGCGGAGGCGCAGCCGCCAGCACAATCTGGCCGCCCAGATGATCGCTCGCCTCGTAGACGGTCACGTCGTAGCCGCGCTTGGCCGCCACGCGCGCGGCCTCCAGGCCGGCGATGCCGCCGCCCACCACGGCGATCTTCTTGTCGCCCTCGCCCGGCTTGATGGCGATGGTCGCCTCGTCGCCGTTCTCGGCATTGAGCACGCACGAGATGTACTTGCGATTTTGAATCGCGTCGACGCAGCCCTTGTTGCAGTTGAGGCACTCGCGGATGGGCTCACCCGTGGCGGCCTTCAGCGCAATGTCGGGGTCGCACATGAGCGAGCGGCCATAGGCGATGATGTCGGCGGCGCCGTCTTCCAGAATCTTCTCGCCGGCCTCGACCGAAACCACGCGGCCCACGGTTGCCACCGGCACGGAGACCAGGGCCTTGACGCGCTCGGCCACCGGCAGCGTCCAGTTGTAGGGCATGGCACCCATGGGTGGAATGGTGTCGCCCATGTTGCCGGTGTGGTTGGCCTGTGCAACCTGGATCATATCGATGCCCGCGCCCTCGAGCAGCTTGGCGAACTCGCAGGCCTCGTCGGGCTGCAGGCCACCCTTGCCGCGCGGCGTGCCGTCGGGGTTCTCCATGATCACGGGGAGCTTGTACTCCACCATCAGCTGCGGCGCGGCCTCCTTAATGGCGGCGACGACCTCCAGCGCGTAGCGAACGCGGTTCTCGAACGAACCACCGTACTCGTCGGTGCGCTGGTTGAGGATGGCCGAGCACAGCGAACCCACCAGGCGGTCGCCGTGGACCTCGATAGCGTCGATCCCGGCCTGCTGTGCGCGAGCGGCCGAGGCAGCGATGGCCTCCTTGATCTGGGTGAGCTGCTCTACGCTCGCCTCGTTCACAAAGTGCTGCATGTCGTGGTGCAGCTTGGCGTAGGCCTGGTTGCGGATCTCGTTGGACTCGGCCATCTTGGCGGCAAAGGTCTCCTCGTCGCCGGCGGCCTTGGCCTCCTGCGCGGCCTTGGCGGCGGCCATGGAGCCCATGACCATGCGGCCGACACCGGGCACATCGTACTCGGGGTGGAACAGCTGCAGCGCGACCTTGGCGCCGTGCTTGTGGACGGCATCGGCCAGCGCCTTAAACGTGGGGATCTGGGCGTCGGTTGCCAGCTTGGGCGTGGGGCTTGCGGTCATGACGGGAGCGACGTCGCCGATGACGATGTAGCTCACGCCGCCACGGGCCAAGCGCTCGTAAAAAGCCAGGCTGCGCTCGCCGATGGAACCGTCACGCTCCTCGTAGCCGGTGGTCAGCGGCGGAAACATAATGCGGTTCTTGAGCTCAAGGGGGCCAACCGTAATGGGCTGGAGCAGCTTGGATGCAGGTGTGGTCATGGACATTCCTCTCTTGTAGGCGCGGCGGCGATGATGCCGCGTAGTTATCTAGAGGATATGGCATGGGAATACAGCAGCGCAACGGAAATCGGCGGACAGCAGGTAGCGGCAGGTGGATGGGGCGGAACGGCCCGTCGGTTTGTCTCAATCTGTAACAGTTACTCAGCAAAACCGGGTCTTACTGTTACAGATCGAGATATTCCTCTCGACCCATCCTCAACAATCTAGATATGTAACATCTAGGCCCACTTTTGACCCCTACCTGTTACAGATCGAGACAAACCAAACCCGCCTGCCTGAAAATCTCAATCTGTAACAACAACTCGGCAAAATCCGTCCCTCGTGTTACAGATTTAGACAAACACGACCCAACCCACCGGTATATCTCGGTCTGTAACACCTAGCCGCCCAAATCGGGTCTAGATGTTACAGATCGAGATTTTGTTTGAGAGGCCGAGAATTGGACCGAAAACACGGTCCCGAAATAACAAAAAAGCTCGCCGGCTAGGCCGACGAGCTGCAAGTTCTTGGTCGCGGGGGCAGGATTTGAACCTACGACCTCCGGGTTATGAGCCCGGCGAGCTACCAGACTGCTCCACCCCGCAATGTCTGGGCGCCTCATGTGCGCAAGAAAGAATATTACGCGGGAGTTCGGTAAACGGCAAGGAAAATCTCGTAGAGCATAATTCCTTCATATTTAAACCCCTCAGCCCCTATCACCGTAAACGAATCGCAGCCGAGCGCCGTCGGCGGCGCGTATACAATGGTGCGCGTCCTTTTATGCCAACACCGGGAGTAGACATGCTACTCGCTATCGATATGGGAAACACGCAGACGGCCATGGGCCTGTTTGACGGAGACGAGTTGGTGCAGTCGTGGCGTATGCCCACCGACCGCTCCTATACCGCCGACGAGATCCACGTGCGCCTGATGGGTTTCTTTAAGATGTACGGCCTTTCGCTCGATGCGGTCGACGCGATCGCCTTTGCGGGCGTGGTACCGCAGCTCTCGCGCGAATGGCACGCCGTGGCCGACCGCATCGCGGCGGACGCCATCGTCATCGGGCCGCAGACGGCCCCGGTGACCAAGCTGCGCGCGGCGCGTCCCCAGGCCGTAGGCGCCGATCGCGTCGCTAACGCCGTTGCGGCCGAAACTTTCTACGGCGCGCCGGCAATCGTGGTTGACTTTGGCACCGCGACCAATATCGACGTCATCGACGAGGATGGTTATTACATTGGTGGAGCGATTGCGCCGGGCATCCGCATTTCGATGGACGCGCTCGCCGCCCGAGCCGCCAAGCTCGCCAGCGTTCCGCTCGAGGCGCCCGAGCACGCCATCGGCCGCGATACCGAGGAGTGCATCAAGGTCGGCGCCGTAACGGGCGCCGCCGCCATGGCTGAGGGCCTGGTCGCGCGCATGAAGCGCGAGCTGGGCCGCGAGGATGCCACCGTTATCGCCACGGGCGGTCTCGCCAGCATCGTCGCCGATTCGACCGACGCCTTCGACGTGGTCGACGGACAGCTCACCATCAAGGGTATCTGCGAAATCTACCGCCGCATGCAGGAGCTAGCGTAGGCTCTGGCGAAGTCGAGACGCTACAGACCGCGAATCCGTACGGCCTCGGGCGGAAACTCCTGCTCGCCGGCATCGGTCTTGATGGTCGCGCGGCCCCAGATGTCCAGGCCCGCAAACACACCGACCGCAAGCGGCAAGCCGTTGGGCGACACCGCCGCAACCTGGCGACCGAGCAGCGGCACCATGTCGAAATACTCGCCCAGCACGGGAGCCAGCGGCCCTGCGGCGCCTTGCGGCGTGTTGGCAACAACCTCCCAGGTGTCCACACGGGTCAGCACGGCGACGGCCAACGCCTCGACCAGCGCTTCGTCAGCTACGTCCACACCAAGCTCGCTCAACGCCGAACGCTCAATATCCACCGTCACGGCACCGAACATGCCCGCAGCACCGGCACCACCGTTGACGGCGACGCGCGCGAACGACGTCTCAAACGCGGGCGCGCCGCACACAATGTCGCTCGGCCACTGAATACCCACCTTGCCGGCAAGGCCCAGCCCCGGTGCCGCAGCCGTTCCCACGAGCGCGTCCATCATGCCCATCGCGGCCACAAACGGCAGGCCATGGAAGGCGTGCATATTCACATCCGGACGCACAACCAGCGAAAACGCCAGCGAAGCGTTGCCCGCGCTCCATGCGCACCAGCCCGCGGACACGCCCTTGCGGCCCGCGTCACGTGCCGCGTCGAGCTCGGTGCCGGCGGCAACAGCATTCATCTCGATCATCTACATACGCCCCAATTCGCCCACGATATGACCCACGCGGTCCTCGGGCTCCTTGACCTCGACACCGTTGTAGCGGAAGAACCGCGCCGGGTCGTGCATCAGGTCCTCGAGCGGCACCAGCACAAAGTCGCGTTCGCCGATCAGCGGATGCGGCAGGCGCAGCTTTTTGCCGCCGTGGGTCTCGCCGTCCATCCACAGCAGGTCCAGGTCGATGGTGCGCGGACCGTTGGCCTTGGCCTTTTTGGAGCGGTCGCGCCCAAGCTCGGCCTCGATCTTCATGAGCTCATCGAGCAGCACCAGCGGCGCCAGCTCGGTCTTGATCTCGATGACGGCGTTGGCAAACGCGTCCTGGCGCGTCTCGTAGGCCGGCTCGCTCTCGTAAATCTTGGAGGAGTTGGACACGCAGGTGAGCGGAATCTCGGCGATCATGTCGCGTGCGGCGCGGATGTTGTCGCAGCGATGCCCCAGGTTGGAGCCCACGGCCACAAATGCGCGGCGCGGCTGTGGCTTGGCAACCGCCCAGTAGCCGTTCAGGAACTGCGCAAAACCCGCGGCGTCGTGCACGCGCACGATGTTGGCACCGGCCTGGATGGCGCCCAGGCACACGCCAAACGTAGCGGCATCGCGCTCGGCGGCCTCGGCCACGCCCGAGACGGCGCCCACAAAGCGCTTGCGCGACACGGCACACATGAGCGGATACCCCAGTGACGCCATCTTGGCAGTCTCGCGCTGGATGACGATGTCCTCGTTAGCCGACTTACCAAAGCCCGGGCCAGGATCAATGCAGATGCGGTCGCGCGACACGCCGGCATGGATGAGCGTGCGGGCCTGGTCGGACAGAAAGCCCATGACGCGGCGCATGATGGGCGCCGAATCGGGCAGGGTGAAGCGGCGGAGCTGCGAGGTGGGCACGTAGGCTTCCTCGCGGCGGGCGCTGCGGCGCATCATGGCGGCCAGGCGGTCATTGGACTCCGATGCGGCCTCGGTGGCCTCGGGCGCGGGCGCGGGCGCGGGCGCGACGGTCTCGGCGGCAGCAACCTGCTCGGCGGCCGGCGTCTCCTGCCCCAGCTCGGTTGCGGGCTCGGACGTGGGCTCCGGTTCGCCAAACGGCAACGAGGGCTGCACCACGCCGCCCGGAAGCTTGGCCTCAACCTTGGGCTCACCCAGCAGCTTGCCGCGACGGCGGCGAGCCGGCTTCTCGGCCTCACGCGCGGCCTCGGCAGCCGCCTCGCGCGCCTTCTCGGCAACAAACGCCGCTGCCGAGGTATCGAGCTGCACCGTTGCGTGCGTGCGGGTGGGCGCGGCGACCTCGCCGGCATGCATCACGATGACGCCGCAGGTGCTCGTCTTAACAAACTCGACCATCTTGGGATCGGTGAAGCCGGTCACGTCGTTGACGATCGAGGCGCCGCAGCGCACGGCCGCCTTGGCAACCGCCACATGACGCGTGTCGATCGAGACGATGGCGCCCTCCTTGGCCAGCGCGCGCACCACGGGCAGCACGCGGCGAGCCTCCTCGTCGGGGTTGACCGGGGTAAAGCCGGGGCGCGTGGACTCGCCGCCCACGTCGATGATGTCGGCGCCGGCGTCGAGCATCGCCAGGCCGTACTCGATGGCGGCATCCGGGTCGAAGTGCTCCCCGCCATCGCTAAACGAATCGGGCGTCACGTTGAGGACGCCCATGATGCGCGGACGGTCAAAGCTGAGCTCGTACTTTCCGCACCGCCATGTCTTGCTGTCGTTCGCCATGAACATCCTCCTAAAATGCCCACGCCGCCGAGCTTGGGGAGCTGGCGGCGGGGTCGCTTTGCACTCAGTCTTTCTATTGTATCCGCGCGCGCGGGCTAGAACGCAAACGCGGCCGCGATGTCGCAAGAAATCAGCAGGTCGGCATTTGCATCCTGATCGGTGGGAGCAAGGTTGCATATGGCCAGCGTATCGCCGGTAAAGTAACGCGTAAGGCCTGCCGCCGGATACACCACGAGCGAGGTCCCGCCCACAATGAGGGCATCGGCCGCGGCGATGGCGGCAACGGCACCGGTCAGCACATGCTCATCGAGCGGCTCTTCGTAGAGCACTACATCGGGCTTGATGCGGTCGCCGCACGCGGGGCACGCAGGCACGCCCGCGGCGTCCTCGTGCTCGCGCGAGCAAATCCACTCGGCGCTATAGACCGCGCCGCACGACTGGCAAATGTTGCGATGGACCGATCCGTGCAGCTCGAACACGCGTTGTGAGCCGGCCATCTGATGCAGGCCGTCGATATTTTGCGTCACCACGGCATTTAGCTTGCCGGCGCGCTCCAGCTCGGCCAGCTTGGTGTGGCAGCGATTGGGCTTGGCGCCAAGCGCGATCATCTTGGTGCGGTAGAAGTCGAAGAACTCGGCCGGATGCGCCTCGTAAAAGCTATGCGACAGCATGGTCTCGGGCGGATAGGCAAACTGCTGGTGATACAGGCCGTCCACGCTGCGGAAATCGGGGATGCCACTTGCCGTGGAAACACCAGCGCCGCCAAAGAAGACCACGCGCTTGTGGGTGTCAAACAGATCCGCCAGCGCGGCGGAGGCCTGCCTGGGGTCCGATATTGCCTGCGTCATATGAGTCCTCCGTCCGTGTCTCCGGGACGGCGGCGTTCGCACTATCACTCGCGGACTCCGCCCCGCCCCTGTTGCGCTAATCTTAAGCCTGCCAACCCCGTCGAAAGGACACCATGCCTCAGACTTACACTTTCGCCTCGTGGAACGTCAACGGCCTGCGCGCCGTGCTCAAAAAGGACCCGAGCTTTATCCAGATCGCGCAAGAACTCGACGTCGATATCCTGGCGCTGCAAGAGACCAAGCTGCAAGAAGGCCAGGTTGATATTGACCTGCCCGGCTATCACCAAACCTGGAGCTACGCCGAGCGTAAAGGCTATTCGGGCACTGCGGTCTTTAGCCGCCAGGAACCGCTGCGCGTGCTGCACGCCGACGCGCTGTTACCCCACACCGGCGAGGGCGAGGCGGCCGAGCTCGTCGCCCAAGCCGCAACCGAGGGCCGCGTCTGCGCGCTCGAGTTCGACAAGTTCTGGTTTGTGGATGTCTACACTCCCAACGCGCAAAACGAACTCGCCCGCATCGACGTGCGCATGGCCTGGGACGATGCCTACCGCGACTTTTTGAACGCGCTCGAGCGCGAGACCGGCAAACCCGTCGTAACCTGCGGCGACTTTAACGTGGCGCACGAGGAGATCGACCTTAAGAACCCCAAGTCCAACCGCGGCAACGCAGGCTTTTCGGACGAGGAGCGCGGCAAGTTTACCGAGCTGCTCAACGCCGGCTTTACCGATACCTGGCGCACGGCAAACCCCGACGTCGAGGGCGTTTACAGCTGGTGGAGCTACCGCTTTAATGCCCGCAAGAACAACGCCGGCTGGCGCATCGACTACTTCCTGGTAAGCGACGCAATCGCCGACAACGTACGCGACACCGGCATCCGCGGCGACATCTTTGGCAGCGACCACTGCCCCGTTACCCTCACGCTAGAGCTCTAGCGCCAAGTAATTCCTGGGGGACAGAGGAAAACAGATCATGTGACCCCTCTCCCCCTATAAGTTGCGGTGGAATAGTTCCTGTTTGGGCAGCAAATAGCCAAAAACAAGAACTATTCCACCGCAAGTTCGTGAGGGAACGCGAAATGCCCTACAGCCCGTATTTCACGACGACACGGTTAATGCGACGGCACCAAGGCTTGTACAAGGCGGCCAAGAACACGCAGGTCGCGAGGCCGTGTGTGATATCGAACGGCACTGCCGTGACAAGACGCGCCACGGCTCCCGCCCACGTGAGCGGCTGCACAAAACCAATGATGTCATACGCGTTGATCACGACGCCATAGAGCAAGCCCGACGCAAAGCCGTACGCCAGTAGCGCCGGCAATCGCACGGTGCCGTCGGCGCGGTCGAACGCGCCCGCATGCGCCAGCGCGCCGCCAACATAGCCAACCAGACCCCAGGCATACATCTGCCATGGCGTCCACATGCCCTGTCCAAAAAAGAAATTGCTGGTCAGCGCTGCCAGCGCACCAACCATGAAGCCGTTGCGTCGACCCAACGTCGCCCCCGCGATAATGGCGATGGCACTCACCGGTTTAAAGTCGGGAATGGGCCCAAACAGGATGCGCCCCGCCGCCGCCAGCGCCGCCAGCACCAACGTGGGCATAATCTGGCGCAAACCCGGACGAGATGCCTCGTAACCCGCAAAGAACAGCGCGAGCACGAGCGCCACCACAACCAGCATGGCAAGCGCTGCCTGCTCAATGCCTGCCAGCAATGCTGCGGCCATTACCGCCGGCACCGCCAACAACAGCGGAATCTCAAGTTTTGTGAGTAGGCGCGAGGCGCGAAAATCCGCCATCCCATCACGCCCTATAGAACACGTTGTCGGCAAAGAAGTCGGCCGGGGACTCCATGCAGGCAATCTCACCGTCAAACATCATGGCAACGTCATCGGCAACCTGCTCGGCAAAATCCAGATCGTGCGTGGCCATGATGACGGTGCCGCCAGCCTTCGCATGGTCACGCAGGGCGCGGGCGATGATGCGGCGGCTGAACAGGTCTAGACCCTTGGTGGGCTCATCGAGCAATAGCAGTTCGGGGCCGATTAGCAGCAGTTTTGCCAATGCAAGCAGTTGACGCTGCCCGCCCGAAAGATCGTACGGATGGCGTCCATCCAGACCCGACAACCCCAAGCTCGCCGCACGCTCCCGCGCCAAGTTCTCGTCATATCCGCAGGTCGAGGCCCATTCCATCAGCTCATCGCGAACCGTCTCGGCAACCAGCAATGCTTTGGGATTCTGAGGCAGCAGCGCCGCCGAGGCCGCTCCGCGCACCATGCGGCCGCGCTGCAGCTTGGCGGTCTTCGCCAGCACCGAGAGCACCGTCGACTTGCCGCAGCCGTTACCGCCAACAACCGCATGCACCGCACCGGCCGAAAACGACGCATCGAGCCCACGCAACACCCAGCCGGACGCTCGATCGTAGCGAAACCAACCTTCCGACAGGGTGGTAGCCGACCCAGCGTGCATTTTTTGGAGTATTCTGCTTCCATCCGTGCGCGAGAAGGCTTCCAAGCCGTTCTCGAGCGACGTTTGCGCCACAAATTCGGACGATTTGTCCAATTCTGAACTTTTTTTCGCGCTCGATACGTCCCCGGGCGGCTCCAGAGAGCCCAAATTGTCCTCACGCCTGCTGAATACTCCGTTTTTTGCACATCGGATGGCACCCCACCCCAACGTGTCATCGGAAAACAGCGATTCTCGGCGTCCCAAAGATGCCATATCCGCCGCCTCGTGCACGCGGCCATCCTCAATCCGGTACGCACACGTCGCGTATTCGAGCATTGGGCGCGGCTGATGCGTCGCCACAACAACCGTGCAGCCCAGCTCGCGATTCACACGAAACAGCGCGTGCAGGAAATTCTTCTCGGCAACGGGATCGAGCTGAGACGTGGGCTCGTCGAGCAGCAGCACGTGCGGGCGCAACGCCAGAACGGCCGCCAACGACAGCAACTGTTTGCGACCACCCGAAAGCGTGTCAGTATCGCGGTGAAGCCAATCTTCCAGCCCAAAGAAATAGCTGGTCTCAGCTACGCGACGGCGCATCTCATCACGTGCTAGCCCCAAGTTTTCCAGGCCAAACGCCATCTCGTGCCACACGGTTTCGCACACGATCTGGTTCTCGGGATCCTGGAACACATAGCCCACGCGCTCCGCCGATGCCCGTACGTCCATGTCGGCAACGGGCTCGCCCAGCACGCGCAGTTCGCCAGTGCGCTCGCCCGCTGGAACGATCTCGGGCTTGAGCAGCGACAGCAGCGTCGACTTGCCCGAACCGGTTCCGCCAACAAGCAGCGCAAACGCACCTTGGGGAACAGACCAGTCGAGCCCCTCGAGTGCCGACGCCTCAGCCCCGGGGTAGGTAAAGCTCAGACCCCGTACCTCAATCGCAGGCACATCGGAGCCGCACGCCCCGCCCGTTACCGAGCAGCTATCCAACCGAGCCATCAGCCAAACCTCTTCTCATCAATCGCGTGCAATGCGCAAGGCAGCATCATCCAGGCAGCGTACACGACATAGCCCAGCCACGGCGCCGGCACCGAGAGCTGCGGATAAAACGAATACTGCGTCGTCGCGGTCCACGCCACCGCCACCGCGGCGGCGCCAAACAGTACGAGCCCGGCCAGCGCGGCAACGTCACTGCGCCCCAGCCGATACCGCGCATACGTCGTACGACGCGTCGCGGCACCCCACCCGCGCGAGCGCATCGCGTCCGCGCGCTCCAGCGAATCTTCCATGCCCCAGCCCATCAACACACTCGATGCCCGCAAGCGCGAGCGCACGGGGTCGGCCGGCGCACGCCCCGGTACATCAATCGCGTCCTGCACCGCCAGCACCGTGCGGCCGCGGCACAAAAACTGTGGGATAAGCCGCATGCACATCGAGATCATAAGCGCGATCACCGGCGCGGCGTTGCCTAACAGTGCGAGCACCTTGTCGTATTCGAGCATCGACGCCGCGGCCTCAAACCACAGCACGCTCGCCACAAACAGCCCGCCCATGCACAGGCCATATACCATGCTTTCCAGATACACCGCGCGCATGCCAATACGGAACAGCTCCGTCGAGCCCGAGGCGCTAAACAGCGGATTGACCAGCGCGATAATCAAAATCACCGGCAGCTGCCAGCGGAGTGCGCCCAGCGTGCGGGCAGCCCCGCGCGTCGCAAATCCATACGCCAGCCCGCCCGCAAGTGACAGCGCAATCAGCACCGGCTGCATCGAGAACATGGTGAGCCCCAGCGTCAGCACTATATAGAGTGCCGGCACAGCCGGATGCGACATCGAGAATGCCGCGACGGGCTCGCCGCCAAACTCCTCTCGTATGTTGTCCACGGGCACCCCCGTCCCCTCGCTCAAAAGACAGCTCCGCAGCACCGCCAACGCCGCACGCAAGCAGCGCAAACGCCACGACGGCGGCGCAAGCCCCAACCGCCGCAAACCAATCGCTACGCGCTCAACATATGCCTGCGGTATCATATTGCGCCGTGTATCGTTTCCAAACACACGTCTCTATAACGTAACAGGAGATCACATGGACGCAACCGCAATTATCCTCGCTGCCGGCGAGGGCACCCGCATGAAGTCGAACCACTGCAAGGTTTCGCACAAGATCCTGGGCAAGCCCATGGTCCAGTGGATCGTCGACGCCACCATCAAGGCCGGCTGCAGCCGCGTCGTGGTCGTCATCGGCAGCCACGCCGACGAGATGCGCGCCCTCATCGATGGCGCCTACGCCAACAGCGCCACCAAGGTCGAGTGCGTCGAGCAGACCGAGCGCCTGGGCACCGGCCACGCCGTCAAGGTCGCGCTCGAGGCCTGCGGCATCACGCAAGGCCCCGTCGTCGTGCTCAACGGCGACCTGCCGCTCATCACCGCCGACACCGTCGCCAAGTTCGCTCAGACCGTCGCCACCGGCGAGCTCGCCTGCACCGTCATGACCATGACCCCGCCCGATCCTTTTGGCTACGGCCGTATCAAGTTGGGCGCCGATGGTCAGATCGAGCGCATCATCGAGCAGAAGGACTGCACGCCCGAGCAGGCCGCCACGCTGCTGGAGTGCAACGCCGGCTGCTACGCCTTCGACGGCGCGCAGCTTGCCGCCCACATTAACGAGATCGGCAACGACAACGCACAGTCCGAGTACTACCTGCCCGACATGCTCGAAATCCTCAAGGGTCACGGCCAGGCGGTCTCCATCTTCCACTGTGACGACTACCGCGACGGCCTGGGCGTCAACAGCCGCATCCAGCTCGCGCAGCTCACCGCCATCGCGCGCGACCGCATCAACGAGCACTGGATGGCCGAGGGCGTCACCTTCATCGACCCCACGCAGGCCTGGATCGGCCCCGATGCCGTCATCGGCCGCGACACCGTCGTGTGGCCGCAGACGCACCTGATCGGCCACGTCACCGTGGGCGAAGAGTGCCAGCTCGGCCCCAACAGCCGTCTCACCGACACCACCGTCGGCAGCGGCTGCATCATCGATGAGACCATCGCCATCGAGGCCGTCATCGAGAACGGCGTCGACTGCGGCCCGCGCGCCTACCTGCGCCCGGGCACCCACATGCTCGACGGATCCAAGGCCGGCACGCACGTGGAGATCAAGAAGTCCACGATCGGCGAGGGTTCCAAGGTGCCCCACCTGTCCTACATCGGCGACACCACCATGGGCTCCGGCGTCAACGTGGGCGCGGGCTCCATCACCTGCAACTACGACGGCGTCCACAAGCACAAGACCGTCATCGGCAAAGATGCCTTCATCGGTTCCGACACCATGATGGTCGCGCCCGCCCAGATTGGCGACGGCGCACTCGTGGCCGCCGGCTCCGTCATCACCGAGCCGGTCCCGGCCGACGCACTTGGCCTGGGTCGTGCCCGCCAGGTAAACATTGAGGGCTGGGCCGCCGATTACCGCCGCCGTCTGCACGAGGACGACGAAGCATAACGTTTTATCAAGCACAAAAGGAGCTGTTCCCATGGGGGGCGGCTCCTTTTTCTATCGTGACCTGCGCAACCGGATGAGTGGTCGGTTCGTGTCCGTTGACGGTAAAGACGTTATCAAGACTCGATAAACCCCGCCGCGCGGTTACAATGCAAAAAGGCATCTATATGGCATTCGATGTATAAAGGAGAAGGGTAATGCCGATTAATGATCCCGAGAAGTCGGAGAATATGCGCAAGTCCATCCGCGTGTATTCCGGTTCCTCCAACCGTCCCCTCGCTCAGAAGATTGCTGAGTACCTTGGGGTCGAGCTTTCGGGCCTTACGCTAAAGCAGTTCGCCAATGGTGAGATTTACGCCCGCTACGACGAGACCGTCCGCGGCGCCGACGTCTTCCTGATTCAGTCCGTGGCCGGCGGCAACGTCAACGACATGCTCATGGAGCTGCTCATCGCCACCGACGCTGCCAAGCGCGCATCCGCCCGCTCCATCACCGCCGTCATCACCCACTACGGCTATGCCCGCCAGGACCGCAAGGCCGGCCCGCGCGAGCCCATCACCGCCCGCCTCGTCGCCAACCTGCTCGAGCGCGCTGGCGTCAACCGCATCATCACCCTCGACCTGCACCAGGGCCAGATTCAGGGCTTCTTCGATATCCCGGTTAACCACCTGTCCGCGCTGCCGCTGTTTGGCCAGTACTACAACGACATGCACTTCGACACCGACAACCTGGTTGTCGTCTCCCCCGATGTGGGCCGCGCCAAGGCCGCCAAGAAGCTGTCCGATATGCTCGGCTGCGACCTGGCCATCGCCCACAAGGGCCGTCCGCGCCACAACGCCGCCGAGGTCATGGGCATCATCGGTGACATCAAGGGCAAGACCTGCATCATCAACGACGACATGATCGACACCGCAGGCACCCTGTGCGCCAACGTCAAGGAGCTCAAGGCTATGGGCGCTGGCGACATCTACGTCTGCGCCACCCACGGCATCTTCTCCGGTCCGGCCATCGAGCGTCTGAACGACGCCCCGATCGTCGAGTGCCTCGTCACCGACGCCATTCCCGTCGAGGTCGGCGGCAAGATCAAGACCATCTCGGTCGCCGAGGAGTTCGCTCAGGCCATCTCCGCCGTTTACCACGAGGAGCCCGTCTCCACGCTCGTCGGCGGCGACTTCGCGCTGTAATCGCTCGACCCTCGCATCCCTCCGGAAGCCCCGGACGCGCCTGCGGGGTTATCACGCGAACGTCCTCGCCGCTTTGCGGCTGCGGGATGTTCGCTTTGATAACCCCTCCCGGCGTGTCCGGGGCTTCCTGCTGTCTCGGGGCAGCTGTTTTCTGAAATGACTTTGCTGCAACCTTTCCTCGCCTTCGGCGGGCGTGGTAGCCTTTGTCGTTGATTGAACTATTTACGTAACGGAGGACAAACATGGCAGCTGCACAGCCGCTTAAGATTCGCATGGTTGCCGGGCTTGGCAACCCTGGCGAGGAATATGCCGAGACCCGCCACAACGCTGGCTTCAAAGCGATCGACGAGCTGGCCCGTCAGGCCGGCGTCACGTACTGGAAAAACCAGGCCGGCGCCGAGGTCGCGCTCATCAACATCAACGATGCTGAGGAAGAGGGTGGCAAGCGCCAGATTGTGCTGGTCAAGCCGCAGTCGTACATGAATACCTCGGGCGGCCCCATCTCCAAGCTCTGTCGCGAGTACAAGATCAAGGCCGAGGAGCTGCTCGTAATCCACGACGAGCTCGATATTCCCACCGGCGACGTGCGTGTTAAGGTGGGCGGCGGCCATGCCGGTCACAACGGCCTGCGTTCCATCATCGACAAGATGGGCAGCCGCGACTTCAGCCGCATCCGCACCGGCATCGGCAACCCTCCCGGCAAGATGGCCGTCGCCGACTACGTTCTTAAGCAGCTGCGCGCCCGCGAGGCCGAGGATTTCCAGGACACCTGCGCCCGCGCGGCCGACGCCGCCGGTCTGGCGATCGTGCACGGCGTGGTCTATGCCCGCGACCATGTCAACGGCGCCGCCTCCGCCAACGGCAAGCACTAAAACCTATCATTTAGGAACAGGTTTATTTTGGCAGGTTTTACCTGCGGAAACGCCCCAGTTGCGGCATCGCAATCAACCGCGCGCCGGCATACATGCATAGCACCCCAAATGGGGCCGGCCTCATCACAACCCGAGGCCGGCCCCATTTGCCGTTTTACCTGATAAAACCGACCAAAATAAACCTCTCCCCCTTTGGTAGGCCAAAGTGGACAAACCCTGCTCCCAACCGCCGAAGATACACGTAAGTGACATGTCCATGAGGGTATAATTTGCACCGTATGTCTGCACAACGCCTGTGCGCGTACGGTTTTATTCGGGCTACCGTCCATTTCCGTGGAGGCACGGTTCGGCGGCCCTAACAAGAGAGGGGTTCTATGTATAAGATCCTGGAGAAGACGCAGTTCTCGGAGAAGGTGTTCAAGTTCCGCATCGAAGCGCCTGCAATCGCCAAGCATGCGCACGCTGGACAGTTCCTCATGGTTCGCGCCAACGAGACGGGCGAGCGTGTCCCGTTTACCCTGGCCGGCTGGAACGGTGACGAGGGCTGGGTCGAGTTCATCTTCATGGTGATCGGCAAGACCACCGAGATGCTTTCCACCTACGAAGTCGGCGAGTCGCTGCGCGACGTCGTGGGCCCGCTGGGCGTTCCCACCGAGATGGCTGAGGGCCCCTGCGCCGTCATTGGCGGCGGCGTCGGCCTGGCAATTGCCTTCCCGGTCGCCAAGCACCTGGTCGAGACCGGCCACGAGGTGCACGCCATCATGGGCGCCCGCACCAAGGACCTCCTGCTTATGGAGGACCAGTTCCGCGAGCTCCTCGACGAGGACCACATCCACATCACCACTGACGACGGCTCCTACGGCGAGCAGGGCGTTGTCACCGCTCCGCTGGAGCGCCTGCTGCAGGACAAGGCCGTGAGCCAGGTCTTCTGCGTCGGCCCCGTTCCGATGATGAAGTTCTCGACCCTCACCGCCCAGAAATACGACACCCCCATCACCGCGTCCCTCAACCCCATCATGGTTGACGGCACCGGTATGTGCGGCTGCTGCCGCGTCGAGGTGGGCGGCGTGACCAAGTTCGCTTGCGTCGACGGCCCCGACTTCGATGCCACCCTGGTCGACTGGGACGACCTTCGTGCCCGCCAGGCCGCTTACCGTTCCGAAGAGGGCGAGTCCCTCAAGGCCTATGAGGAAAAGAGCTGCGCATGCCACTAGTTAACGGTCGTTTCGTTGCCGATATGAAGTCGCCCCGCACCCCCGATAACGAGGAGCCGGCTGCCGAGCGCGCCTGCGACTTCCGCCCCGTCGACAAGGGCTTCACCGAGGAGATGGCGCTGGCCGAGGCCGAGCGCTGCCTCAACTGCAAGAAGCCGTTCTGTGTTGAGGGCTGCCCCGTCAACATCAACATCCCCCGCTTTATCGAGCAGATCCGCGCGAAGGACTTCGGCGGCGCTCTCGATACCATCCGCGAGGACTCCATGCTTCCCGCCATCTGCGGTCGCGTCTGCCCGCAGGAGAACCAGTGCGAGGGTAAGTGCATCCGTGGTAAGAAGTCCGAGCCCGTGGCCATCGGCCAGCTCGAGCGCTTCCTGGGTGACCGCCCCGAGCTCGCCTCCACGCCCAAGATGGCTCCCAAGAACGGCAAGAAGGTCGCCGTCGTCGGTTCCGGCCCGTCCGGCATCACCTGCGCCGGCGAGCTCGCCCGCAACGGCTTTGACGTCACCGTCTTCGAGGCCTTCTTTACCGGCGGCGGCGTGCTGGTCTACGGCATCCCCGAGTTCCGTCTGCCCAAGGCGGTCGTCAAGCGCGAGATTGACGGCCTGGAGGACATGGGCGTCAAGTTTGAGTACAACTCCGTCGTGGGCAACATGGCCACGGCCGAGGAGCTGTTCGAGCAGGGCTTCGACGCCATCTATGTGGCGACCGGCGCTGGCCTGCCCAAGTTCCTCAACGTCCCCGGCGAGAACCTGCCCAACGTCTTCTTCGCGAACGAGTACCTCACCCGCGTGAACCTGATGAAGGCCAACAAGTTCCCCGAGTACGACACCCCCACCAAGCACGGCAAGAACGTCGTCGTCTTTGGCGGCGGCAACGTGGCTATGGACGCCGTCCGTACCGCCAAGCGTCTGGGCGCCGAGCACGCCATCATCGCCTACCGTCGTACCGAGGACGAGATGCCCTGCCGTCGCGCCGAGCTGCACCATGCTAAGGCCGAGGGCGTCGAGGTTCTGCCGCTCGTCTCCCCGCTCGAGTTTGTCGCTGGCGAGGACGGCTCCGTATGCGCCGTCAAGGTCCAGAAGATGGAGCTCGGCGAGCCCGACGAGTCCGGCCGTCGTCGCCCGGTGCCCATCGAGGGCGCCATCGAGGAGATTCCCTGCGATGTCGCGATCTCGGCTATCGGCACCAACGCCAACCCCTTCGCAAAGAAGATCGGTGGCAAGATGGAGCTCAACAAGTGGGGCTACATCGTCGCCGACGAGGAGACCGGCCAGACCACCGATCCCCGCATCTGGGCCGGCGGCGACATCGTCACCGGTGCCGCTACGGTCATTCTGGCGATGGGCGCCGGCAAGAAGGCCGCCGCTTCGATCACCAAGAGCCTGCTGGGCGAGTAATCACCTACAGAGCTAGCCACCAAACGGCAAAGTCCCCGTCGAGCACACGCCCGGCGGGGACTTTTTCTATGCCGGCCGCCCAAACCACCACGATGGGGACAGGCACCTTTGTGATGGTTTGGGACTTGCTTGCTCGTTTTGTCTCAATCTGTAACACCTGGAGCCCGTTGAGCCTTGTAGTTGTTGCAGATCGAGATATTGTGCCAGCCGCCCCCGCTTTGTCTCAATCTGTAACAGTTAGAGGTCAAATTCCCCGCTTGGTGTTACAGATCGAGACATTAGATTGGCGGCCATTCGGTTCATCTCAATCTGTAACATCTAGAGGCGTTTTGGGCAGTTTGGTGTTACAGATTGAGATTTTGCTGAGGCCGAGAACGAGAGCCGTCACCCAGCTCTAACGTTTGCGGCGCTTTGTCGCGGCGAGGCCGGCGGCGGCGACGGTTGCGCCGGCGATGCCTAGGGCGGCGACCGTCATCGCGGTGGTATCCCCCGTGGTAGCCAGGACAGCATCGCTCTTCTTGGCCTGCGTGGTTTTCTCAACCGTCTTGGTCGTGGCGGTTGTCGTGGCCGACTTGGCCGCGGGTTTGGTCTCGGGCTTCACTTCGGGCTTGGTCTCGGGCTTAACCTCAGGCTGCGGTGTCGGCTTGGGATCCGGCGTAGGCTGCGGATCGGGAGTCGGCGTGGCTTCAAGCGTAAAGGTCAGATCGGTGTTGAGCCACAGGGTGTAAATCCAGCCGCTGTCCTCATCGGATACGCTATCCGCGACCTGGTAGCCGCACTCCTGGCCGTTGATCACCAGCTTGGTGTTGGGCGTAAAGTAGAAGCCGCGCGCCGACTTAAGGTAGATGCCGTAGCGATAGGTCACGCCAGGCTTAAAGGCATCGATGTGGTTCGTGATGTTCTGATCCCAGAACTTCTGAGAGTTCACTTCGCTGCCATCGCTGCCCGTCCAGAACTCACACTGAGGAAGGGAGTTGGAGCCCGTCGGAACATTCGCCGTAAAGACCGGCTTATCGCCCGCCTTGAAGGTGGTCGTGGCACCGTTGATCTCGATAACGTCGATGGCCCGCCATTCGTCGATCGGCTGCTCGCACAGCATATTGTCAGCGTTTGGCGCGAAGACGCCGTTGACGGTCTTGATGTGGTGCGCCCAATGACCGTTGACGTTCATATTGCAGTCATCGGCCACGGTATTGTCGCCCTTGAGCCTCAGCTCAACGGAGTACATGTAGAACTTTCCCTCTTCGAAGTGGTCAATCTTCTTCATGCCCGGCGTGTACTTCGCGGGGTCGGAATACCAGAAGGCAACGGGTACCGACTCCCCGGATTCCATATCGAGCTCCATCTCTTCCCAGCACTCATAGGCGATCTCGTACTTGTCGGCGTCAGCAGCGGGGATCGTCGCGGTCGCGCGCGGCGCCTCGCCGGGCGCGTAGTCGGTCTTCACGTCGTTGACGTCCAGGTTATGGAGGGCTTCGTTTTCCGATGCAACGAGCGTAATTTCGCTCTTGATGACGTAGCGGAGGTAATAATCGTACCTGGTTTCGTTGAGGATAGTCGAGCTGCCTTCATAGTCAGTTCCGGTATACTCCAGTGCCGTGCCAATATAGAGAGCCTCATTGCGCGTGAGTCGATACGAGCCGCCTGCCGCGCCACCCGTAAAGGTCAGCGTCAGCCTCATGTAATCGCCAACAGGCTCAAAGCGGGCCGTCACATCGGACATAGATGTGTCCTGGACTTCAGCCAGGGTGCCCGAAGCAGCATCGGCCCGGTAGTACTTGGTTTCGACAAGTTCGCAGAGCGGCTCATCCGGCATGCCGCCCTCAACATCGGGAAAATCATAGGTATACGACTGGCCCTTTTCGAGTGTGACATTGCTCGGAAGCGCGCAGTCCGTGTAGCGGGAAACCACGGTCGTATTGACCCTAACGTCGCTGCCGCCAACAACATCAGTCACACCGCGGGGCATGATGGCGTCATTCGCCGGCGTGGCGGCGTTGTCGCTGGGAGTATTTTGTTCAGCGGGTGCCGCATCGTTGGATTCATCGGTGGCGCCAGTCGGGGCCGTCTGCTGAGGCTCAGCGGTGGCTTGCGCCGCCGGAGCAGCATCGGTTGCAGGCGCGGTCGTTGCGGCCGCATCCTCCGCAACCGTCGGCGTCACCGGAGCCGCGGCAACCTCATCCGTCCCAGCGGCGGGATCGGCGCATTCCGTCGCCAGCGCCACGCTCGGCAGCAGCAACTGACCGACCATAAGCGCACACGCGCCGGCGCAAGCGATTTTGGCACCCACACAACGCCAAGTACCGTGAACCAGCGAGCAGGTGCGCTCACGCTGAGTTTGCTTATCGAAGTGACTTCCGTTCATAACGGCCTCCTTGGTCGTAGGGACATACCGCCACAAAGGTGCCTGTCCCCTTTGTGGCGGTCCTGTACCACCAAGATGTGCCAAATGACTCCATATGCCTAGGTTCGTAGATGCGAACCTAGGCCTCTACCTGCGGTTTAATTCAATATGATTTCGTTGTCGTCACACGCGTCCCAGGGACGCTACAATCGAGGACACGACTATTCCGTCCACCCAAAGGACTGTCCTTGAATCTGAGCAAGCCTAAAATCAACGCGCTTCTGGCACTCGCACTGTTTACCTTCGCCTTCCTTGCCGCCGAGTTTCGCTTCGACGTCAACGTCGGGCTGCTCGCCGGTGCCGAACGCGTTGTGATCGCACAGGGCTTTATTCTGGGCGCGAGTGTACTCGGCTTTATCGGATATGCGCCGCTGCTCGGGCTCGCACAGCGCAAAGGCCACTCATTGGCAGCCGCCAACGCCGCTGTTCCCGTCGCCATCCTGGGATTGACCCAGATCCAGTCCCCCACGGGCCCGCTTGCCCTCGAGATTCTGGGGTGCGTGGCGTTCTTTGGACTCGGCCTGCTGGGCGCCGCCACTCACCACGCCTTTTCGTTGGCATTTCAGGATGATCCCAAGCTCGCCACCGGTGCGGGAGCGGCCTATGCCGCGGGCATCCTGATGCAGTTCGCCGTCAACCTGCTCAATTGCGGCGGTATCGCAGAGCTCATCGTCCTTGGCACAGCGACGATCGCCATCTCCGCCCTCAGCGTCGTTCCCCAAAAGGCTGCCGAGAGCTCCAGCCCCGCCATCAATCCCTTTGTTGAGCCCTCTCATGCCCTCGCCAAACAGGCATGCTGGAGCATCGCGCTCGTCATGATTCTTGCCTGCTTGTTCTCGACCCTCGACAACGTGGTCACACTCTCCAACGCCCACGGCACCATTGCCGTGCAGACCTGGCCGCGCCTCTTTTTGGCGGCAAGCGGCCTTGCCGCCGGTCTTATCTTTGATCTTGCCGAGCGCCGATACATGGGGCTTGTCATGCTCGGCATTGCCGTGCTCTCGACCATTTCCATCCTGGCCGTCGAGGCCGGTGCCGATCCCAACCTGGGCCTTGTCGTCTTTTACCTGAGCTCGGGCTTTTTTGTCACGTTCTTTACCGCCACCTTTACACAGCTGGCACCGCACAT
This sequence comes from uncultured Collinsella sp., assembly GCA_900541235.1. Lineage (GTDB taxonomy): Bacteria > Actinomycetota > Coriobacteriia > Coriobacteriales > Coriobacteriaceae > Collinsella. The sequence continues at coordinate 47,753 of UQIW01000011.1, read as the reverse complement.
GCATGCGCCCGCTCTCTGGGCCGGCATGGGACGCGCCGCCAACAATGCATGCGCATTCACTACATCGGGCATCTCGCTTGCCCTTGTGACCTCGGGCAACGTTGCCCTCATCATGATCGGTGCGCTCGTTTTGCTCGTCGCCGCCTGCGCGGCATTCGTGGCAGCCGGCCTGTTCCGCCTACCCCAAACCGAGCAGGAGCGCGAGCGCGAGCAGCTGGCAGAAGAAGTGCTCGCCGCGCCCACCGTCGAGGAGCAGCGCCAGGCCTTCATCGCCAACCACGCCCTCACCCCGCGCGAAGTCGACGTGCTCATAGCCGTGACCCAGGATGAACGCCCGCTCAAGCAGGTCGCCGAGGAGCTCGGTATCTCGATGCGCATGGTGCAGCGCCACCTGAGCTCTATCTACCAAAAGACCGACACGCAGACGCGCGCCGGTCTCGCCAAAGCCTTCCCCTCTGCCTAAAACAAAAACCACCACAAAGGTGCTGTCCCCTTTGTGGTGGTTTTGATCGGCTAGCCTTCGAGCTGCGCCACTTTGTAGCGGTAGGCAGCGGCAATGACGTCTTTACAGCCTTCGCGTCCCAACTTGGCGCGGTTGACAACGATATCCTTACCGCTCGTCATCTTCCACTTTCCGGCGCTGTAGCGCTTATAGAACGCCTCGCGCGCCTTCTGCTGCTGCTTGACCAGCTTGGCGCCCTTCTTTTTGTTAAGACCGCGCTTCTTGCGCACGATCTCGACGCGGTCCTCAAAGGGAGCGGTCACCAATACGGCAATGTGGTTGGGGTTGTTACGCAGCAGGTAATCGGACAGGCGGCCTTCGATAATGCAGCTCTCGGTCTCACCCAGATCCAAAATCACCTGGCTCATCTTTTGGAACAACTTGTCCGAGTACGAACGGGCATCGTAGCGGTCGGGCAGAAACGCCATGTTCTCCACGGCCAGGCGCTCGTCGTAGGCGGCCATCTTGTCGAGCGACTCGCCCGCGCGCAGCGACGCACGCACCAGCAGCTCGTTATCGTACAGCGGAATCCCCAACTCGTCGGCAAGCATGCGACCAATCTCGTGGCCCTCGGCGCCAAAGTCGCGCGCGATGGTAATGACCACAGGATTCTTCTTGTTCTCCAGATCGCTCATCGCGATTCCTTTCTAACAAATGAGAAATAGGCGATTCCTGATTCTCATTTTGTCACTTACGACCGTCCTGGTTTCCCAAGTGCGGCAGATTGCCCCGAAAGAGGAGCGCCGCGTACTAAATGTACGCAAGCGACGATTGAGGGGCAAGATGCCGTGCTTGGGGAAGCAGGACTACGCTGCCACAATACGGCGTTGATATGCTCGGACCAGCAACGAGATACCAAAGTTGAGCACAAAGTACATCGCAAACACCAGGCCGTAGAGCATAAGAACCTGCGACAGGTCGATCGCGTGGGCCATCACGACGTTTGCCGTGTACATGAGCTCGGCCACGTTAATGCCCGAAAGATACGAGCTGTCCTTGATGACGGTCGTGCATTGGCTAAACAGCGCCGGAATGATCGTCTTAAACGTCTGCGGCAGAATGATGTAGCGCATGGTGGCAAAGAAGCCGAAGCCCTGGCTCTGCGCTGCCTCAAACTGGCCGCGCGGAATCGAGTTGAGGCCGCCGCGCACAATCTCGGCCATAACAGCGCTGGTAAACAGCGTAAAGGCGATGGTCGAAATCACAATGTCCAAACCCTGCACCGTAAAGTAGATAAACAGAATCCACAGCAGGTTCGGCGTGCAACGGAACAGCTCGATATAGGCGCTCACCAAAATACGGAACGGGCGGGGCGCATAGCTTTTAACGAGCGCCAGCACCGTGCCAAAGATGAGCGAGAAAAAGATCGACAGCGCCGAGATCTCGATTGTCTTAACAAAGCCGCCCCAAATGTAGAGCAGGTTGGTCGCGTTGAAGATTTCCATGCGCTAGGCCTCCTCTACGTTGTCGAGCCCCAGCTCGGCCAGGCTCACGCCGCGCGGACGCTCCTTGGAGCGGCGCTCGAGCCACTGTACCAGCATGGCGAGCGGAAAGCAGATGATGAAGTACATAAGGCAGCAGACGATGTATCCCTGCAGGTAACCGTACAGACTCACAAAGTTGTCGGAACGGTACATAAGGTCGCCGCCGGCCACAAGCGCCAGCACCGACGTGTTCTTGACCAGGTTGAGCGCCTGGTTACACAGCGGCGGCAGAATGATCTTGAACGTCTGGGGCAGCACGATGTACCAGTACGCCTGCGCACGGGTGAAGCCCTGGCTCTGGGCCGCCTCCATCTGACCGCGCGGAACCGCCTCGATACCAGTGCGGATGACCTCCGAGATGTAGGCCGCGTGATACAGACCCACGCCCAAGAAGCCCAGCACGAACGGCGCGATACGCACCGGCTGGTCGGCACCGGTTATGGCCTGCAAAAACTGTGGACCGGCCATGTACATAAAGAGCACCTGCACGGGCAACGGGGTGTTCTGGTAAAACTCCACGTACACGCGGCTTATGGCGCGCAGCACGCGCGAACGAGTGGTGGAGAACACGCCCAGCAGCGTGCCCAGCACCAGCGACAGCAGCAGACCGGCAACGACCACCTGCAGCGTCACGCCAAAGCCCTCCCAGAAGGGCCCCATGTTTTGAAATGTCGTCGACCAACGGTCGGCGTCAAATAATCCTTCGAGCATTTGATTCCTTCCTTGGACGATGCGCCTATACAAGACCCCAGGTCTTGACCTCTTGGTCGAGCCAGCCGTCGGCCAGGCGATCGCAAATCACCTGATCGACCACGGCCGAAAGGTCGCAGCCCTTCTTGGTTGCCACGCCGTAGCCCTGCTCGCCAAACTTGACCTCGGGCTGCAGCAGCTCAACGGTCTCGTTCATGTAACCGGCCAGCGTGGAGCGGTCCATGGCGAAGACGTCGATATTGCCGGCGTCGAGCGAGCTCTTGATGATGGGGTAGCCGCTAAAGGCCCTAAACTCGGGCTTGCAGCTAAAGCCGTTGTCCTTGATCATCTGCTCGATCAGGCCCTGCGTGGTGGCACCCTGGCTCACACCAATGACCTTACCATCCAGATCCTCAATCGAGGTAAAGCCCGAACGCTTCTTGACCATGAGTCCCACGTAGTCGGTGCGGTACGGCGTCGAGAAATCCCAGCTCTTCTTGCGCTCGTCGGTGATGGTGTAGGTCGCCGCGACCACGTCAAGTTGGCCGTTATCGATCAGCGGACCGCGCGTCTTGGGCGTTACGTCGGCAAACTCGACAAGCTCCTGGGCGCGGGCCTCCTTGTAACTCACGCCAAAGACGGCAGCGGCGATCTGGTAGCACAAATCGACTTCCATGCCCTCAAAGCGACCCTTGGCGGTGTCGTAATAGCCGTAGCCGGGAACATCCTTCTTAACGCCGGCATTCAGATGGCCGCGCGACTTAATGGCCGCAAGCTTGGACCCCTTGTCGGAGCCCTCGCCGCTGGTGGAGTTGCCGCAACCGGTAAGCGCGGCCCCCGTCAGCGTAAGCATACCGGCGCCCGCCAGCTGCAAAAAGTGACGGCGCGACACGGCCGCCCTCGTCATATCCGTCATGTCCATCACCGCGCCTAGTGCAGAATCTTGGACAGGAACTCGCGGCAACGCGGGTTCTCGGGGTTATCGAAGAAGTGCTCGGGCGTGCCCTCCTCCAGGATGCGGCCGTCCTCCATAAAGATGACGCGGTCGGCCACCTGGCGCGCAAAGCCCATCTCGTGCGTCACGCAGATCATGGTGATGTCCTCCTGCGCGAGCTCAATCATAACGTCCAGGACTTCCTGGACCATCTCGGGGTCGAGTGCCGAGGTCGGCTCGTCAAACAGGATGATAGGCTGCTTGGTGCACAGGGCACGGGCGATGGCGATGCGCTGCTGCTGACCACCCGAGAGATTCTGCGGATACTCGCCGGCCTTATGTGCCATGCCGACGCGCTTGAGCGCAGCGATGGCGATCTCGGTCGCCTCCTCCTTGCTCTTCTTTTGCAGTTTGATGGGCGCGAGCGTCAGGTTGCCCAGCACCGTCATGTTGGGATACAGGTTGAACTGCTGAAACACCATGGAACTATACTTGCGAGCCATCTCCAGGTGATTCTTTTTGGTGAGCGGCGTACCGTCGATGACAACCTCGCCCGACGTGGGCTCCTCCAGATAATCGACGCAACGGATGAGCGTCGATTTACCCGAGCCGGAAGGCCCGATCATTACGAGCTTCTCGCCGCGTTTGACGGTGAGGTTGATATCTTTGAGCACATGCAGGTCGCCAAAGTACTTGTTGAGATGCTTGATCTCGATCATGTCTGCCATGAATGTCCCTTCCCTGCGTTTACACGAGTTGAACTATTGTACGGAAAGAATCACGTTTCCGCAGCCCACACTACATTCCCGTAAAGAACCCGCAACCTTCCACCTAGTCATTGGGGACAGACTTAAATGAGTACCTGCTCATTGGGCACTCATTTAAGCCCGTCCCCAATGAGCGTAGCCCGGGCACTCATTTAAGCCTGTCCCCAATGAGTGCCCAGCCCAGCAAAAAGGGGCGCGACCATGACGGCCACGCCCCCCTAAACATCAACTATGTACCGCTCGGCCCCTACGCGAGTTTGGCTCCGACGATCTTTGCCGCGGCCGGCTTATCGAAGTTGCCACCGGTGGCCTTGCCGAGTGCGCCCATAACCTGGCCCATCTGCTTCTTGGACGTGGCGCCCAGCTCGGCGATAACCTGCTCGATCAGGGCCTCGAGCTCCTCGCCCGAAACCTGCGCGGGCAGCAGGCTCTCCAGAATCTTGACCTGCTCGGTCAGGTTGTCGGTACGCTCCTGGTCGGTGCCGGCCTTGATGGACATCTCCAGCGTCTCGCTCGTCTGCTTGATCAGACGCTTGATCATGCTGTTGACGTCTTCCTCGGTCACATCGCGGCGCTCATTGACCTCGATATTCTTCACCTCGGCCTTAACCTGGCGAATGATGGACAGGCGAACCTTGTCCTTGGCCTTCATGGCCGCAATCATTTCCTTCTGCAGCTCTTCGTTGGTCATCTGCAAATCCTCCTCAATAGTGTGGGCGGCACTCGCGCGAGCACCGCCCCATGATTACTCAGTCGTCGACGAATCGTCGGTCGAACTCTTGGTGACACCCTTCAGACTCACGTTATAGGGTACGTCTTTGGGCATGGGGTTGACGGTGATGTCGGCATCCTTCTTGTACTGCTCCAGCCACTCGCTGTACGCGGTGCTGGCCGCTTGCGTCTTCACCACGTTGGAGACGTACTTTTTGATGTCCTTGGGCACCTGGTTGATGTCATCAACCTGATTATCGACATGGAAGTAGTCGGTGCACTTGATGATGTGGTAGCCATAGGTCGACTCGACGACTTCGCTCACGTCGCCCTTGTTGAGTCCCTCGAGCGCCGTCTGGTAGCTGTCGACAAAGGTGGTGAGCTTATCCCAGCCCACATCGCCCTTCTTCTCCTTGGAACCGGTGTCCTCGGAGTACTGCTCAACGGCGTCCTCAAAGCTCAGCTCACCGGAGTTGATCTTGTCCAGGCACTCCTGCGCCTTGGCCTTGGCGGCAGCCTTGTCCTCGTCGGAAGCGTCGGAATCAACCTTGATCAGGATGTTCGACGAGCGGCGGGCGTCGTTGTAGCTGGACAGATTTTCGTTGATGTAATCGACAATCTCGCTGTCCTTGGGCTTGCTCGTGGGCGCGACGGCATCCTTGAGTTTCTGTTGCGCCAGACTCTCCTTGAGCGAGTCCTTGTAGGTGTCCTCGGTATAGCCGTAGGTCTTGAGGGTCTTCTTAAAGGCCTTGGCTCCGCCCGCGCTCTTGCACGCGTCCTTCCAAGCCTTCTCGACCTCCTCGTCCGACACCGTCACGCCGTTCTCCTTCTGTGCCTGTTGAAGCAGAATCTGCTGCGTGTAGGAGTCGATGAGTTGCTTGCGGTACTTCTTGGGCGTGAGGTCGTTGTCAACCAGATACTGCGCCCAATCCTCATCCTTGGTGTAGCCGTAGGACGTGCGCATGCTCATGATCTGCTTGGTCACGGTGTCCTCGGTAAGGTTGGTGCCGTTGATAGTGGCAGCAACACCGCCGGTCAGCTTGTAGCTCGAGGTGTCCTCAGCCTGCGACATAAGGCCGGAGCACGCCATCGCCGAGACGGAAAGCAGCATCGCCAGCACGCCGATGACCACCAGAACGATCTTGACGGTCTTAGACACGTACGTCTTGCGCTGCTTCTTGCGAGAGCTGGAGGCAGCGCGGGCCTGCTGCTCGGGCGTCGGCGCGGCCTCGGAGTTCTTTTTCTTATTTGCCATAGTTGGCCTTTCGCATAACGAATCGAACAAACGCCATTGTGTCACAACGCAGCCCCCGCGGCACGCTTGGTGCATTGGGGACAGATTAATCTGCACCATTTTGGTGCAAAGGGGACAGCTCTGGCAGCCGGCAGTTAGGGACAGTCCCCAAGTGCCGACTCAGCCCCACCTTAGAAGTGGCGGCGGATGGCGTCGACCATGCCCTGGGGCGTGGTCTGGCCGAGCACGTCGGCTGCGGCATCGGCGCCCATAAAGATGTTCATGAGTGCCTGCAGGGCCTCGACCTGGCCGCCCGGCTCGGCGATGCCCAGATTGATGACGATCTGCGCCGGCACCGGAGCGCTCATGCCAGCCATAGCGTTAAATGTCACGGGCGCGGCGGGCTTCACCACCGCGATATAGGGCTTGGCCACAAACCCCGGATCGGTATGCGGAATGGCAATGTTTGCCGCCGGCATAGCGAGACCCGTGGGATAGGCATCCTCGCGCGTGCGGACGGCATCGAGCCAACCGGATGCAATGTAGCCATGTGGTGCAAGCTCGCCCTCAAGCCGCGCGAACACCTCATCCGGCGTCGCACACTCCCAATCAAAAAACACCAGCTCAGGCGTAAACAGCGCTTCGTTATCCGCCATGCGCTCACCTCTCTCACCTAGCCACCTGCGACGTTCTTGAATGACTAGTCGTTAAAGAACGTCGCAGGTGACTACCCAAAACAAAAGGTGGCCACGCGCGTCTTGGCGCCAATGACCACCCTGACTACTCGGCTAAATTGTACTGTGCGCCGCTAGCCGCGAGGCGCGTCAATTGCGACCTTGCCGCTCTCCAGCACGTGAACGCGGCCGTCGGCGAGCATCTGCACGACCTCGGGATACAGCACGTGCTCGATCGCGTGGATGTGCTCCTCGAGCGTGTCGACGTCCCAGCCCTCCTCAACAGTCAGCGCACGCTGGGCAATGATGGGACCGTTGTCGTAGATCTCGTTGGCAAAGTGCACGGTCACGCCGGTCACCTTGACGCCGCGAGCAAACGCATCGTCGATCGCGTGGGCACCGGTAAAGCTCGGCAGCAGCGCCGGGTGCAAGTTGACCACGCGGTTGGGGAACGCCGCCAGCAGCGGGGTGTGCACCATACGCATGTAGCCGGCCATCACCACGTACTCGCAGCCGCGCTCGAGCAGCTCGTGCGCGATGATCTCGTCGGCGGCGATGGGGTCAGCATAGACATCCTTGGACAGCGTGAGCGTCTGGATGCCCGCGCGCTCAGCGCGCTGCAAACCCTTAGCCGAAGGACGGCTCGACACCACAAGCTCAATCGAAGCGTTGAGCTTGCCGGCGGCGATCAGATCGATCAGCGCTTGCAGGTTGGTACCCGAACCGCTGATGAGCACACCGATCTTGAGCGGCTCAGCCGTATCGGTGCCGGTCGGACGGGTGTAGGGCACAAAGCCCAAGCTCTCGGCAGCAGCCATCTGCTCGTTAGCGCTCATCGGAGTACACGACCTTACCGGAACCCTCAACGCACTCGCCCACGCGGAACGGCTTCTCGCCCAGCGCGACCAGGGCCTCGGTAACCGCGGCCTCGTCCTCGGGGGCGACGATCAGGCACAGGCCAACGCCCATGTTGAAGGTCTTGCATGCCTCGTTGGGCGCGAGCTCGGCCTGGCGCGACACGTAGGTGATGACGGGCGGAACGTCCCAACCCATCTCGGCGCCGTTGCGGGTGACCACGGCGTCGACGTCGTCGGCAAGCGCGCGGTTGAGGTTCTCGGTAATACCGCCGCCAGTAATGTGGGCGATAGCGTGCACGTTGGCGCCGCCGCGGAGCAACTCAAGAATCGGCTTGACATAGATGCGCGTGGGGGCCAACAGGGCGTCTGCCAGCGATGCGCCGCCGAGCTCCTCGAGCGGACGGCTCAGCTCCTCGGCCTTAGCGGCGGCCTCGGGCGTGCCCGGCTTAATGCCGTCGACGCCAATGACCTTGCGCACGAGCGAGTAACCGTTGGAGTGCACGCCGGTGGAAGGCAGGCCCAGAATCACGTCGCCGGGGCGGACGTTTGCGGGATCGAGCATCTTGGGACGGTCGACGACGCCCACGGTAAAGCCGGCAAGGTCGTAGTCGGCCGGAGCCATGACGCCGGGGTGCTCGGCCATCTCGCCGCCCACGAGCGCGCAGCCCGCGAGCTTGCAGCCGTCGGCCACACCCTTGATGATCTTTGCCATGTGCTCGGCCTCAATGTGGCCGATGGCAACGTAGTCCAGGAAGAACAGCGGCTCGGCGCCCGAAGCCAAAATGTCGTTGACGCACATGGCGACCAGGTCCTGGCCCACCGTCTCGTGACGATCCATGATCTGGGCGAGCACAAGTTTGGTGCCCACGCCGTCGGTACCGCTGATCAGAATCGGGTCTTCCATATCCTTAAGCGCGGCGGCCGAGAATAAGCCACCAAAGCCACCGATACCGCCGATGACCTCGGGACGGTTGGTGTCCTTAACCATTTGCTTAATGGCGTCGACGGCGCGGCCGCCCTCGGCGGTATCGACGCCGGCGTCCTCATACGTCACATGCTTGCTGTCGCTCATCTGAGCCTTCCTCTCCCACTACCGTCCGCCGCGCGGGCGCCAAACGGTGCTCATAGTTGCGTTCATTTCGGCGCGCGCCATAACAGCACGCGCCGTCATATCAACAAAACAGCAGGTAAAACCTACCAAAATGAACCTGTCCCTACATGGCAGGTTTTAGGCCTCGCCGTGCTTCTCTTCCCAGCTGCGGTCGTCGTATTTCTCGACCACGGCGTCGTCGTCAAAGTGCAGCGGCTTATCCAGGTTGCGGGGCTTAAAGCCCTCCATAAACTTGTCGCGGCCAAAGCTCTCGGGAATCGCCACGGGGTAGCGGCCGGTAAAGCACGCATCGCAGTAACCGCCCTTGGGCATGACCTTCAGCAGGCCCTCGACCGAAAGGAAGGCCAGCGAATCGGCGCCGATATACTCGCAGATCTCATCGACCGTCTTGTTGGCGCTGATAAGCTGCGACTGCACGTCGGTATCGATACCGTAGAAGCACGGCCAGATGACCTCGGGCGAGTTGATGCGGATGTGAATCTCCTTGGCGCCGGCGTTGCGCAGCATCTTGACGAGCTGCACCATGGTGGTGCCGCGGACGATGGAGTCGTCAATGACGACCAGGCGCTTGCCCTCGATGTTGTCGCGCAGTGGGTTGAGCTTCATACGCACGCCCATGGCACGCAGCTCCTGCGTAGGCTCGATAAACGTACGGCCCACATAGCGATTCTTGATGAGGCCCTCGCCAAAGGGAATACCGCTCTCGTGCGAATACCCCTCCGCGGGCGGCAGGCCGGAGTCGGGCACGCCGATGACCAGGTCGGCCTCGACGGGCTCCTCATGTGCCAGCTGACGACCCATGTCATAACGGCAGGCGTAGACGCTCTTGCCGTTCATGATGGAATCGGGGCGAGCAAAGTAGACCTGCTCAAAAATGCAGTTAGCAGGCTCTTCGGCGGCAGGCACGCCCTGCTCGGACACAAGGCCCTCGGCGCTGATGCGCAAAATCTCACCGGGACGGACGTCGCGGACGTACTCGGCGCCCACGATATCGAGCGCGCAGGTCTCGGAGGCAACGACCCAGCCGCCGGCGCGCGTGACATGGGTGGTGGCGTCGACCGTCGCGGCGCCGTCCTGCGACGGCAGCTGCGAAACGGATGCGGCATCGGCCTGGTCCAGGCCCTCATCCACCAGCTTGCCCAGCACGAGCGGGCGAATGCCGTGCGGATCGCGGAATGCGTAGAGCGCCTGCTCGTTGATGAGCGTCATGGCGTAGCCGCCGCGCACGAGCTCCATGGTCTTGCGAATGCCCTCGCGCAGATGGCCAGTACGCTGAGTAAAGTAGCCGATGAGTTTGGTCGCGACCTCGGAATCCGAGTTGGAGAGGAACGGTACGCCCAGCTCGATCAGCTGGCGACGCAGCTCGTCGGTGTTGACGAGGGTGCCGTTGTGCGCGAGCGCGATAATGACGCTATTGATGGTAGAGAGGTGCGGCTGAGAGGCTTCCCAGCTCTTGGCGCCGGCGGTGCCGTAGCGCACATGACCCACGGCCAGCTGACCGGAGAGCGTCGACAAATCGGCATTGGAGAACACACGGTCGAGCAGGCCCAGATCCTTGCGGACCATAACCGTACCGCCGTCACCAACAGCGATTCCCGCCGATTCTTGGCCACGGTGCTGCAGTGCACGCAGGCCAAAGTACGTCAGTCGAGCCACGTCGCGATCGGGCGCCCACACACCAAAAATGCCGCATTCCTCATGCAGCTGGTCGGAGTCCGGATCATACGTCGACATGGCGTTCACCTGTCCCGCGGCATGCTCGGCCGCGCGGATGGTTTCTTGAGACATGGCATCCCCTCAGAGCCTCGTATTTTGGCGTTACCCGCCTTATTATACGCACGGCGCGACGCGCTCCCCAGCGCATGAGCAGCGCTTTTTAAAAGCCCACCGAGCTTATTATCCGTTTTGCGACCAAACATTTTATTGGGTAGTCCACTCTCAGGGGCAACGGCCTCGAAGACTTCCCGTGCGCCGTGTCTCGCCCGCGCTAGGGGCTACATTGTTGCAATTGGGACGTTCGTCCTGTCTTTTAGCTGGTCGTCGGCGTATCCTTGTAGGCTACTACAAGACGAGAAAGGTAGCGTATGGATCGAAATCAACTCGACCCCAGTGTCCCCAGCACCACGGAGGCCAAGAAGATCCCCCTTATCATCAAGGTCTACGCAGTCCTGTGCACCCTATCTGGCGTGGGCACGCTCCCGTCAGTCGCCGTCTTTATGTGGCAGGTCATCACCGCACTCATTAACGGCAACGTCGCCGCTAAGCTCGGTGATAACACCCTGGTCGCGGTTGGCCTTATCGTCGCCGGCATTATGCTCTCGGCGGCAAGCGCGATCATCTTGATCGTCTTTGGCCTGGACCTCATCAAGGACCAGCGGCGCAATGCCGCCCGCCTGTCTTACGTCCTCATCGCATTTACCGTCGTGGAGCTTTTAGTTGACGTGATGCTCCAGGGCATCGGACCCTTCCTGCTGCGCCCCGCCGTCCAGCTTGTCATCCTCATTGCGCTGTCGGCCACCGTCGACCCCACGCTACGCCAGGAGCGCGAACTGCAGCGCCGTCTGCAAGAGATGCTCGACCGCGATGCCGCCGCCGAGGGGATGCTCGGCCGCGACGAAACCGGCGAGGGCTACATCAAGCTCAACTACTTCAACCTGTTCTGGGTATTCTTCGTCTGCAGCGTGTTAGGTCTCATTCTCGAGGAAGTCTGGCATATGGTCGTCGTCGATCCCGGCGTCTATCAGGACCGTGCCGGTATGCTATTTGGCCCCTTTAGCCCCATCTACGGATTTGGCGCGGTGCTCATGACCATGGCGCTCAACCGCTTCTATAAAAAGAATCCTCTGATCATTTTCCTGGTAAGTGCCCTGATCGGCGGCGCTTTCGAGGTGTTTGTAGGCTGGTTTATGCAGACCTCATTTGGCGTGGTGTCGTGGAGCTATTCACACATTAGGCTATTCGGCATGCCCGATCCCATCGCGGTATTGACCGGGGGACGCACATGCACGCCGTTTGCCTGCATGTGGGGCCTGGGTGGCCTCATCTGGATCAAGGTCTTGCTGCCGCGCCTGCTTAAGCTCATCAATATGATTCCATGGAAACGCCGCTACTCTGCTACCGTCATCCTGACCGCCGTCATGTTGATCGACGGCGTCATGACGTTGCAATCGCTCGACTATTGGTATCAGCGCGTCAACGGAACCGTTCGAAATATTCCCGTCGCACAGTTCTATGACAAGCATTTCGATAACGAATATATGGAGAACCGTTTTCAGAGTATGACCATGAGCCCCAAGGACGCCACACGCGTGTAGCAAACGCCAGAGCAAAATAGCTCCAACACATCAAAGCCCGCTGGCAGATCTACATGAACTGCCGGCGGGCTTTCGCTATAGACAGACTCGGATTGCCGACGAGGCCTTACGCCTCGCGCTCGACCTCGCTCACGCACTCGTTCTTGATGGTGCCGACGAGCGACTGCAGCGCATCGACCACATGCGGGCGAATGTCTCCGCCAATGAGCACGAGCATGATGTCGTCACCTACGGCAAGCTCGCCGCTTGCCAGCCACACGCGCACATAGCCGATACCCGGCATCGCGCGCGTGGCCTCGATAGCAGCCTGCACTTTCTGAGCATCGAAGCCGAACACCATGCCGCCCACCCTGCGCCCGGGAGCTACGCCATCGGTTTCGATCCCGCGGACCTCGGACTTGGGCGTCGCGCGCACCACACCGTTATGTGTCAGATACATACCGCACGCAGGTGCCGACGAATCGGCCTTGGCCTCGCGCAGCCAAGCATCAACCGAAGGCATCGTTTTGCCATTCTCAAGCATCATTTCTCCCTTACCGTCATCGAGTAGCCAATTTGGAACGGGGCTTTTTTAGCTACTCTCGAACAACTTATTCCTCGACCGGCGTGAGCACCATGACGGCACGCGTGTTGCTCAGCGATAACGAACGACAGGTCACAAGCGTTGCCACCTTGGTTGCCGAAGCGGCACGATCGATGGCATCGCTCGCCACGGCAGAGGCACCGTCGAGCATCTCGGACAGGTAGTTCTTGAGCCCGTCGTCGCCCTCAAAATTGGGCGTGCGCGCCTTGGCATACGTGTCCTCGACAACTTTGGTCGCCAGTGGTCGCAGTTTATAGGTGGCGTCGCGCGTGATGTAATACACGTACTCTATGCTGTCGAACGTCGCCTGATCGGTCGTATCCGAGATCACATTGAACATCGATCCGTCGTTCATGTGGTGGCCGTAGATCGTGGTCTGCTGGTCAACCATTCCCGGCGCGGTATCGTCACTGTCCAAGAAAATCGCACCCGATGCATTGGACGTACCGTCAAACAGCGTGTTGAGGTATTTGGAGTTGTTATTGGACTGCACCACGGGATAGTTGATGTTGGTTCCCGGCGCGTAAATCCAACCCACAATCTCGGGGTTTGTCTGGGCAAGCGCATTGAAGTCGATAATCGGCACGCCGCTGGCGTCCTTATCGCTTACATATTGCTTCTCGATTTTCTGATACGACTCGCTCGCCTGCTTATAGCCAATCTGAGCATTAATAAAGATAGCGGCGGCGGCGACAATCAGACCGATGCCGATGATGATGAGCAGAATGGGAATAATGGAGCGGCGCTTTTTGCGCGGCGGCTCGGTGTAATCCGACGGCGCGGCATGCGATGAAGACCGGGGCGGCTTCTTAGCGTTGCTATAAGATGAAGGTCGATATGCGGCTGGCGCGTCCTGTCGACGATGCGTCGCCGGCGTCACGGGGCGCGGCGCGCGCGGCTGCTGAGGAGAGGATGTCCGACCCTGCTGTGCCGCATGGGCAGCACCCGGCTTCGACGGATCGGGAATCTGAGAAGCCTTGAATCGTTTTCCCTGATAGTCGGACATGGCTCTCCTTATACTGCGGTGAAACGGCGGAACGCCTAGGCGTCGGCCATCTCCTGCTTCATCTTCTCGATAACCTTGCGGTACTCGGGGTCGCAAGCGCCTAGAATCTGCGTGGCGTAGATGGCGGCGTTCTTGGCGCCGTTGATGGCAACGCAGGCCACAGGCACACCCGAAGGCATCTGCACCATCGACAGCAGCGAATCCATACCGCCCAGGTCACTCGTCTTCATAGGCACGCCGATGACCGGCAGCGGCGTAAAGGCAGCCACGACACCACCCAGGTGAGCGGCCTTGCCGGCGGCGGCGATAATCACTTTGATACCGCGATCGGCAGCAGTCGAAGCCCACTCGTGGACCTTCGCCGGCGTGCGGTGTGCGCTCGCAATGACGAGCTCATAGGGCACGCCCAGCGCCTCGAGCTCGGCGGTGCAGCCTTCCATAACGCCCAGATCGGACTTGGAACCCATGATGATCCCGACAACCGGCTTTTGATCTGCCATAAACAAAGACCTCCTGTTGAGAGCGGTGACGCGGCGGATCCGCGACCCTTAACTACTGAGAGTAGTATAGCCGCTCCCGTCCCTGCGGTCTTTGTGGTGGCGGCTGAGCCTTTCCCTCGGGAACTGGGCTTCGCGAAGTTTCCCGAGGGAAAGGCTCAGCCGCCACCCTGCGACCTACCGGGGATTGCCATGACGTACGTTGGCTGATGAATTGGAAAGAAAGGTTAACGGAGGCTGAAAGGCAATTGGTCCAGAAAAAACCCTGACGAATCTAATTCGTCAGGGCCCTACCAACGCTCACTCGTCGTTCATCGTTAAAGCTAGATATTCTCTTCCGCCCATTTCTCGAAATCGAGTGTTCGTCTCTGAGCAGTTCGGTAGACTTCCATGTCTTCGCGAGCGCCTACCACTACGATGGCCATTTTTTCTTTAATTCTGATGAGACGGTACACGATTCGAATGCCACTTCCCCTGAGCTTGATTTTCATAAAGCCAGTCAAATCCGTACCCGCCTTGTTTCCAAGAGGCTTGCCAAATCCACCCTCGTTCTGCGGCAATGGGTTCGTTCTGATTTTTTCTATAGCCTTAAGGACAATCTTTCGTTGGGAGCCGTCCAGACGCTTAATATCCTTGAGAGCATCTGGGTAGAAAGCGACTTCGTACCCACTCATTCAAACTCGACCTCATCCATCTGATCGAGTTCGTCCTGGCTCACACCCAGCTCTTCCATAACATCAGACAGGGAAACAAGCGCATCGTCACCTGTCGCAGCCACTCTCTTAAGCGCCAACGTTAACAAGGCGAGGTCCTCCTCCGCTTGCTTCGCTTCCCTGTATTCATCGGGTGTCACAATCACAAATGCTGGCTTGTTGTGTTTGAGGACCACAACAGGATTGTCGTCCCCAACCTTCGAAAAGGCAGCCGAGCCCTTACCGTGGCTGAAATCGCTAATTGGAACAAGGTTGTCGAGCATCTGCAAGGCAGGCATACATACCTCCTAAAAATGAATTCTTTTTCGAATTCATTTTATCATTCTTTTTTGCTATATTGTGCCGCGCAACAGAAACAACCTTTTAGGATACGAATCCGAGCTTAGAATGACTGTTGGCCCTCGCACCGCCCTTGCCTCTTTTATTACGTCAAGTGGTATACAGCGAAGCAAAATGGCAATCTAAAGCACGCGGCATTCGCCTCGCATCGCTACAAAAAACAAACTGCTCCCCACCCACTCGGGCAAGGAGCAAGCCTCATTTTTATAATCAGACCGAGAACCACAAACGCAGAAACACAGGCGACTTCAGTCCCTTATCGCCGAGAGACGTTATTGTGCAGCCATTTCTTTAAGCTTCTCGGCCATCAACAAACACACGTCTTCCGATTGCGGGTACACGCCAAAATGATCGAAAAAACCATGGTCACACCCGGCATATTCGATGACCTCAACATCGATTCCTGAAGACCGTAATTTTGTAGCCCATTTTTCATCGGGGATACGAAGCGGATCGTATTCGGATGTCACGATAGTCACCGGGGAGAAATCAGTGCAGTCCTCAAGCATTAGCGCAGAAATCAACGGGTCATGAGGAGACATTTTTCCGTGTGCGCAAAGTTCGACCATCGGACCGTCCGAATCGCGAAGATGGTCGATGCGAAAACGCGCAACGTCCTCCTGATCGGCTATCGCAGGAAAATCCTCATATCCCTCGCCCTGTTCGCCCGCAAGGTCGACTTCAGGATAGATTTCGAAGGCATGGGCTACAGCTCCAGCACCCCTGAGCTGAACACACGCATTAGTAAGGCTTCCTCCCGCGGAGTCGCCGGCGACCATTATTTTATGAGGATCGATTCCGAGATCCGCGGCATGCTCGCGCACATAATCAAGAGCAAGAACGCAATCCTCGATCTGCCCCGGAAATGCCGTCTCCGGCGCCAAGCGGTATTCCGGATAAACCACCACTGCACCAGACTTTTCGGCGATGAACTCGAGCTGATGTTCAAATTGCAGAACATTCCCCGCCATAAACGCGCCGCCGTGCAGGTAAACAAGCGCCGGACTTGCCTCCTTATGATTTGGTGGCGTCCAGACGAATAAATCTATATAGCGATCGGCCGCCTCCATGAGGATCTCATCGCGCTGAACCTCACCATCGAGTAGGCGGTATGTCGGCTTATCCGGGCGATGACGCATTCCAATAAGGCTCGTCCAGCTCGGAGACATGCTAACATTCCGCATCTTCTTGCGGGATACCTCGAGAATTCGTGGGTCAAGCACATGCTCTCTTTCATCATCAGGAACCGGACGAATTTGAACCTCGAGCCCTCTCTTCTCGGTTATAAACGAGCGACTGGAAATGGCACCAATCAACGCCTCGTCGTATTGTCTACCCATCTTAAATCCCCTCTCGGCAATAACGCCAAATCGATATTTCCATAACTTTTGAGATAACGGCTTATGATGTCCTCAGTTGTCGTATATCTATGTACTAAAGAAACTGAAAACCAAGGGGTCCACCATGCCTGCAGCAAAAGACGAGTTCACTCAGCCAGAACTTCTCTATCAGACCGTTGAAAACGACATCCTCAAGAAAATAGTTTCTGGCGAACTCCCCGGCGGCAGTCAGATTCCCACCGAAACCGAGCTTTGCAAGCAATACAAAGTAAGCAGGATCACCGTAAGACGCGCCGTACAGAATCTCATTGACCAAAGCTTGCTCTACCGCCTGCGAGGCAAGGGAACATTCGTAAACCCATCGAAGCTCACCCTGAAACGAGGAACAAGCACCATTTTCAATTTGAGCGCCGACCCCCAATACGGCGATAAAACAACCAAGTCCATCTTGGAAACAGGCTTAATCAAGGCTGATGCCCACATTGCACGGGAGCTCAAAATTGACAACGGAACCGTAGTGCAACGAGCTGCGCGCTTGGTTTATATCGAAAATGCCCCCTGCGCCATCGACACCGTTTATGCAACGCAGAGCACTCTACCCGGACTGCTGGAGCTTCTCACAGACAATGCCAGTCTTTTCGACCTGATCGCCAACCATTACAGCATCGCAACCGGTATTGAGAAGCTCAAAATCACCGCAGGAATAGCGGGGCTCCAAGAAGCAAGCCTTCTCGGTTATATCGTTGGAGCCCCCGTGAGCGTTGTCGAGCACGTCACATATGCCTGCGATGAGATGCCGCTCCACTATTCAAAAACCGTTTGGCGAGCAGACGCATCGTCCTTCGAGTTCAGCATCTCAAAAGATGGACGCCTTCTCTAGCCCAAAATCCCCAGGACGCCGAGCACAATACCAGCAGCAAGAATGCCCACAATCTGCCAAATTATTTTGACCTGTTTCTTATTGCAAAGACACATGATTCCGAACGCGCAGAGCGGCAAAAGAGCCGGGAATATCCCGTCGAGCGTTTCCTGCAACTTAAACGCGGTGTCGCCGAAGTTAAGAGCGAGCGGAGTGGTAACTGCAACGGTGGTCGCTACCATTCCACCAACTACCATTAGTCCCACAATCGCCAGGCCGGACGTAACTTTGCGCATTACATCAGAATCGTTCAGCTTTGAAATCATGCCACTGCCAAGCGAATAACCATACTGAAGCCCAAACCAGCGGATCAGGATCGTTGGGACATTATAAAGAAGCAGGAACAGGATTGGGCCGAGCAGACTGCCCGAAAGGCAAAGTCCCGTCACAACGCCCGTCGCAATCATGCGAAGCGTACTGGCGATCAGCGAATCTCCAATACCGGAAAGCGGAGCCATAAGCGATGCTTTCATGGCGTTAATTGAGGCGGCGTCAAAGTCCTGATTGTTGGCGTTCTCCTCCTCCATGGAGGCCACAATGCCGGCGACCAGAGGATTAAACGTAACTTGAATATTGTAGAACTCAAGATGACGCTTATATGCCTCGATCCGATCTTCGGGCTTATCGTATAACCGCTTGATTACCGGAATCATGTCGTAGCAGAAACCAACGTTCATTTGTCGGTCAAAGCTCCACATGATGTTGAGTGGAAAGCTACGCCAAAATAACGCCTTTAAGTCTTTCTTGGTTATTCTCTTATCGGTCGATTTATTTGACTCCGGCGAGAGCTCAAGAACATCATTAGAATTCGTTGTCATCGTCAACCTCCTTAGCGACCGCCGCACTGGCAGGCATAAAAATGTGAGCCATATTGAGGATCCCAATCAGGATCAGCGAAAACGCGACGATACCGATCGTCGGAATATTTAGATAGGCACTCAGCAAGAAGCCTCCAAAGAATAGGAAGCTCAGCTCCTTGGTGGACAGGATTGACATAAGCTGCGCAAATCCAAGCGCGGGCAGAATACCCGTTGCGATCGTAAGCCCATTCGTAAGCCAATCAGGGATGGCGTCAATCAGCGCCTGAACAGCATCATTTCCAACGTAAAAAGCCACGCCGCAAATCAAGCCAAGCGCAATGATGTAGAGAATTCCATTGGTCCACATAGCGGCTGCAATCGTTTTGGGGTCGTCCTTTTCGGCACCACGATCAGCCCAGACAGCCATAGGAGGCGTAACAACGCTATACATAAGGCTGTCAAACATGCCGGCAAGCACCGCAGTGGGCATAGCAATAGTCAGAGCGGTCTCGGGACCCGCACCCATAGTAATCGCAAAGGCTGTTCCCAAAACTGAACCAACAATTACGTTGGGCGGCACGGCAGCACCAACCTGCCAGACCCCCATAAACGCGAGTTCGAGCTGGAAACCAACAATAACGCCAGTCGGAATATCACCCAAAAAAATACCGACAATCGCTCCGAGGACAATCGGACGCTCGACCATCGCGGTACCGAGCAAATAATCCGATTGACCTATAGCAGCAGCAAGACCAACCAGAAAAGCCTGAAGCAGCATATTTCTCTCTCTTCCTACAAATCAAAACTTGTTACGATGCGTTTTTTCTCACTAGCAACCTGCCTTACCTCGAACTCGATTCCATCAGCCATGGCTTTCTTAATTTCATTAATATCGGATTGGGAAAGGCGCACAGCAGGGCCAAGCTCCTTTACGCTATCCCCCAACGGTCGAGCGCCGCCTAAATTCACAGACGTTATTTTTGGACACGCACGCGCAACTTCACAGGCGTCATGTACATTTCCCGTAACAACAATTAGCTCGTATTTATCCACCGCGCTTCCGTTAAGGGCCACGATGGAATCTTCTACACTTTTGACAACCAATTTGGCATCAGCGGGTTTTGCAATTCGCAGCGCTTGAATTCGCTCTTTGCTTGCGGCGTACTCATCTGAAACCACAAGAATAGCGTTTGCTTTAAGCGCTGGATACCAAGAGAACACGGTCTGCCCATGCACTAACCGGCTATCGACGCGGCACAGTTTAATCATTTTGCCCCTTTCTCGACTTGAACGCAGACAATCATCCTTGACTGCTTATGGCATATTACGTCATATGACGTAATATGCCATTACACAATATCTTGAACGGTTGAATATCACCGCTAAATGGTATTTATCTCTAGAAACAGGGGAAGGTGCAATCCGTCTAGACACAGTGCGTCGGGGGCGGGCTGGGTTTTTATCTTCGCTCCCCTTGCTTCGCAAAGTCGCTCAGCTAAATAACCCAGCCCGCCGCGGGACACCCTGCGACCTACCGGATATTGCCATGACGTACGTTGGCTGATTTGGTTTGGAATGGGAGGTTGACGAGGCTGAAAGTCCCTCCTATATAACGTGGGCGCCGTCGTTCGAATGAACGACGGCGCCCGCACTCATTTTCTATTCAGCCCTAGTCATCGCGCAAAACCCCTTCGGCAGCACACGGTGCTATTGAATCACCGCAGGCCGGGGCGGGAGGCGGTCCTTTCTCTCGGAAAACTTCGCGAAGCCCAGTTTCCGAGAGAAAGTGTCCGGCTGCCGCCCCGGCCGGCCAGGTCAACTACACCGTGTACTGCGGCAGGTCCTGCAGGGCGATGACGTCCATGCCCATGTCGTTGGCGCTGCCGTGACCCTGCTCGTCCTCGCGCACGGCCTCGATGGCACTCACGTACGTGTTGGCCGCAGACATCGCCGTCACGCAGGTCACGCCACGACGGACGGCCTCGGTGCGTAGCAGGTAGCCATCGCCACGCGAGCCCGGGCCGTACGGCGTATTGATGATTACCGCAATCTTGCCATCGGCGATGAGGTCACCAATGTTGGGACGCTCGCCGTCGTGCGGGCCGCTAATCTTTTCCACGACCTCGCACGTCACGTTGCCTCCACGCAGCACGCGCGCCGTGCCCTCGGTGGAGCAGATATCAAAGCCCAGGTAGCGCAGGATACGGGCGACCGAAAGGATATGACGCTTGTCACGGTCGCACACGCTGATGAACACCTTGCCGGCGCTCGGGTCGGGCAGCTTGTAGTCAATCGCCAGTTGCGTCTTGGCGTATGCCTCGGGATAGCTCTTGGCGATACCCATGACCTCGCCCGTCGACTTCATCTCGGGCCCCAGGATAACGTCGGCGCCCGGGAAACGGCCCCAGGGCATAACGGCTTCCTTCATGCAGAACCAGTCCAGCTGACGCTCGTCGCTCGGCAGGCCCAGGCTTGCGATGGAATCGCCCGCCATGATACGCGCCGCGCACTTGGCCAGCGGCACGCCGGTGGCCTTGGAGATAAACGGCACGGTGCGGCTGGCACGCGGGTTGGCCTCGATCACGTAAACGGTCTCGCCCTTGATGGCGTACTGCACGTTGACCAGGCCGCGTACGCCCAGCGCCATCGCGATGCGGCGCGTGGTCTCGCGAAGCTTTGCCTGCAGGCTCTCGCTAAAGCTGAACGGCGGGATGCAGGTCGCAGAGTCGCCGGAGTGAATACCGGCCTCCTCGATATGCTCCAGAATGCCGCCGATGTAGACCTCTTCGCCATCGCACAGGGCGTCGACATCGGACTCGATCGCGCCCTCCAAGAAGCGGTCCAGATACACCGGGTAGTCGGGGCTAATGCGCGCAGCCTCGGCCATGTAATCGCGCAGATGCTCGGCATCGTAGGCGATCATCATGCCGCGGCCGCCCAGCACGTAGCTCGGACGCACCAGCAGCGGGTAGCCAATATGCGCGGCCACGGCCTCGGCCTCCTCAAACGAGGTTGCCTGGCCCGCCGGCGGATACATAATGCCCAGCTTGTCGAGCAGGGCGGCAAAGCGCTCGCGGTCCTCGGCAAAGTCGATGGCATCGGGCTTGGTGCCCATGATGTTCACGCCGCTCTCCTCGAGCATGCGCGCCAGCTTAAGCGGAGTCTGGCCGCCGAGCGTCACCACGACGCCGTCGGGTCGCTCAACATCGATGACATCCATGACGTCCTCGTAGGTGAGCGGCTCAAAGTACAGACGGTCGGACGTGTCGTAGTCGGTCGAAACGGTCTCGGGATTGCAGTTGACCATGATGGTCTCGAAGCCGCGGGCCGCCAGCGCATAGCTCGCGTGCACGCAGCAGTAATCGAACTCGATACCCTGGCCAATGCGGTTGGGACCGGCGCCCAGGATCATCGCCTTGGGCTTGTCCGCCGGCGTGGTCTCGTCGGGAGCCACGCACTTCTTGGCATCCGGGCTCGTGCGGTAGATGTTCTCGTACGTCTTGTAGTGGTACTCCGTGGCGCTCGAGAACTCCGCAGCGCAGGTATCGACCGTCTTCATGCTGGGAACCACGCCCAGACCCTTGCGATAGGCGCGCACAAAGCGCTCGTCCGAGCCGGTCAGCGCAGCGATCTCGGCATCGCTCGTGCCGTACTGCTTGAGCAGGCGCATCGCGTCGGCGTCGATATCCTCCACACGCAGGTCGCGGATGCTCTCCTGGACCTGCACCATATCGTTGATACGGTTGAGGTACCACGGATCGATACCGCAGATGGCATGGATGCGAGCGATGTCCCAGCCACGACGCAGGGCCTCGACCACAAAGAAGATGCGATGCTCGGTCGGGGTTGCCACGGCCTGAGCAAGCTCGTCGTCGCTCAGCTTATCGGCACCCTCTTTGCCACCGGCGCAAATGCCCTGGTGGCCATCCTCCAGCGAGCGCATAGCCTTGCCAAAGGCCTCCTCAAAGGTGCGGCCGATCGCCATAATCTCGCCCACGGCCTTCATGCGCGTGGTGAGCGTGGGGTCGGTACCCTTGAACTTCTCGAAGGCAAAGCGCGGCACCTTGACCACACAGTAGTCGATCGTGGGCTCAAAGCAGGCGGGCGTAGCCTTGGTGATGTCGTTGACGATCTCGTCGAGCGTGTAGCCCACAGCCAGGCGCGCGGCGGCCTTGGCAATGGGGAAACCCGTGGCCTTGGAAGCGAGGGCGGACGAACGGCTCACGCGCGGGTTCATCTCGATGACGATCAGGCGGCCGGTCTGGGGGTTCACGGCAAACTGCACGTTGGAGCCACCGGTCTCGACGCCGATCTTCTCCAAGATGGCGAGCGAGGCGACACGCATGCGCTGATACTCCAGGTCGGAGAGGGTCTGCGCCGGCGCCACGGTGATGGAGTCGCCGGTATGCACGCCCATGGGGTCGAGGTTCTCGATGGAGCACACGATGATGCCGTTGCCGGCGTGGTCACGCATGACCTCCATCTCATACTCTTTCCAGCCCTCGATGGACTCCTCGACCAGCACCTCGTGGGCGGGCGAGAGCTCGAGGCCCTGGCTCACGATGGAGACGAGCTCCTCGTGAGTGTGAGCGATGCCGCCGCCGGCGCCGCCGAGGGTAAAGCTCGGACGCAGCACGCAGGGATATCCCACGCGCTCGGCGATGGCCTCGGCGTCGGCCACGCTGTAGGCATAGCCCGAGCGCGCGACCTCCAGGCCGATCTCGGCCATGGCCTCGTTAAAGAGCTTGCGGTCCTCGCCGCGCTCGATGGCGGCAAGGTCACAGCCGATCATCTCGACGCCGTACTTGTCGAGCGTACCGTCTTTCGCCAGCTCGACGGCGGCGTTCAGACCGGTCTGGCCGCCCAGCGTGGGCAGCAGCGCGTCCGGGCGCTCTTTCTTGATTACGCGCTCGATAAACTCGGCGGTGATAGGCTCAACATAGGTGCGGTCGGCCAAGCCCGGGTCGGTCATGATGGTCGCCGGGTTGGAATTGACCAGGATGACCTCAAAGCCATCCTCCTTGAGCACCTTGCAGGCCTGGGCGCCGGAGTAGTCGAACTCGCAGGCCTGGCCAATAACGATGGGGCCCGAACCAATAACGAGGATACGCTTGATGTCAGTACGTTTCGGCATGTTAGTTCTCCTCGGTCTCGGTCGCGGCGGTCTCGGCAAAGTTCCAGCCAGCCAGGCGGTCCTTCGCGGTGTCGATGTCCAGGTAGTTCTCCTCGCCGTCCATGAGTCGCGTAAAGGCGGTAAAGAGATAGTGGGCATCGGTGGGGCCAGGCGAGGCCTCGGGGTGATACTGGACCGAGAAGCACGGGGCGTCGAGCAGCTGGATGCCCTCGGCGGTGCCGTCGTTGAGGTTCACATGTGTTAGGCGAATGCGGCCAAAGCGCTCGTTCATCACGACCGGCGCGATTCCGCGGCGCACCCAGACGCGCAGATCTCCATCGGCCGCATGCTCGGTCTCGCCGCCGGAAAGCTCGGGGACAAGCTTGCCCAAGCTGGGGAACAGCAGGCCAAAGCCATGGTTTTGCGCGGTGATCTCCACACGGCGGCTTACCAGGTTCATAACCGGCTGGTTGCCACCGCGGTGACCGAACTTAAGCTTTTCCATCTGGGCGCCGCAGGCCAGGCTGATCATCTGGTGACCAAGACAAATACCAAAGACCGGCACCTTGCCGATCAGCTGCTGCACCTGCTCGTAGGTCTCCACCACGGCGTCGGGGTCGCCGGGGCCATTGGACAAAAAGACGCCGTCGGGATTCATGTCGAGCACCTCACTCGCGGGCGTGTCCCACGGCACGACGGTAAGGTCGCAGCCGGCGCGGACCAGCCCCTCCAGAATGCCGCGCTTCACACCGCAGTCGTAGGCGACCACTTTGTGACGGGCAGGAGCGGCAGCCGAAAGCGCAAAGTCATGCGTGGCAGGCAGGTCGGCAGCCACAAACTCATGAGGCGCGGGGCAACTTACGGTCTTGACCAGGTTCTCGCCTACCAGCGTGGGCGCTGCGGCCAGACGCTCGGCAAGCTCGTCGACGTCGAAGATCTCGGTCGAGATAATGCCCATCTTGGAACCATTGTCGCGCAGATGGCGCACCAGAGCGCGGGTGTCGACGCCCTCGATAGCGACGATGCCGTGGGCGCGCAGATACTCCGGCACGCTGACGGCCGAGCGCCAGTTAGAAGGCGTGGTGCACATGTCGCGAACGATCATGCCGCGCATAGCCGGAGCGCTCGCAGGGCGCACGGCGTCGCCGGGGAAGGCCGACTGGACGTCGGTCTCGTCGATACCGTAGTTGCCAATCTGCGGATAGGTCATGGTTACGATTTGGCCGGCATAACTCGGGTCGGTCATGACCTCAAAGTAGCCCTCGAGTGAGGTGTTGAAGCAGACTTCGCCGGTCGCGGTGCCCTCGGCGCCGCATGCACGTCCATAAAAAATGGTCCCATCCTCAAGATACAGGATGCAGGGACCGCAGGTGCCCTTGCTGGTTTTGGCCAGCATACGCTGGCAAAGCTCGCTGGGCGCGAAGGTGCGGGCGGCAGCGCCCGCGGTATGGTTGTTCGCCATAATTCTCCTTCCCGGTCTCACAGGACCGGCTTAAAGGTGTGTAGTTAGGCCTCGCGGTATTGTAACCGCAAGCATGCCTCATGGCGTTAATTTCATCGAAATGTTTACGAAATGATAATTATGACTTTCTATGCATAATGATTTCTCTGGGACGGGGATTAAAAAATCATCCCGCGGGGCTTATGGCTCACGCGGGATGATGGCGTCTTACTTTTTCTTGTCCTGTTCCAGCAGTTCGGACGGTGTGCGATCGGGCTTGCCGCCGCGGAAAATCTCGCGGCCATGCAGACGATGCTCCAGGTCACGCTCGGCCTTTTCCTCGTCAATCTTGGTCTGGCTCACCACCGGATCCTCAATCAACGACGACACCGAGTTCACCTGCTTCTGAATGCGCTCGGCGATGGTGTCATCCATACTCACGATGCGCATCTTCCAGTCGATACTCGTGGCGTTGGATGAGCTCTTGGTCCACACGAACGTCAAAATGGCGCTCTGGTGGCCCCGCGCGGGGAACATGCCAAAGAAGGAATCGTGCTGAATGTTGCTATCCTCGTCGATATAGGCGTGAACGTTATACACCACGCGGTCGATCTTATCGTTGAGCAACGCGTTGGTCGCAAGCGCCGCGGCCTGAATCTGCCCGTTGGACAGCAGCTCGAGCTCGTTGGCAGACGATGTGTCCAACACCGTCACCTCGACCGTGCCCGTGCGTTCATCGGCTTCATCGACGGTAAAGTCGAGCGGGAACTGCGTAAAGCCGTTGCCCCATTCAAGTCCACCCTTGAGCGCGGTCGAAACGGTATCGACCGAAACGCTCTCGGACAGGTTGGCGGTATTCAGACGGCGCATCACGCCGTAGCCGATCTGCATGCCCACGATCAGCACCAAAATACCGATGACCACGGCCATCGCGGTCTTCGTAATGGTATGGCTCACCTGCGAGCCCGAAGGATCGTCCTCGGACAGCGGGTCGATATGTTTTGCCTGGCTCGCGCGGTCCTCGCTGCGCAGCTGCGCTAGCGCCGCTTTGTCACCGCGCTTGGCCGCGGCCTCCTTCTCACGCATGCGCTCAGTTCGCTTTTTGGCAAGCGTCGGATCCAAGACGCCGGATGCATCGATTTCGGAGAATAACTCCGTCACTTCTTCCGGAGTCAAAGGGTTCTTGTCAGCCATAAACTTCCTGTCATATCAATCAGTCGAGCTCGTGCGCACGCGCACCTTCGAACTGCATTCGATAGTAACGGGCATAGGTGCCGCCACGGGCGAGAAGCTCCTCGTGCGTGCCACGCTCCACAACGCGACCATGCTCAACGGTCGCAATCTCATCGGCATGCTTAATGGTAGAAAGGCGGTGGGCGATGATAATCGTGGTGCGGCCGCGTGCCAGCTCTTCGAGCGACGCCTGCACCGCCTCCTCGCTCTCGTTATCCAAAGCACTCGTCGCCTCGTCCAAAATCAGGATCTTGGGGTTCTTGAGAAACACGCGCGCGATGGCAACGCGCTGCTTCTGTCCGCCCGAAAGACGGCTGCCGCGCTCGCCCACGACCGTGTCATAGCCCTGTGGAAGCGACTCGATAAAGGCATCGATGTTGGCGCGACGGGCCGCCTCGGCGATCTCTTCCGCCGTAGCGCCCGGCTTGCCGTAGGCGATGTTCTCGCCAATCGTACCGTCAAACAGATAGACATCCTGCTGCACCAGGCCGATGGCGCGACGCAGGCTCTGCTGCGTCACATCACGCACGTCCTGGCCGTCGATGCTAATGGATCCGGCAGCCACGTCATAAAAGCGCGGCAACAGCGAACAGGTCGTGGACTTGCCACCGCCCGAAGGGCCAACCAAAGCGATGGTCTGCCCGGGCTTGATGGACAGATCCATATGGTCGATAACGGGACGCTCGTCGGCATCGCCCTCGCCCAGCTCAACGTCCTCGTAGTTAAAGCACACGTCGTGATACTCCACGGCGCCGGCAGTCACCTGCAGATCCGTGGCGCCCGGCTTGTCCTGGATATCCGGCGCGGTCGAGAGCACCTCGTCCATACGCTTAAAGCCGGCGATAGCCTTCTGATACGTTTCGGCCGAATTGACGAGCGTCTCAAGCGGCGTGCAGAACAGCGAAATATAGAGTGCAAAGGTCGCCATATCGACCGCCTGCAGCTGTCCCTGGGCGACCAGCCAGCCGCCCAGCAGCACCACGATCACATAGAGCACACCCGAGAGCAGGCCATACGTCGCGGTATAGACGCCCATGGCGTGATACATGTTCTCCTTGGACGAAAGATAGCGATTGTTTGAGGCGCGGAACTTGAAGCGTTCGGTCTCCTCATTGGCAAAGCTCTTGACCACACGCATGCCCGCCAGCGAATCCTGCAGCTGCGCATTGATGCCGCTGATTTTTTTGCGGTTGTCGCTAAAGACCTCGCGCATGCGCATGTTCTGCCAAAACATGATGACCGCAAACGCCGCCGTCACCACGGCCATGGCGAGCGCCAGCACCGGGGCAATGGTAAAGAGGATCACAAATGAGCCGATGATCTCGATGCCGCAGATGATGATCCACTCGGGCACGTGGTGCGCCGCCTCGCAGATATCGAACAGGTCGTTGACCACGCGGCTCATCATGTCGCCCGAGCTGTTGCGGTCGAAGTATGCAAAGCTAAAGCGCTCATACTGGTCGAACAGGTCCTCGCGCATTTTGGACTCCATACGCGCGCCCATCACGTGACCCCAATAGCTCACAAAATAGCGGCAGGCGCAGCGGACGGCATACATCAGCACCAAGCCCACCGCGATCATGCCGAGCGCCTGCATAATGGCAGCCTGACCCTGAGTAAATAGCCCACCGGTCAAATTGCGCAGAATAATGGGGAACGCCAGGTCAATGGCGGCAAGCACCAGAGCACAAACAGTATCAGCAACAAAAAGCCCCATCTGGGGCTTGTAATACGAAAGAAACCTCTTCAGCATGTGATCCTCAAAGAAATATCAGCAACGTAAGGCCCTGGGACAAAGCAATCAGTAGTACTTGTCCCAGGGCTATCCCCACTCGTTAAAGCTCCGTGCCCCCAAGGCGGTGCGCGATGCTATCGCAGGCCAAGGCGCCCACGACGGTCTTGGCGTCTTCGATCTTGCCGTCGAGCACGGCGTCGATCAGCTCGTGCAGCGGCACCAGGTCCACGTTGACAAACTCGTCATCATCGGGGTTGGGCGCATCAAACTCGAGCTTGGTAGCCAAGTAGATGTGGATGATCTCATCGCAAAAACCGCAGGACGTGACAATCGACGTCAAAAAGCGAATACGACCAGCCTTAAAGCCCGTCTCCTCATGCAGTTCGCGCTTGGCGCAATCGAGCGGGTCCTCGCCCGGGTCGAGCTTGCCGGCAGGAATCTCGACCGTCACGCGGTCGATGGCGGTGCGGTACTGACGCACCAGTACGATCTTGCCGCTCTCGGTCAGTGCCACAACGGCCGCCGCACCCGGATGGCGAACGATATCGCGGGCGCTGCGGTGACCGTTGGGCAGCTCAACCTCAAGACGGTGGACGTCGAGAATCTTGCCCTTCCAGGCGCACTCCTCCGAAAGAATCTTCTCGTGCAGCTCGGCATCGTGCGGGTCGTCGTCGCCCAGCACCAGTGCCGGCTCGTCAGCGACCTCGCCACCAGGCTCGCCCTCGGCGTGCCCATACATGCGGCTGTCCTCTTCGACGATCTGCGCGTCCACGAGCTCTTCGTTCTTCTCGTCCATCCGTCTCATTCCTCTCGGATTTTAGGCATCCCAGGCGTCGCGGCCGCGCAGCGCGCGCAGGCCGATGTCGTGACGCAGGGTCTTGCCCTCAAAATCAATCTTCTCGCAGGCCTCGTAGGCAAGGTTGCGAGCGTTCTCGAACGTGTCGCCCAGAGCGGTCACGGCAAGCACGCGGCCACCATTGGTCACGAGCTGGCCGTCCACCACGGCGGTGCCCGCGTGGTACACGGTCACGTTCTCCATGGCCTCGGCATCGGCGATACCGGTGATGACCTTGCCCTTCTCGTAGCTGCCGGGATAGCCCGCGCTCGTCAGGACAACGGCCACGGCCCACTCGTCACGCCAGTCGAGCTCAATCTGATCGAGCTCGCAGTTGGCACAAGCCAGCATGACCTCGACCAGGTCGTTCTTAAGGCGCGGCAGCACGACCTGCGTCTCGGGGTCGCCAAAGCGGGCATTGAACTCCAGCACCTTGGGGCCGGCAGGCGTGAGCATAAAGCCGCCGTACAGGCAGCCGCGGTAGTCGATACCCTCGACAGCGAGCTCGGCCACGGTCTGCTCCATGACCTTCACCATCGTGGCGTGCTCCTCGTCAGTCACGATGGGCACCGGGCTGTAGACGCCCATGCCACCGGTGTTGGGGCCCTTGTCGCCCTCGAGCGCGCGCTTGTGGTCCTGCGAGGTGGCCATGGGGCGAACGGTCTTGCCGTCGGTAAAGGCCAGCAGCGAGCACTCGGGGCCAACGAGCATCTCCTCGATAACCACGGTGTTGCCGGCATCGCCAAAGGTGCCGCCAAAACACTCGCGCACGGCCTCCTCGGCCTGCGCAAGCTCGGTTGCCACGATAACGCCCTTGCCCGCGGCAAGGCCGTCGGCCTTGACGACCAGCGGGGCGCCCTGCTCGCGCACGTAGGCAAGAGCCGAAGCCTCGTCGGTAAACGAGCCGTAGGCCGCCGTAGGGATACCGGCGCGCTCCATGAGCTGCTTGGAGAACAGCTTGGAGCCCTCCATCTGGGCGCCCTCGGCACCCGGGCCAAAGCAGGGAATACCCGCCGCGCGCACGGCGTCGGCCACGCCCGCCACGAGCGGAGCCTCGGGGCCAATTACCACAAGTCCGCATCCGTGGCTCTGCGCAAACGCCGCCACGGCCGCAGGATCGCAGTCGTCGAGAACAACGTTCTCGCCGCAGCTCGCGGTGCCGCCGTTGCCCGGCGCAATGTAGAGCTTGCCGGCGCGCGGTGATGCTGCGAGCTTGGCTGCCAAAGCATGCTCACGGCCGCCGCTGCCCAACAACAGGATGTCGATGGTTTGAGTGTCCGCCTTCAAGGGTGCCTCCTCTATGGATGAACGGCCCGCTCCGCGCGAGCCCTTTGCAAGCAAATATACCCCTCGGCCGCCCGTCCGGGCTGCAAAGGGGTATATCGCAATAACCAAATAGTCCCGATTACTTCCAGAATCGGTTGATGATCTGCTCGCGACCAGCGCCAACGCCAATGAACGTCACGCGGGTGTGTGCCAGATCCTCGATAAACGCCACGTAGTCCTGAGCCTCCTGCGGCAGCTCCTCAAAGCTGCGGCAACCGGTGATATCGCACTTCCAGCCAGGGAGCTGCTCGTAGATGGGCTTGGCATGCTCAAAGCGCACCTGGTGTTCGGGCACGCTCGTGTAACGCTCGCCATCGACGTCGTAGGCAACGCACACCTTGATGGTGTCGAAAGCCGAAAGCACGTCGAGCTTGGTCACGGCGATGTCGGTGAGGCCGTTGACGCGCGAGGCATAGTTGGCGATAGGGCCGTCAAACCAGCCGCAACGACGACGGCGACCGGTGGTCACGCCGTACTCATAGCCCTCCTCGGTCAGCGTGTGGCCGGCCTCGGACTCATAGGAAAGCTCGGTGGGCATGGGGCCCGAACCGACGCGGGTGATATAGGCCTTCATGACGCCCAGCACGCGGTCGACGTTCTTCATGCCCACGCCAGAGCCGGTGATGGCACCGCCGGCGGTGCAGTTGGAAGACGTCACGTACGGATAGGTGCCGTGGTCGATGTCGAGCAGCGTCGCCTGGGCGCCCTCAAACAGCAGGTTCTTGCCCTCATCGATCATGTTGTTGAGCAGCAGGCTCGTCTCGGTGATGTAGGGACGCAGGCGCTCGGCCATCGGCAGGTACTCGTCGCAAATCTGGTCCACGGTGTAGGTGGGCAGGTTGTAGATGAGCTCGAGCTCGGGGTTCACGCGGGCGAGAGCGGTCTCCAGCTTGTCGCGGAACAGTGCCTCGTCCAGCATGTCCTGCATGCGCAGGCCAATGCGCGCCATCTTGTCCTGATAACACGGACCGATGCCGCGCTTGGTGGTACCGATGTTCTTCTTGCCGAGCTTCTGCTCAAAGGCGCCATCCAGATCGATGTGGTACGGCATGATGACATGCGCGTTGCCGCTAATCTTGAGGTTCTTGGTGGTGATGCCGTCGGCCTCGAACATATCGATCTCCTCAAGGACAACCTTGGGGTTGACGACGCAGCCGTTACCGATCACCGACACGTGATCGGAATACATGATGCCGGAGGGCACCTGGTGCAGGCCGTACTTCTTGCCGTTGACGACGATGGTGTGGCCGGCGTTGTTGCCTCCCGAGTAGCGCACGACGGCATCGAAGTCGCCGGCGACCAGGTCGCAAATCTTACCCTTGCCCTCATCGCCCCACTGGGCACCGACCAAAACGGTTGACGGCATGTTTACTCCTTACATTCATGGACTGTCTACGCGCCACGCCGGCACGCAGAAGCACAAAACATTCCCAGTATACCCGTGCAACGGGCGCCTGTCCTACTCCTCGGCATGTGCCCCATCAAGCTCATAGAACTTGGTGGATGCCGGCAGGAACATCAGATCGACGTCGCCGATCGGGCCCGAACGGTTCTTGGCCACGACGATACGCGTAACGCCCTCGTCGGGTCGATCGTCGCGCGAGGCCTCGGCCTCGTCGGCGGAGCGGTCCAAGAACATAACGATATCGGCGTCCTGCTCGATGGAGCCCGATTCACGAAGGTCGGAAAGCTGCGGGCGCTTGCCGGTACGGGATTCGACCTGACGCGAGAGCTGCGACAGCGCGATGAGCGGGATCTTGAGCTCCTTGGCCATGATCTTCAGACCACGCGACATCTCCGAAACCTCGACGGTACGGCTCTCGGAGCGGCGTCCCGGCGGAGGACTCACCAGCTGCAGGTAGTCCAGGATGATGATTGCCTTCTCCTTGTTATGGAGCATGCGGCGGCTCTTGGCGCGAATCTCGGTCACTGTGGTGCCGGGCGTATCGTCAATCAGAATATCGAGCTTGGACAAGGTCTGCGTGGCCTCGTTGATATTGGCCCACTGCTCGGGGCTAATGCGGCCCATGCGGAAGTCACTGATCGAGATCATGGCGTAGGCGCAAATCAGACGCTGGGCAATTTCTTTGCCCGACATCTCCAGCGAGAAGAAGCCGACGGTATAACCGGCAGCGGCAGCGTTGAGCGCCAGATTCAGGGCGAACGACGTCTTACCCACAGCAGGGCGGGCGCCGATAATGATGAGCTGGCCCTCGCGGAAGCCCATGAGCATGCGGTCGAGTGACGGGAAGCCCGTGGGCACGCCCGCAGCCTGACCACCGGCCTGACACACTTCCTCGGCCTCGTTATAGGCCTCAACCATAAACTCGGTCAGCGTCTTGTAGCTCGACTTGACCTCGCGTGCCGTGACCTTGAGCAGCTTGCTCTCGGCTAGCTCCACGACCTCCTTGGTGTCGGTGGGGGCGTTATATGCCAGCGCGTTGATCTCGTTGGTGGCGCCGATCAGCTCGCGCAGCATCGAATCGCGACGAACGATGGCGGCATGGTGCTGCCAGTTCACGAGCGACAGAGTCTGACCCATCAGCTCCAAAATGTAGGCCTCGCCGCCCACGGCATCGAGCTTGTTGATGCTTCGCAGGTAATCGATCAGCGAGATGGAGTCGATGGGAATGCGGCTGTTGTACATATCGACCATCGCGGTGTAGATGGTCTTATGAATGGGCCGGTAGAAATCATCGGGCTGCAGCTCGACCTGGGCCTCTTCGACCACCTCGGGCGATAGCAGCATAGCGGCCAGTACATTGGCCTCTGCATCTTGGTTTTGGGGAAGACCCAACTTTGAGCCGCGGTCCTCGACCGTCAGCCCCGTCTCCCTATCGTCATATGCCATGAGCATCCTCATTCATATCGCTTGCGAGCATCCATAGTATCAGCCACGGTCCCAAAACGCGCCGCGCGCCGCCAATCATCACCGAACCAAACGGATGAACGGTCCTGTATATAGGACTTCGACGCAACGTTCACCATGACACTCACTCAGCGCAAAAAACAAAAGGGCGCCCTGGTTTCCCAGAGCGCCCTTCTTAGAACAAGATTGTTGCGTTGCAGCAAATGCTACTCGGCAGCAGCCTCAGTCTCGACCTCGGCGGTCTCGGCCTCGGCGACCTCAGCGGCCTCCTCGACCTCAGCCTCGGCAGCGAGCTCCTCGGCGGTAACGCCGACGAGAACGACAACCTCGGCCTTGATCTCGCGGTACAGCGAGATGGCAACGGTGTGGGCACCGGCAACCTTGATGGGCTTACCGAGCTCGACGCGCTTGCGGTCGATGTCCATACCGAGCTGAGCCTTGATGGCGTCAGCGACCATAGCGGCGGTAACGGAGCCAAAGAGGATGCCCTCGTCGCCGACCTTGACGTCAACGGTGACCGTCTTGCCCTCGAAGGCAGCCTTGGTCTCGTTGGCGGTAGCCAGACGGACGGCCTCGCGCTTGGCGATGTTGTTGCGACGCTCGTCAAGCTGCTTGAGGTTGCCCTTGGTGGCGGCAACAGCGAGCTTCTTGGGGAACAGGAAGTTCTCAGCGTAACCCTGAGCGACCTCTACGACGTCACCCTCGCCGCCCTTGCCCTTGATCTCATCGAGAAGAATAACCTTCATGATGCGTCTCCCTTCTTAGCCGCGGTCGCGGTTGCCACGAGAGGAAACCACGGGGACGGTGTACGGCAGGAGAGCCATCTCGCGGGCGCGCTTGATGGCGTTGGCGATGTCATGCTGATGCTGCGTGCAAGCGCCAGTGACGCGACGGGGCTTGATCTTGCCACGGTCGGTCATGTACTTACGGAGAAGCTGAGTGTCCTTATAGTCGATGAACTCAGTGTTCTCCTTGCAGAACTGGCAGTACTTACGACGCGGCTGACGTGCAGAAAAATCATTAGCCATGTCAAAATACCTTTCATTTGGCAACTTCGGCGAACCGAAGCCGCCTCTCACTCAAAAATAGGTGAACAACCCTTAGAACGGGATGTCCTCATCGTAGACGTCGACCGCGGGCGGCGTAGCCACCGGCGCGGCAGGACGTGCTGCGGGCGCGGGAGCTGCGGGGGCGTAACCGCCCTGATCGTAGCCACCCTGGCCACCACGGGAGCTCATAAACTCGATCTCATCGACGATGACCTCAAGCTTGCTCCGGCGCTGGCCGTCGCGCTCCCAAGAGCTGTAGCGCAGCTTGCCCTCGATCGCGACCTTGTTTCCCTTTGCCAGGAAACGGCTCACGGCCTCGGCGCGGGTGCCGAACATGGTGCAGTCGACAAAGTTGGGATAGTCCTCCCACTCGCCAGTCTGCGCGTTGCGGCGACGATCGTTCACGGCAACGCCAAAGGACAGAACCTGGGTTCCGCCGGCGGTGGCGCGCAGCTCGGGATCGCGGGTGAGGTTACCGGTGATGTTCACTCGATTGATGCTCATAACTCACTACTTCCTCTTGGGGCACAAGCCCAGTCCAAAACGACAGTCTTACTCCTGGTCGTCGCGACGGACGATCATGTGGCGGACCACAGCGTCGGTGATGCGCAGGACGCGATCAAGCTCGGCGATCTGGGTAGGATCTGCGTGGAAGTTGATGAGGGTGTAGTCACCATCGGTGAGGTCGTTGATCTCGTAGGCGAGCTTGCGCTTGCCCCACTCGTCAACGGAGTCGACCTTGCCAGCGCCCTCAGCGATCGTGGTATCGATACGCTTCATAACAGCGAGACGAGTCTCGGGGTCGAGCGACGGGTCAACAAAGAACAGCAGTTCATAAGCCTTCATATTGTCACCTCCTCTGGGCAAATGTGGCTTCAGGTCGTGAAGGTGCGCCTGAAGCAGGAAAAGACTTGGTAATAATATCTTTCAACCTCCTAGGCTGCAAGAATATGCAGCTACAACCTCATGACCTCCACATATGCCCATACTCGCACGACGTTTCATGCGCATTCCAACCAAATGCTGACCAAAAGCTTGACGGATCTGTGGACAAGATACGGTGCCGTGAGGACAAGCTGAGCCAAGTCGCAGGTCAACGGGCGCATGGTTGTGGTCGCAAAATGCATACCAGTGGCCCACAGCACCACCCAAAGATTTTTAAATTCATTGCCAAATCGCTTATAAATACCCCTTTTGAACAATTGAGTTGATCAACTACGCTGGTCGGAAGCCGTTTTTTGGCATCTCAAACCCCGCTGCAACGCCAAACGCGGCCAAGCGTTTTAAAAAATGCCAACTTTTCTGTTTGCACTTTGCGATTCCTCGTGTATACTGACTTTCGCATTTAACGGAGAGTTGTCCGAGTGGCCGAAGGAGCACGATTGGAAATCGTGTAGGCGTCAAAAGCGTCTCCAGGGTTCAAATCCCTGACTCTCCGCCAGTTAATTCCAAAGCAGGCCTTCGAGCCTGCTTTGTTTTTACCCCACGCGGAGGGGTGGCAGAGTGGTTGAATGCGGCGGTCTCGAAAACCGTTTGGCCTGTATAAGGTCACGAGGGTTCGAATCCCTCCTCCTCCGCCATTTTGGTTGAGAAAGCTCCCAGATCGGGGACTTTTTTCTTTTAAGTCCCTTACAAGCAAATACGGCGGAGGAGGAGGGATTCGAACCCGCCAGGGCGCAAAGCGTAAAGAAAACGCGCCAGTGGCGCGTTTTTAGCGCAGCGCGGTCGGCGTAAGCCGACCGGATAAATTTTGAGCAAAGCTCAAAATTTGGACATCCCTCCTATTCGACCACGCCCCCATCGCGTTCAGCATCAACCCGGATCCCCAAACATGGAACCTATGACCGTACCCAGTCCCGACCGTTTGCCGAGCAATAGGGTCGCAATCGGCGCCGAACATGTACTATGTACGGGCATTGTCTAAACCCGTAACTCAAAGGACCCCATCTTGCCCGTTGCCGCCGCTATGATCGTTACCGCACACGCCTCGGATGCCATGGTTGCCATCCCGTTTTGGCTCGAGATGTTCGCCGTCGTCGCGGCATCGATCTCGGGCGTGTTGGTCGCACGCGAGCACAAACTCGACCTGGTGGGCGCCGTCGCGCTCGCCGTGGTCTGTGGACTGGGCGGCGGTCTTTTGCGCGATATGACGCTGCAGGTGGGCAACGTCTACATCCTCAACCAACCGATGGCGCTCCCGCTCTCCATCGCCACCGCGGCCATCATCTACATCTTCCCGGCAATCGTCGACAAGCCCGAAAAGCTCATTCCCCTGCTCGATATCATCTCGGTGGGTATTTATGCGGCAACCGGCGCAGACAAGGCGCTGGTCTACGGCTTTGCGCCGGCGGTGTGCATCATGATGGGCTTTTTTACCGCGGTGGGCGGCGGCATGCTGCGAGATGGTTTTATGGGT
This sequence comes from uncultured Collinsella sp., assembly GCA_900541235.1. Classification (GTDB taxonomy): domain Bacteria; phylum Actinomycetota; class Coriobacteriia; order Coriobacteriales; family Coriobacteriaceae; genus Collinsella. The sequence goes on along the minus strand of UQIW01000011.1, from coordinate 11,261 downwards.
GTGGTGCCGGGTATCTTCCAGCGCACCAACTTCTATGCCATCGCGGCCATCGCCGGATCGGCAAGCTATGTTTGCCTTGTCATGAGCGGCTTGGTCAGCAATGTCGTCGCACTGGTCGTTTGCGTCGTGGTGACCATGGGACTACGCTGGCTGTCGCTGCGCTTTGATATCAAAAGCCCCACCGAGGATGACATCGCACGCTTTTTGCATCGCAAAAAGTAGGTAGCGCGGGCTCATCCTTCGAAATGCAACCGAGAGGTTCTTTTAGAGCGCCCACGCGTTGGGTACCCTGTTAGGTATATGCCGAGTATCTAACGAAGGATTCACTATGCCCTGTAATCAATTCCCGTCGACCCAGCGCCGTAAAGCGTGGGGCCGCATCACGATCTTATTCGCGCTCATCGCTCTAGCGGTCACCGCGCTTCCCACGGCGTCGTTCGCCGGCACGGACACCGCAGGCAACGTACTTGCGACCGACAATGACGCCAATTCGTCCGGCGTCGAAGGTGACCTGTACTGGGCAGGTCAGGCCCTCAACTTGGACGATGCGTCCATCGGCCGCGACATAATTGCAGCAGGCGAGAGCCTCTCCATCCGCGACTGCACGGTGGGCGGCGCCGTCCGCTTGGCGGCACGCACTATCGATATCGCCAAGACCACGGTTGATGGCAGCGTCACGGTCGTCGGTCAGCACGTTGTGCTCAATTCCGACAGCACCGCCAACTGTTTTTACGCGATAGGCGAGACGGTTGCCCTGCGCGGCTCTACCAAGTCGGCAGCGCTTGCGGGCGACACGGTGACCATCGATGGCACCGTCGAGGGCGATGTCGAGGTTTGGGCCGACAAGCTCATCCTGGGCAAGAACGCCCACATCACCGGCACCGTGAACGCGCACGTCTCCGAGGACCCCGAGCGTGCCGCAGGAGCCGAGGTAGGCGCGCTCAAGATCGACCGCACCGAGAACGAGGATACTTCCACCGTTAACGATGTCATCGGCGGTATCGTCGCCGCGGCACTCTCGACCTGCTTTGTCGCTCTGCTGCTCGAGCTCGTCTTTCCGCGCGCGACCGCCAGCGCCGCCGGCATGCTCCACCAGCGCCCCATACCCCTGTGGGTGAGCGGTCTTCTGGGCACGATTGCTATCGTCCCCGCCGTCCTACTGCTAATTATCTCTATCGCTGGTCTGTCGCTTGCCGGAGCCCTCTTGTGCGGCGTTATCGGCATCGCGTTGGTGTCGAGTGCCTTTGCGGGGTGCGCGATCTCCCGCATGGTCGGACACAACCAAAACCGCTACGCCATGGCAGCCGTGGGCGGCGTAATCGCAGGCGCCCTCACGGGGCTTCCCCTCGTAGGTGACTTCATCAGCGGCGTAGCCTTTGTCTTTATGCTCGGCTACGTTATCCAGATCATCTGGCGCAACGCCCACCTCAAGCCGCAGCAGCCGGCTAACATGCCAGGACTCCCCACCGCTTAGCCACCAACCACCACAAAGGTGCCAGGTTACTTTGCACCAACAAACGAAGCGGGGCACTCGGTCATGTCGACCGGGTGCCCCGCTTTTCTTGGAGGGTTCTCTAGTAACTTTTTCAAAACCAATGATCATCAGGTCGGTAGGCCTGTGCGTCACTCGCTACGGAGGCAGCACGCCATTAAGCAGGGGGGCAATTATTTTTCACGACGACCGCCTCCCCGCTTGATGACGAGCGCGACAACAATAGCCGCCACTCCGATGGCAGCCAAAGCCGCCACCAGCACCAACGTTCTATCTCCCGTCGAGGGCATAAAGCCTCGACTTGCTTCTTTGCTTGGAGTGTTGAGCACCGACAGTTCAATCGAACCCGTCCCGGCATCAGCGGTATCAACCCGCAGAGGGCTTTCGGCCGACACGGTCACCTTGGGCTTCGCGGCTGCAACCTGTTTAACGTCCAATCCCTCGGACGTAACCGTTACCGTTCGCTTGCCCTCAAAGGCGGTGTATCCCTTGGGAGCCGCGACCTCTTCGACGGTGTAGACACCCGCGTCCACACCGCTCAATTCCATATGGCCGTCCGCGCCCGTGGTGACGCACGCGGCGGCATCCGTCGACCACGAGCCGTCGGTCGTTAGGATGCGCCCGCGGTCATCGATGATGCGCAGCTTGGCGCCCGCGAGCGGTTTATCGTCCGAGCTTGAGCGCTTGATCAGACTGAGTCCTCAGGTGTAGGCGCACGCGTCATCGCTCGGCGTGCGGGTGAAGCCGGCGTCGCCGGACTGGTCGGCGAGAGGAGAGCGCGGGTAGCGCAGGCAGACCTCGTTGGGGTTGCCCTTGGTAGCGCCCCTATTGCAGCTGGCCCCCAACGGCGCATCGTAGACAGCAACCACGCGGGCGCCCGCGGTGAAGGCGTCGACCCCGCCGAGCGCGGCGATGAGGTCGCCGGTGCGCACGGTGAAGGTCTTGCCGTCCGCCGCTACCTTGGTGGCGCACTGGGCCGTGATGTCGGTCCAGCCCTTCGCGGGCTCGGTGCCGACGCGGCCGTCCTTGTCGGTCTGGACCGCGTCGAAGCCGCCGTCCGCGCCCGCCGCCACGTACACGCGCATGCTCGCGGCGACCTTGGAGGGGTCGAGCTCCGCGCTCATGGTGTCGACGAACCGCACCGTATAGGTGTCGTAGGCCGTGAGGCCCGCCGGGACCGTGGCAGAGAGGCGCCAGTACAGGTCGTCGGCGACCGTGGCGTCGGCGGCCTTCTGCCAGGCGGCGGCGCTGTCCTCCAGCACGTGCTTGGACACCTTGGGGGTCGCGGCCTTGGGCTTGACGGTGACGGCGCTGCCGCCCACCAGGGCCATGATCGGCACGGTGCCAGCCTCGCCCTGGGAAATGGCGTCATCGTCGGCGACGATGAGCCAGTAGCCGCAGGGCAGCTCGGCCGTCGTGCCCGCGTTAAGGGCCACGGAAGGCGCACCGGCATTGTAAATCGCACGGGTAAGCTTTGCCGCTAGCGTGGTCGTCATGTGCCCGTCGGCATTCATCCATTCGGCAGCCTCTTGCGCCGTCGATGCCGAGTTATCAAGCCCTGCATCATGAAGCACGGGAAGGGCAGCTTGGCGAACCGTGTCATTCGCCCACGCTACATCAGTTGCGACCTTTTGGTCGGCATCGGCATCGTCGACAACGGTCGCCGAAAAGAGCTGGTACGCGTCGTAACGTGTCGCGACTGTACCGTCCACCGTAATGGCTCCGGTGTCGGCAGCACGGGCCGTTCCAGGGGCGATCGCAAAAGCGAAGACGACGGCCATGGACATCACCACGACGGCCAACATATGACGGAGCACTTTACTCACGACGACCACTCCGATCAAGATCACGATGGCGGCGAGCATGCATCCACGTCGCGGCAAAACACAGCATCGAAGCACCAGCTAAATACGTCATAGTCAAACCAGCCCCGCCCGCCTCAGGTAGCGTAGTCGAATACTTGTTGGTAAAGGTCGGCGAATCCTGAGAGCCATCGCCATAGGCAACTACGGCGTTGAGTTGGTCCGTGCCATTAGTTACCTCAACCGTGACTTTGCGCGGGGTCGTGTCATAGGTGATGTGATCTTTAACATGGTCGATGGCACCCTCGGGCTCGACCTCGGAGATGGTGTAGGTATAGATTCCCGCCTTGTTGTACTTGACGTCAAAGGAGACATTTCCCTTGTCATTATTGGTCACCGTCTGGAGCACTTTGCCCTCGGCGTCCTTAAGCGCGAACGAGAACTGACCTTCCCTGAAGGTTCCGCCTTTAAGCACTTTATTTGCTTTTATCGTCGCTTTGCCTTCAAGGGGCGCGTCATACACCCAAATCTCTGCATCTGACGTTATCTCCGTATCGGCATCAAGCAAAGATTTCGCCTTGTTCATGGCTTGCTCGTATTGCTCTTCGGGCGCATTGCCCTTGAGCAGAATCCATGTTGGTTGGGCGACGCGATATCCAGGAGGCGCCGTCGTCTCCTCGAGGCAGTAAAGCTTGCAGGAAGCCATGGCGTCCGAACTCGTTTCCGAACTCGTTCCAAAAGTCACACTTCCGTCAGAGCCGGTCGTTCCGTCAGAAAAAAACGTCTTTGCGCCCTCAACGCCGGCACTGCCCTGCGCCTTATCCATGTCAATCGCATAGAGTGTGAACGTAGCGTCAGCCAACGGCGCGGCAACGTCCTTTTCATCCACTTTGTGGACCACAATGCCGTGCCCCGTTCCGCCTCCCTATGCGCCGGCATCTATGTCATATTCACGCTCGTGTTTCACATACCCGCCTGCAACACCTTCAAGCTGCGCCTCGTTGGAAAGGGAAACTGTACCAGACTCACCGGACAGAACTTCATATTCGACTTTCAGGTATTTCTCATCGGGAAGCCCCAACGTCAATCGCTGCTGCTTTCCAGCGCCCTCGCCAATCGAGTCAAGAGTCGCTCTGTATTTTTCTTTTGTCAGCACACGCCAATCGCCGTTATCGCACTCAGATACGCTAAGCGACGAGGGGATAAACGTACACTTAGAATCCATCACATCGAACAGATCGAGGTAGTCGGTTCCGACCTTTAAGTCTAGTGCCGATTCATTAACGAAAATCGTGTATTGAATTCGCTTGCTATTACTTACCGACGAACCTGTCTTTGACAATACGTCGTTCTTGATCTGTACGGTATCAGAGTCCGCCTTAAATTCTTTACCATCTGAGCTTGCGCTCGCCGAGTTCGTGAGCTCGCCGAGATTCTTTGACGTATCGACTACCGACCTTTTAACAGCAGTCGAATACGTCAGCTTTGCGTACCCTGTATTATTGCCCAGCTTTTCCGTTGGAATTGAAAACGCAACCATCTGGCGATCGACAGCAGGCGTCAGCAAGACATCCGAAACCTCGGTTTTTTCTCTCTCATGTTCCCATTCGCGGCCGGGCACCGCCGTCCCGTAGGGATTTGAATACAAAGAATATTTAGCCGAGCCGGGAATATAACTCATTCCCTCAGGAAGCTCATCTTTGACAACGACATCCTTGCCATTGAGCCTGCCAGCGCCATAATACTCACCGGCAGGCGTCTTAGCTCGATTGGCATAGACAGTCCAGTCGACAATCCACGCACCTTTGTCGTTCGAGCCATCCACTGATTTCCAGTCAAACGTCTCATCCCACCGTGCTTGCGAGCCGTCTTCATTTATTTTTACACTCTTCTCAACCGAAGGCTCCGCTTCGCCCTCAACATAGTAAAAGACAAAATCAGAATAGCCGCTAAACCCGTCGACAGAGGCGAAGTTGGAGTACCAACCAGGAAGTGCATCGGTCACCGTTTTATACGTAATAACCACCTCGGGGGACTTATCAAGCGCTTCTTTGACTTTATCCGTAATGGTTATTTGGATATTGCAGTTGTGTTGGTTGCTGTTCTGCGACGGATTTTCACCACCCGCAAACGTCCAATCGGTACCTTGGTCCAGTTTGGTACCCCCAATGGTAATTACATGTGAAGGGCCATCGGAGGTATCCGGCCCCATAGTCTGCTTCCAAGCCGCCAGCATGGTATCTTTGATAAGAATGGATGTTGGGTTTTTCGCATTTACGTAATCACGGAGCTCTACGCGTAATTGCCAAGTTGCTTTTCCGGTCCGAGATGCCTCATCCGGATTAAGCAGCGTTTTGCTAATGGTTTTGCCCGTCCAAGGACGGATGTAGTATGCGGTGCTTTCACCAGAGGGCAGACCGGAGTCTTCTTTTTTCACACTTGCCGTGTTACTAACTTTTTCGTAGGAATTCTCATCTTTCAGCTTAGTTTGATAGACGATGCAGTAGGTCGCATACCGATCGCCCTCTTTTGGATTAAACGTATAGCTAAATGAATCCCCTGACTCGCTCAGCATTTCCTCATCGATCTTTCGTTTTTCATCGGCGGTCTCGCCCTTGTAGACCGTATAGCTGCCAATATAATCCTGCTTGCCATCGAGCTTGTCGGTAAAGGTGTAGCCAGACATATCGGCCTTGAGAGATCCCCTGTTGAGCACAACCTTCCAAGTGATGACAGACGATGTTCCGGAGCCAGCCTCTTTTTGAATCATGTCGTATTGAAACGGTTCCGACGCCCCTTTAATCGTAAGAGATTGTTGGTGATTTGCTTTTCCCCAGGTTGTTTGCACACTATTCCTACCTTGCGTAGGTGTGCCATTAGAAAGAGACAAGTTCTTGCTAACTGTCGTTTCGTAGGTAACGGTATGGTCGCCCTGAGAAAGGTTACCTAGCGGCAACGTTGCAGTTCGCTCTTCGATGCTCACGGACGAACCAAGAGGATTTCCATCGAGCTTGAAGCTGCTTTGCTCAAAGTCCAGGTAGTCACCGAGCGTATCGACCAGTTTTACATCCGTTGCGTGCGACGTAACACTCAGATTAATAGTCCAAGTTATCTTGGCATTTCCGGTACTGCTATCTTAGGAAAAGACACCTGATTTGTTTCCATCAACTGCGCCATCTTGAATCTCGATCGGCACAGTTTCGCCAACGCCTGGAAATTTCAGTTCGACTTTTTCGCCGTCATCTACATCTTTGTCTTTAAGCTCAAACTCGAAATTGACGCGCACATAGAGCGAAGAGGGATGACCGCTGAGATAGCTGGCATCGTAATTAAAAACGACCTTGTTATCCTTTATGTACCAAGTTCCCATCCTTTGTGCATTCTCGGTATCATCCGTCCTTAAGATACCGCCCTCGTTCTCGTTCACAACAATCGAGTCGGGAAAGGTATAAATCGTCTCAAGCCTTTCAGGTGTAGGCCCACAATTCTCATGAAAAACGAGCTTCCATAAAACCGTAGATAGTATCGGCTGTCGTAATCGAGGGTGAGCCCTCTTTACCGAGAGGCTGCTGACGACCCTTATCGGCATACAGCCCAACCGTAACGTCCGCCGTATCGCCGTTGATCACAATCGGCGTCGGCGTCGTCACGTCCTCGGCGCGCACTGGGGCTGCGCCGTGAAAAACAGCGGCGGTGAGGCTAATCAAAATGAAGACCAGGGCCGCCATACCCAGCGACCGCGAGCGGTGTGCGTCCATAGTTGTCCCCTAATTCCTACAACACAGTGTGGAATACGGCGAATCGTCGGATCGAACACAAACCCCAACATCAACATGAACCTGCCTAGCGCATTGCAAGAACCCATTGGGGAGCAACTTCTAAGACGGTTCGTCTATGCCACAATGCATAAAATATAATATAGATACCAGTCATGTAAACCGCAGGTAAAGAGGTCTTTTAATTTAATACCAGTTGGTATTTACCTGTTAACGGGTTTGCATTAAAGCAGTTATATTCTGTAGAATTATGTATATGTTTAAACAACTTAACTTTGACCGGAAAGCCGCTCGGAGGGATAACCGCCCCAGCTGTGGTGCAAACGAACCTGTCCACTGCACAAAAAGGGCGCCGACCGCGATGGTCGACGCCCTTTCTTGTTAGTCGCTATAAAGCCCAGCGCTTATTTGTTGACCTGGCCGGCGCGGACGGCAGCCTTCTTGCGGTCGGTGGCGTTGAGCAGACGCTTGCGTAGGCGGATGTTCTTGGGAGTGATCTCGACCAGCTCGTCGTCGGCGATGTACTCCAGCGCCTCCTCCAGCGAGAAGGTGCGGGGCGGCACCAGCTGGACGGAGATATCGGAGGTCGAGGAACGCTGGTTGCCCAGGTTCTTGGTACGGGCGATGTTGACGACCATGTCGCCAGCCTTGCTGCGCTCGCCCACGATCATGCCCTCGTAGCACTCGGTGCCCGGCTCAACAAACAGCTGGCCGCGCTCCTGCAGCGTACCCAGAGCGTAGGCAACGGCCTTCTCGGTGGTCATGGAGATCATGGCGCCGTTCTGACGGTTGCCGATCTCGCCGGCGTAGGGACCATACTCCAGGAAGGTGTGGTAGAACACGCCCTCGCCGTGGGTGACATTCATGATGCGGTTCTTAAGACCCATGATGCCGCGGGTCGGGATCTTAAACTCGAGGTGCGTCACGATGCCCGAGGTGTCCATACTCGTCATGATGCCGCCGGAGGTACCGAAGACCTCAACGACCTTGCCCGAGTACTCGTCCGGGCACTCGACGACGGCCTGCTCGACAGGCTCCATCTTGTTGCCGTTCTCGTCCTTCTTAAACAGGACGCGGGGACGGCCGACCTGGAACTCAAAGCCCTCGCGGCGCATGGACTCCATCAGGACGGACAGGTGCAGGATGCCGCGGCCCGAGACCTCGACGCCGCTCTTGTCCTCGAGCTCCTCGATCTTCATGGTCACGTTGTTCTCGGCCTCGTTGAACAGGCGCTCCTTGAGCTGACGGGCGCCCACGATGTCGCCGTCGCGGCCGACGAGCGGGGAGGTCGAAGCCTCGAAGACGATGGACAGGGTCGGCGGGTCGATCTCGATGGGCTCGAGCTCGACGGGGTTCTCGGGATCGGTGTAGACATCGCCGATATCGGTGCGGTCGATGCCCACGACAGCGGCGATGTCGCCGGCGCCGACTTCCTGGCACTCGGTGCGGCCCAGGTAGTCGAAGGTAAAGAGCTGCTTGACGGTGGCGGTAGCGCTGGAGCCGTCGTTCTTGACAACCAGGATCTGGTCGCCCTGGTGGATGGTGCCGGAGTACACGCGGCCGATGCCGATACGACCAACGAAGTTGGAGTGGTCGATGGTCACGCACTGCATGGCCAGCGGGGCGTTCTCGTCAACCTCGGGCGCGGGCATGTCGTCGATGATCATATCGAGCAGCGGATACATGTCCATGTTGCCGTCGTTGGGATCAAGGCGGGCAAAGCCATTCATAGCGCTGGCGTAGACCACGTGCTCCATGGCGAACTCAAGCTGGTCGTCGGTGGCGCCCAGGTCGGCCATAAGGTCCAGGCAGTCGTTGTAGGCCTTCTCGGGGTTAGCACCCGGACGGTCAATCTTGTTGATGACGATCATGATCTTGAGGCCGGTGTCGATAGCGTGACGCAGCACGAAGCGGGTCTGGGGCATGGGGCCCTCAAAGGCGTCGACCAGCAGCAGGGCGCCGTCGGCCATACGCAGCACGCGCTCGACCTCGCCGCCAAAGTCGGCGTGGCCCGGAGTGTCGATGACGTTGATCTTAACGTCCTTGTACTCGATAGAGATGTTCTTGGCGAGAATCGTAATGCCGCGCTCGCGCTCCTGGTCGTTAGAATCCAGGACGCGGTCCTCGACCTGCTGGTTGGCACGGAAGGCGTCCGTGGCACGCAGGAGCTTGTCGACCATCGTCGTCTTGCCGTGGTCGACGTGAGCGATGATGGCGATGTTCCTCAGATTGTCTACGCGCATGTAGTTCCCCTATCTTCTATCTATATACAACCGGCACGCGTATGCGACCCGCCCAGCAACACAACGCTCAGCGGGAATATTGAGCCTTTTACCGAAAACTCGTTTATTTTAGCGATTTTAGATTAGAGGGGTTTCCTCACCTGCAGGTTCAGGGTCGCTCCACATAAAACCATCGCCGGCGCCCACACCCTCGTACAGTACGTATGCCGAAAAGCCGCTCTCGAGCGTGGTTTCGAAGAAGCTCACGAGCAGGGCGTCATGGTAGCCGCCATCGATCTCGACACAACCGGTGTAGCCGATGGCGTAACGGGCGATGCGGCCCAGGCCCTCGTCCTTAAGGCCCATCTTGTGCTCGGAGATAAAGTTGGTGGCCGCCTCCAGGCACGCCTCTTCGCCGTCCTCGTCGAGCGCCGCCAGATATCGGTTGGAAGCAGCGTCCTCGATTGCCACGACCACGCCCGGGTTCTCGCCCGCGGCCAGGTCGTCCAAGAAGGCGCCGATCAGATCGCACACCATGGCGTCGAGCTCGGCGGAGACGTTACCGGCGTCCTGCATATCCTGTGCCATCTTTAGACCTTCCCATCGAGTCCGGCGTCGTTACAGTTCCTGTGCCTCGGCGGCGATCTTAGCGGCAGCGTCGCGGGCGCGCATCATATCCATCGCGCGCTTGTCGAGCACCTTGATCTGACTAGTCAGCATTACCGCGTCGACCACACCCCAGATCACCAGGCCCGTAGAGATCGAAAACCCAAGCGCACCAACTGTACCACGAAGGCGCGAGCAGATTGCCGCGACAAGGACGGAGATGACAACCATCTTGATAAACGAGCCGCGGCGTTCACGAAGCGTGCGGGCCTGCGTCACATAGGCAATGCGAGCCGCCTCGGATGCCTCCGAGCGCATCTGGGCTTCACGCGCGATAGCCGCCGCCTCGGCAGACATGCCGCCGGCCATCAGCGAACGCTCCGCAACCTGGCCGCCCCGCATTTAGAAATCATCGGGGGAGAGCGTATGGACGAACTCGTCGAACTTCTCGAACTCCTGCTCGTCGTCAACTTCCTCGGCATGGGTAGAAACAGTGCCCAAGCGATTCATGATGTCATCCTCCACAAACATGGGAGCATTGCTGCGCACGGCAAGGGCAATGGCATCACTGGGGCGGGCGTCGATCTTGCGCTCGTCGCCATCGACCAGCACAACGATCGTCGCGTAGAACACCGGCGGCTCGGCGCGAACGATCTCGATGCGCTCGAGCTTGGCGCCCAGGGCGCTAACAGTATCGAGCAGCAGGTCATGGGTAATCGGGCGCTCGGCGCGGCCACTATCGATGCCACGGCTAATGGCAGCAGCCTCAAACGAACCAGTCTGAATGGAAAGGGAACGCAACGGCGCGGGCGAGTCCGATTTACTGCAGCGCTCGCGAAGCACGATAAGCGATGGCACGGGACCGGCGGCCATGACGATGGTCTCTATGTCGACACGAACCATGGAACACCTCCGGTACGTAGCGGTTAACACGCGGCAGGGTTGCCGCATTGAATAGCTATACTACCCAATCTTTCGCACAGCACACAAAACCAAAATGAGATTTATCGCAGACAAGAAAAAAGCCCCGAGGCAACGCCTCAGGGCTCTTCACAGTTTTGATGGTGGACCTGACAAGATTCGAACTTGTGACCTCCCGGTTATCAGCCGGACGCTCTAACCAACTGAGCTACAGGTCCATCATGGTGGAGGTTAGGGGGATCGAACCCCTGACCTCAGGCTTGCAAAGCCCGCGCTCTCCCAGCTGAGCTAAACCCCCACGGAGACAGTAATAAACACCCCAGCGGCGACTCGGCTCTCGCTGGGGTGTTTATTGCGAAAGAAAGTGGTGGACCTGACAAGATTCGAACTTGTGACCTCCCGGTTATCAGCCGGACGCTCTAACCAACTGAGCTACAGGTCC
>UQIW01000010.1 GCA_900541235.1 uncultured Collinsella sp. | reverse complement strand
GGGTATCGGGTTCCCACATTCATCCGTACATGTACGGATGAATGTGGGAGGTGTTCGGATGAAGTCGATAATCAAGGTTACATATAAGGGGAAGAAAAATTTCTTTTAGATACTTGTTTTCCTAAAACTGATGTGATATAATAATTCAAAACCAGAAAAGGAGTAAAAAATATGCGGCAAGGTATTCTTAAATAAAACTATAATCAAATAGTGGGAACAAAGGATTATGATAGTCCCTTTTGTAGGGGCTTAGTTTTTTGTACCCAATTTAAGAATACTTTTGCCTTATCAATTTTGACATATCCCCAAAAACAGCACTCACAAACAGGTGTATGCTGTATATGTGTATGTCCGCAATTATCATCCCCAGTGGTAAAAGTATTTTACTGCTGGGGATTTTTATGCCCTTCGGGGCAGTAAAGGGAGGACAATCACATGAAAATAATCAATATTGGAATTCTTGCCCATGTAGACGCTGGAAAGACGACCTTGACGGAGAGCCTGCTATATGCCAGCGGAGCCATTTCAGAACCGGGGAGCGTCGAAAAAGGGACAACGAGGACGGACACCATGTTTTTGGAGCGGCAGCGTGGGATTACCATTCAAGCGGCAGTCACTTCCTTCCAGTGGCACAGATGTAAAGTCAACATTGTGGATACGCCCGGCCACATGGATTTTTTGGCGGAGGTGTACCGCTCTTTGGCTGTTTTAGATGGGGCCATCTTGGTGATCTCCGCTAAAGATGGCGTGCAGGCCCAGACCCGTATTCTGTTCCATGCCCTGCGGAAAATGAACATTCCCACCGTTATCTTTATCAACAAGATCGACCAGGCTGGCGTTGATTTGCAGAGCGTGGTTCAGTCTGTTCGGGATAAGCTCTCCGCCGATATTATCATCAAGCAGACGGTGTCGCTGTCCCCGGAAATAGTCCTGGAGGAAAATACCGACATAGAAGCATGGATGCGGTCATCGAAAATAACGATAAATTATTGGAAAAGTATATCGCAGGAGAACCAATCAGCCGGGAAAAACTTGTGCGGGAGGAACAGCGGCGGGTTCAAGACGCCTCCCTGTTCCCGGTCTATTATGGCAGCGCCAAAAAGGGCCTTGGCATTCAACCGTTGATGGATGCGGTGACAGGGCTGTTCCAACCGATTGGGGAACAGGGGAGCGCCGCCCTATGCGGCAGCGTTTTCAAGGTGGAGTATACAGATTGCGGCCAGCGGCGTGTCTATCTACGGCTATACAGCGGAACGCTGCGCCTGCGGGATACGGTGGCCCTGGCCGGGAGAGAAAAGCTGAAAATCACAGAGATGCGTATTCCATCCAAAGGGGAAATTGTCCGCACCCCCGACACCGCTTATCCGGGTGAAATTGTTATCCTTCCCAGCGACAGCGTGAGGTTAAACGATGTATTAGGGGACCCAACCCGGCTCCCTCGTAAAAGGTGGCGTGAGGACCCCCTCCCCATGCTGCGGACGTCGATTGCGCCGAAAACGGCAGCGCAAAGAGAACGGCTGCTGGACGCTCTTACGCAACTTGCGGATACTGACCCGCTTTTGCGCTGCGAGGTGGATTCCATCACCCATGAGATCATTCTTTCTTTTTTGGGCCGGGTGCAGTTGGAGGTTGTTTCCGCTTTGCTGTCGGAAAAATACAAGCTTGAAACAGTGGTAAAGGAACCCACCGTCATTTATATGGAGCGGCCGCTCAAAGCAGCCAGCCACACCATCCATATCGAGGTGCCGCCCAACCCGTTTTGGGCATCCATCGGACTGTCTGTTACACCACTCCCGCTTGGCTCCGGTGTACAATACGAGAGCCGGGTTTCGCTGGGATACTTGAACCAGAGTTTTCAAAACGCTGTCAGGGATGGTATCCGTTACGGGCTGGAGCAGGGCTTGTTCGGCTGGAACGTAACGGACTGTAAGATTTGCTTTGAATACGGGCTTTATTACAGTCCGGTCAGCACGCCGGCGGACTTCCGCTCATTGGCCCCGATTGTATTGGAACAGGCATTGAAGGAATCAGGGACGCAACTGCTGGAACCTTATCTCTCCTTCACCCTCTATGCGCCCCGGGAATATCTTTCCAGGGCTTATCATGATGCACCGAAATACTGTGCCACCATCGAAACGGTCCAGGTAAAAAAGGATGAAGTTGTCTTTACTGGCGAGATTCCCGCCCGCTGTATACAGGCATACCGTACTGATCTGGCCTTTTACACCAACGGGCAGAGCGTATGCCTTACAGAACTGAAAGGGTATCAGGCCGCTGTCGGCAAGCCAGTCATCCAGCCCCGCCGTCCAAACAGCCGCCTGGACAAGGTGCGCTATATGTTTCAGAAGATAATGTAACGTCTTGCGCAATGCAAGCGTTCATTGCTGGCTATCTCACCCTGCCCTTTGGCATCGGTTCCTTTATCGTCGGCCTGTTCTATGCCCCCACGGTCGTCACCGGTATTCACCAGATGTACACCGCCATCGACCTGGGCCAGCTTGCCCAGTACGGCGTGACCTATTGGCTGCCCATTGCCAGTGCCGCCAACATCGCCCAGGGCGGCGCCGCGCTTGCCGTTGCCTTTAAGACCCACGATGCCAAGATCAAGGGCCTAGCGCTTCCTTCGGCTCTGTCCGCCTTCATGGGTATTACCGAGCCTGCCATCTTTGGTGTGAACCTGCGCTTCTTTAAGCCCTTCATCGCTGGCTGCATCGGCGGCGGCTGCGGCGCCCTGGTCTGCGCGCTCACCTCGCTCGCCGCTTCCGGTACGGGCGTTACGGGTATCTTCGGTATCCTGCTGTGCCTGGCCCAGCCCGTGCAGTACGCGATCATGTTTGCGGTCGCCGCGCTGGTTTCCTTTGGCGTCTCGTTTGTCCTGTACAAGGACGAGCCCAAGGCTTCCGAGCAGGCCTAAGAGCTTTTGATTGAAGGGTGCCCGCGGGTTGTATGCTCGCGGGCGTTTCCCGTATCCGGTGTCGATCTCTGGCGCCTTGTTACTTTCGATCCGTTAGGACTTTGATATGTCTAATGCACTTGGCCGCGACCTTGCAAAGCTGGTTGCCGCTGTTGACGCTGCCGCCTCTGAGTGCGGCCATGGCGCGTATGGCCAGCGCTTCCATATTATGCCGCCGGCGGGCTGGCTCAACGACCCCAACGGTCTTTGCCAAGCGGGCGGCGTGTTTCACGCGTACTTCCAGTATGCCCCGTTTGATGTGAACGGTGGCGTAAAGATGTGGGGCCATGCCACAAGCCGCGACCTTATGAACTGGGAATATGTTGGCGCCCCGCTGCTGCCCGACGAGCCGTTCGATTGCCATGGCGTGTATTCAGGCTCCGCGCTTGCCGAGGACGGCCGCATTCGCGTGCTCTATACGGGCAACGTTAAGCTTTCCGATGCGGACGGCACGTACGACTACGTCAATACCGGCCGTCGCGCCGATACTGTTTATGTCGAGAGCGTTGATGGCCTTGCCGGTCGGGAGTTCAGCCAAAAGCGCGTGGTGCTGGCGTCCGATGATTATCCCGAGGATTTGACCTGCCACGTGCGTGACCCCAAGGTGTGGCGCGATGATGACGGGCGTTACCACATGGTGCTGGGCGCGCGTCGTCGCGTGGATGGGCCGCATGTCGATAGTCGATTTTGCGCCATGCACGGCGAGGGTGCCGGGCGCGATGTGGGCGAGATCCTGGTGTATGGCTCGGCCGATATGCTGAGTTGGGAGCTCGAGAGTCGTGTGTCTACGCCCGAGCGCTTTGGCTTTATGTGGGAGTGCCCCGGCTATATCGAGCTCGATGCGAATGGCGATACCGCTGCATTTTTGTCGTTCTCGCCCCAGGGGCTCGAGGGCGGTCGTTGGGACCGCGGCAATGTGTATGCAGCGGGCTACATGCCTGTAACGGGCGACATTACGGGTGGTGACGGTGTCTATGAGCTGGGCGAGTTCCGCCTGTGGGACGCCGGTTTTGACTTCTATGCTCCGCAGGAGTTCACGGCCGAGGACGGTCGCCACATTCTGATTGGCTGGATGGGTATGCCCGATGAGCCGACCTATGGCAACGCGCCCACCGTGGCGTGCGGCTGGCAGCACTGCATGACGGTGCCGCGCGAGCTTACGGCCGGTGACGGCGGCGTGGTGCTGCAGCAGCCGGCGTGCGAGATCGAGCGCCATTATGCCTCGGTGCGTGTGGGGGAGGGCTCGTTGGAGGTTGACGGCGATACCTGCTTTGACCTTGCTGTCGACGGTGTCGACGGCGCGTTTACCGCGATTGTTGATGGCGAGCTGAAGCTGGCGTATGTGCCCGCCGAGGGCGGACTGCCCTCGCGCTTTGAGATGCGATTTACCGATGAGGGTCGCGCTTCTGCCGGCTGCGGTCGTACCGTGCGTTGGGAGCCCGTCGACGAGGTTCGTAACGTGCGCATTGTTGGCGATGTCTCCTCGGTCGAGGTGTTTGTGAACGATGGCGCGCTGGTGTTCTCGACGCGCATCTATCCTGAGGCCTATGGTGTGACCGTTGACGCTCCGGGTGCGAGCGTGAACTATCACACGCTCAACATCTAGGCGATTCGTCGCATATCGGCGCTATACTGCAGCCGTTGCCCACGATGCGGGGAACACCCGCATCGTGGGTTTTTGTTTTGAAGGGACGGTGCCGTATGGGCGTACAGCAGCTAGAAGAGGCCTGGGCTTTGAGGGCCGGCGCGCGTGAGGCGCGGTTGCTTGCGGCCCCGCATGTGCCGGCAGCGCTGTCGCAGCTGGGGATTGTGCGTCCCGGTGACCGCCTAGTGGCCTTTGCGGATGACTTTGCCGATGCGTTTGCGCGCGGCTTTGATGGCTGCGACGTGGCTATGGTGGAGGAGTCGTCGGTTGCGGCGTTTGCTGCTGCGTCCGATGGCTTTGATGCTTCGTTTGATGCCGAGGGGCCGCACCTGTGGTGGTTCGTCAACTCCATTGGCGGGTTTGGACTGCGCGTGCCCGATCTTCGTGCGCTGGGTCGGGCGGCGCGTGAGGCCCATGCGCTGCTGGTTGTGGACAACACCGTGGCGTCAGCTTTTGGCTGCGATTCGCTGCGGCTGGGTTCTGCGCTGTCGCTCGAGGCGCTCGATCGCGTATGCGCCGGTGATGCTCCGCGCAAGTTGGTTGCCGTATCGGTCGCGCGCTCGCAGCTCAAGCGCCATCGTGTGGATGCCGCGGCCGAGTGCGCGCATACCCTGCTTGAGGGCTGTGGCTTGGCCAAGTTTGAATTGACTGCTGACGAGGCCGGTGTGCTGGAGCGGGGACTGGACTCGCTCGACGTCCGTATGCAGGCGCATTTCGACCGCGCCCGTGCGCTGGCCGAGTATCTGGCCGCCAACGAGATGGTGTGCAACGTGCGCTATCCCGGACTGAGCTCGCATCCCGACCATGCGGTTGCGACAGGAATCCTCGAGCACGGCTTTGGCCCGGCAGTTGAGTTTGACCTTATCGAGCGCAGTGCGGGTGATTTCTTCGATGCTTTGCCGGGGGAGTTTCGTACATCGCCCGCCGGCGGCGCAACGACGCGCCTCTCGGCCACGCGCGGCAAGCAGGGGAGCACCATCCGCCTCTTCGCCGGCACCGACAACCCCCTGGTCGTAGCGTCCGCCCTAGACAATGCCCTTCGTAAACTAGCTACTCTTTAATGCTTGCGATGAGGTCGCTTGCTTTGGTGGCGATGACGTTGTTGATCTCTGCCTGCAGCTCCTCGTAGACCGCTATGGCTCGCTCGCCGGCGGGGGTGAGGGTGGATCCGCGGGCGCCGTCGCGCTCGATGAGTTTGCAGCCCAGCTGACCTTCGGCCTCGTTCACGATGCGCCAGGCCTTGGAATACGCCATGCCCATGCTCTTGGCGGCGCGGTTGAGCGAGTGCTCGCGGGCGATACCCTGCAGCAGCAAGACGCAGCCGTGTCCAAACACGCCCGGCAGATCTTTGTCGCACGCTTGAATGACCAACTTTGCCGTCGTCTTGTACTCCATACGCTCCACGTCTCCCCGCTAAAGTGTTTGCTGGGCAAACGCAAAGCCTGCGTCAAACCCTCGTGTGCTCTTCTTAAATCATGCATTGTAGCAGTCAAAGTGCGTTAAGATACTTCCCCAGTATTGGGCGCCCAAGGTTGGGCTGGGTCCTACGAGGCCTGCAGCCGACCGGTCGCATGGAAAAAGGAGAAACATGGCTACGTTCTTTCCCGGTGAGTCCCACACGTTTTCGGAGTATCTGCTGGTCCCTGGTTACTCGTCCTCGCAGTGCATCCCCAACAACGTCTCTCTTAAGACGCCGCTAACCCGCTTTAAGCGCGGTGAGAAGCCGGCAATCACCCTGAACATCCCCATGGTTTCCGCCATCATGCAGTCCGTCTCGGGCGTCGACATGGGTGTCGCGCTCGCTACCGAGGGCGGCCTGTCCTTCATTTACGGTTCCCAGAGCGCCGAGTCCGAGGCCGCTATGGTCAAGGCCGTCAAGGATCACAAGGCCGGTTTCGTTCAGTCCGATTCCACGCTGACCCCCGACATGACCATGGAGCAGGTCATCGAGCTCAAGGAGAAGACCGGTCACTCCACCATGCCGGTTACCGACGACGGCACTCCCAAGGGTAAGCTCCTGGGCATCGTCACCAGCCGTGACTATCGCCCCAGCCGCGATGACCACCAGACGAAGGTCTCCGAGTTCATGACCCCGCGTGAGCAGCTCATCGTGGGTGACAAGAACATCAGCCTCAAGGTTGCCAACGACGTTATCTGGGACAACAAGCTCAACGCCCTGCCCATCGTCGACGATAACGATCACCTCATGGGCATTGTGTTCCGCAAGGACTACGACAGTCACAAGACTAACCCCAACGAGCTGCTCGATAACGACAAGCGCTACATGGTCGGCGCCGGTATCAACACCCGCGACTATGCCGAGCGCGTGCCGCTGCTCATCGAGGCCGGTGCCGATGTCCTGTGCATCGACTCCTCCGAGGGCTTCAGCGAGTGGCAGAAGCGCACCATCGAGTGGATCCGCGCCAACTACGGCGAGGACGTCAAGGTCGGTGCCGGTAACGTTGTCGACGCCGAGGGCTTCCGCTTCCTGGCCGACTGCGGTGCCGACTTCATCAAGGTCGGTATCGGCGGTGGTTCCATCTGCATCACCCGCGAGACCAAGGGCATCGGTCGTGGCCAGGCCACCGCGCTGATCGACGTCTGCCGCGCCCGTGACGAGTACTACGAGGAGACCGGCGTCTACGTGCCCGTGTGCTCCGACGGCGGTATCGTCTACGACTACCACATGACGCTTGCCCTTGCCATGGGTGCCGACTTTATGATGCTGGGCCGTTACTTCGCCCGCTTTGACGAGAGCCCGACTGAGCGCGTCAACGTCAACGGCCAGTACATGAAGGAGTACTGGGGCGAGGGTTCTGCGCGTGCTCGCAATTGGCAGCGCTACGACCTGGGCGGCGCCGCGAAGCTCAGCTTCGTCGAGGGCGTCGACTCCTACGTCCCGTACGCCGGATCCCTCAAGGACGGCGTGGGCGGCACGCTCTACAAGGTTAAGTCCACGATGTGCAACTGCGGCGCCCTCTCGATCCCCGAGCTCCAGGAAAAGGCACGCCTAACGCTGGTCAGCTCCACCTCCATCGTCGAAGGCGGCGCCCACGACGTTGTCGTGAAGGACTCCCAGCAAAGCGTCAGCTACCGCTAAGCGGCTTTCCCAAGCACCGCACCTTGCCGTTCAAATCGTCGCTCGCGTACCAAAGTACGCGACGCTCCTCTTTCACGGCAATCTGCGGCACCTGGAAAACCCGTTCGTGCTAGAACGAGTTTCAGACAAAGGTTGATTCCCAACCACGTTATTTAGATAAAGCGAGATGCCTGCAAGTCGCAGGCATCTCGCTTGTTGTATTTGCTATCATCATGCGAGTTAACGATGTGGCGGGGCGTTCTTACCTTTGCTCGCTGCAAGTTCCGCACGAGCCGAAGAGCACTTAATGTGCTCTTCGTGCGAGCAGGACTGTCCGCAGCAGCGAGCAAAGGTAAGAACGCCCCGCCCCAACCGAGATAACAAAGGAGCTGATATGTGCGATTGCACAGATCATAAGGACGAGATTCCTGTTTACGACGCGCAGGCCATCGAGTCCCGGTGGATGAAGGCCTGGGAGGACTCCAACCTCTTTGCTGTCGACACCGACGACAGCAAGCCCAAGAAGTACGTGCTCGAGATGTTCCCGTATCCGTCGGGCGACCTGCACATGGGCCACGCGCGCAACTATACCATCGGCGATGCCATGGCCCGTCAGGCCCGCATGCGCGGCTATGACGTGCTGCATCCCATCGGCTTTGACGCCTTTGGCCTGCCTGCCGAGAACGCCGCCATCAAGCACAACACGCAGGCTGCCGCCTGGACGTATAAGAACATGGACCAGGCGCTCGCCACGATGAAGCGCATGGGCTTCTCCTACGATCTGGATCGCATGGTCAAGACCTGCAGCCCCGACTACTACCGCTGGGGTCAGTGGATCTTTGAGAAGTTGTGGGAAAAGGGCCTGGTCTACCGCAAGAAGAACCCGGTCAACTGGTGTCCCACTTGTAAGACCGTTCTGGCCAACGAACAGGTCACCGAGGGTAAGTGCTGGCGCTGCGGCACCGAGCCTGAGAAGCGCGACCTTGAGCAGTGGTACTTCAAGATCACTGAGTACTCCCAAGAGCTGCTCGACGATCTGGAGAAGCTCCCCGGCTGGCCCGAGCGCGTCAAGCAGATGCAGGCCAACTGGATCGGCCGCTCCGAGGGCGCCGAGGTCGACTTTACCCTGTGCGACAAGGATGGCGAGCCCATCGAGGGCGACGAGGGCAAGATCACCGTCTTCACCACGCGAGCCGACACGCTCTTCGGTGTCTCCTTCTTTGTCTTGGCTCCCGAGTACGCGCGTCTGCACGAGCTCGTCGAGGGCACGGAGTACGAGGAGGCCGTGACCAAGATTGTCGAGGACTCCAAGCATATCTCTGCCGTCGAGCGTGCCCAGGGCACCCTCGAGAAGCACGGTGCCTTTACCGGCCGCTACGTGGTGAACCCCGTCAACGGCGAGAAGGTCCCCGTGTGGGTTGCCGATTATGTCGTGGCCGACTACGGCACCGGCGCCGTCATGGCCGTTCCCTGTGGCGACCAGCGCGACTTTGAGTTTGCCCGCAAGTACGACCTGCCGATCGTGCCGATCATCCTGGACGATGACGATCGCGCTGCCGTCGAGGCCAGCGGTGAGACCATCGATACCTTCCATGCCGAGACCGTCGACTGGGATTGCGCTCACGCTGCCGAGGGCACGCTCGTCCAGTCCGGCAAGTACACCGGCATGCGCGGCGGCAAGCACTCCGAGGGCGAGGCTGCGATCGTGGCCGACCTCGAGGCCATGGGCTGCGGTCGTCGCAAGGTCGAGTTCCGTCTGCGCGACTGGCTCATTTCCCGCCAGCGCTATTGGGGCAACCCCATCCCGGCCATCCACTGCGAGCACTGCGGCATCGTGCCCGTGCCCGAGGATCAGCTGCCGGTGACGCTGCCCGAGAACCTGGACCTGGGCGCCGGCGAAACCCTCGCCGAGTGTAAGGAGTTCTACGAGACCACCTGCCCGGTCTGCGGCCGCCCGGCCAAACGCGAGACCGATACCATGGACACCTTCACCTGCTCCAGCTGGTATTACCTGCGCTATACCGACCCGCACAACACGGAGCTGCCTTTCTCCCGAGAGGCCGCCGACCGATGGATGCCCGTCGATAACTACATCGGCGGCATCGAGCATGCCATTCTGCACCTGCTCTACAGTCGCTTCTTTACCAAGGCCCTGCGCGACCTGGGCCTGCTGAGCGTGGACGAGCCCTTCACCAACCTGCTGTGCCAGGGCATGGTCAAGGACGAGAACGGTGACACCATGTCCAAGTCTAAGGGCAACGTCGTGCCTCCGAGCTCGGTCATCGAGCCCTACGGCGCCGACACCATGCGTCTGGCGATCCTGTTTATCGCTCCGCCCGAGAAGGACTTCGACTGGGATCCCAAGGCCGTCGAGGGCGCTAACCGCTTCATCAAGCGCGCCTGGCGTATCGTTTGGCAGCTCGTCCAGTCCGGCGACGCCAACGTTGCCTTCGACAAGTCCTCGCTCGACGAGGTTGCGATGAAGCTCTATCGCGAGCGTCACCGCACCATTGCCAAGTGCACCGAGGACTTCGATCGCGGCCAGTTCAACACCGCGATCTCGGCCGTCATGGAGCTCGTCAACGCCGCGAGCGCCTACCTCAACGCCACCGAGGGTGCCGCCCGCGACAAGGCGCTGTGCTACGGCGTGGCTAAGGATATCGTGAGCGTCCTTGCCCCCATCTGCCCGTTCTGGGCCGACGAGCTGTGGCACGAGGCCCTCGGCTGCGAGGGCAACGCCTACACCGCCGCCTGGCCCGAGTTCGACCTGGCCGAGTCCGTTGAGGACACGGTGCAGATCGTGGTCCAGGTGCTCGGCAAGGTCCGCGGCCGCGTCGACGTTGCCCGCGATGCCTCCAATGAGGATATGCAGGCTGCCGCCGAGTCCGCCGTCGCCAAGTGGCTCGAGGGCAAGACGGTCGTCAAGGCCATCTGCGTGCCCGGCAAGCTGGTCAACCTGGTGGTCAAGTAAGCACTGCGCGCATAGCTGACATGAAAAGCGAGGGGCGTTTCCGCAGGGAGTCGCCCCTCGCTTTGGTTATGGATACTTGCGACAACGCCCATTTATCCATTTCTTGTGGAGAAGCTGTGCGCACGCTGACCTGCAGATTCGTACTGTGCTTGCACGTTTCCGCAGCTATTGGTATAGTTTGCTTGCAAATGAAGTTGTAATTGAAAGAAGTGGGGTTTCGGCCCCGCTTCTTTTTTGTATTGATGGAGGTGCCGCAATGGTCAAGACCAAGACCGAGCAGGCGATCATCGACGCGCTCGAGGCCGTCGCTCCCCAGCACGATGTCGACATCGTCGACGTCGAGCTCGTGGGTGCCACCAAGGCCCCCTGCGTGCGCGTACGTATCGAGGGTGCCGAGGGTCAGAGCCTTTCGCTCAACGACGTCACGGCCAACACCAAGTGGGTCGGCGGTGTGATTGAGGAGCTCGACCCCATCTCTTCGAGTTATACGCTCGAGGTGTCGAGCCCGGGTATGGCGCGCCCGCTGCGCCGCCCGAGTGACTTTGCCCGCTTTGTGGGCGAGAACTGCGAGCTCACCTCCACCGCCACTGAGGGCCGTCGCAAGTACGCCGGCAAGATTGCCGCCGCCACCGAGACGAACGTGACCCTCGAGCTCGAGGACGGCGAGTCCGTTACCCTCGATTTCTCTGATGTTAAAAAGTGCAAGTTGAAGCCCACCTACGACTTCAAGCCCGCGAAGGAAGGAAAGTAAGATGGCAGCATCCGACATGATGTCCGCCCTGATGGAGCTTTGCCAGGAGAAGCACATCGACCAGCTCTACCTGATCGACCGCCTGGAGCAGTCGCTCGCCAAGAGCTATGCCGAGATCCTGCATCTTGAGTGGGGCGCCAAGGTGACCATCGACCGCACCACCGGCAAGATCTACGTCTACCGCCTGGAGCCGATCGACGATTCCATGGACGAGGAGGGCAACTTCACCGAGTTCGAGGAGATCGACGTCACCCCCAAGAACACGAGCCGCATCGCTGCCCAGCACGCGAAGGCCGAGATCAACGCCATCGTGCGTAACTCCGCCCGCGAGCAGATCTACGAGGAGTTCTCCGGCCGTATCGGTGACCTCATCAGCGGCACCGTGTTGCAGTCCACGCCCGACTTCACGATCGTCAAGATCCGCGAGGGCGTCGAGGCCGAGCTGCCGCACTTCGACCAGCGCCGTTACGAGAACGAGCGCAACGAGCGCCCGATGGGCGAGCGCTACCTGCACAACCAGCACATCAAGGCCGTGATCATCGACGTTCGCGACCCCAACTCCAACCTGCAGCCAGTTCGTGGCGAGCACAGCCGTCCGCCGATTGTTATCTCCCGTACCCACCCCGAGCTCATGCGTCGTTTGTTTGAGCAGGAGGTGCCCGAGATCTATGAGGGCACTGTCCAGATCAAGTCGATCGCCCGCGAGCCCGGCCAGCGCTCCAAGGTCGCCGTCCACTCGCTCGACGACCGTCTGGATCCCGTGGGCGCCTGCGTCGGCCCCAAGGGCAGCCGTGTTCGCGCTGTCGTGGGCGAGCTTCGCGGCGAGCGCGTCGACGTCATCCTGTGGGATGCCGATCCTGCCGTCTACGTCGCTAACGCCCTGTCGCCCGCTAAGGTCACCCGCGTCCTCATTGACGAGGAGAAGGCCTACGCCGGCGTCATCGTGCCTGACGACCAGCTTTCGCTCGCCATCGGCAAGGAGGGCCAGAACGCCCGACTCGCCGCGCGCCTGACCGGCTGGCACATTGACATCAAGTCCGAGACGCTTGCCGCCGACATCCTTAAGAACGTTCCCGTTCACGAGGAGCCCGCCGCCGACCTGATCGGTGACGAGGAGGACGAGGACGTCCGTCGCTGCGAGTACGTGTCCGAGGACGGCATCCAGTGCCGCAACCAGGCTCGTCCCGGCTCCCGTTTCTGCGGTGTCCACGACACCGACGCCTTCGATGATGCGGAGGACCTGATCTAGCGCGCGGTCGCGCCGGGCGGGTCCCCGCGCGTCTCCCACGCTCGTTCAGTCTCTAGGCACCCAAGGTGCCAGAAAGGGTAGGTGAAGTCATATGGCAAAAGTCCGTGTGTCCACCCTGGCCAAAGAGTTCGGCATGACCTCCAAGGAACTGATGGGTCATCTCGCCGATATGAAGATTCCCGCTAAGTCCGCTTCCTCCACCTTGGAGGATGCCTACGTTGCCATGGTCCGCAAGCAGCTCGCCTCGGTGATCGAGGCCCGCGCTCAGGAAGTCGAGGCCGCCAAGCAGGCCGAGGAGCAGGCAGCTGCCGCCGAGGAGGCCGCTCGCGCCGCCGAGGCCGAGCGCGAGCGCATCGCCGCCGAGAAGGCACGCGAGGAGGAGCGCCGCCAGTTTGCCGCAGCCCAGGCTGCCGAGGAAGCCGCCCGCGCCGAGGCCGAGGCCAAGAAGAAGGCCGAGCAGGAGCGCCTTGCCCGCGAGAAGGAGGAGGCTGCCCGCGAGGCTCAGCGCCGCGCCGTTCCCGCTTCCGACTCCGGTTCGCGCTTCCGTTCGCTGCTCGACCAGATCGCCGCACAGGAGACCGTGCTCAAGGAGAAGAAGGACGCCGAGGACAAGGCCAAGGCTGAGCGCGCCTCCGAGCGCGGTAACCGTCGTGGCGGCAACAGCGACCGCCGCGGTGGCCGTCGTAACGATCGCAACGCTTCCGACAACAACTCCGAGCGCAACGCCTCCGAGAGCCGTCCGCACCGCCATCGCACCAACGCTAGCAACAACGTCGCTGCCGGCATGGACTTTCCCAACCCCGATAAGCAGGGCAAGGGCAAGAAGCGCAAGGGCGGTCACAACAACGAAGAGGACCACTACAGCCGCATGGCTCGCGAGGCCGAGGAGTACAGCCGCGAGAAGGTGCTCGAGGAGGCTCGTGCCGCCGTCGAGGAGGCCTCTCGCGAGTCCACCGGTCGTCGCAAGAAGCGCAAGGAGAAGCGCGAGCGCGAGGCTGCCAAGGCTCAGGAGGAGCGCAAGATAGAGGAGGCATTGGCCCAGGGCGTGAACCCCGAGGAGCTCGATGCCATCAAGGTCTCCCAGGGCGTTACCGTCCAGGAGCTTGCCGAGGCGCTCGACGTTCCGGCCAACGACATCATCAAGCGCCTGTTCCTGCTGGGCACGCCGCTCACCATGACGCAGTCCATGTCCGACGACCTCGTCGAGCTCGTTGCCGACGACTTGGGCCGTCAGATCAAGATCATCACCCCCGAGGAGGAGAACACCTTCTCGTTCTACGACGATCCCGCCGACCTTAAGCCGCGCGCACCGGTCGTCACCGTCATGGGCCACGTCGACCACGGTAAGACGTCGCTGCTCGACGCCATCCGTCACACCGGCGTTGCTGCCGGCGAGGCGGGCGGCATTACGCAGGCCATCGGTGCTTCGCAGGTCATGATTAACGACCGCAAGATCACCTTCATCGATACCCCGGGTCACGCTACCTTTACGGCTATGCGTGCCCGTGGCGCCAAGGTGACCGACATCGTCATTCTGATCGTCGCCGCCGACGACGGCGTCATGCCCCAGACGGTCGAGTCGATCAACCACGCCAAGGCTGCCGGCGTACCCATCGTCGTCGCCGTCAACAAGATCGATAAGCCCGGCGCAAACCCCGACCGTGTGCGTCAGGAGCTCACCGAGTACGGCGTCATCCCCGAGGAGTGGGGCGGACAGAACATGTTCGTCAACATCTCGGCCAAGCAGAAGATCGGTATCGACGACCTTCTGGAGACCGTGCTGCTCCAGGCCGACGTGCTCGAGCTCAAGGCCAACCCGGACACCTTTGCCTCCGGCAACGTCCTCGAGGCCAAGCTCGACAAGGGCCGCGGCTCGGTCGCTACCGTGCTCGTGACCCGCGGTACCCTGCACGTGGGCGATACGCTGGTCGCCGGCCTTACCTACGGCCGCGTCCGCGCCATGCTCGACCCCAAGGGCCGCGCCGTCACCGAGGCCGGTCCTTCCGACGCCGTCGAGATCCTGGGCCTGCAGTCCGTGCCCAACGCCGGTGACGAGTTCCGCGTGTTCGAGGACGAGCGCGAGGCTCGCGCCCTTGCCGACGAGCGTTCGCTCAAGGCCCGTATCGAGGAGCAGAGCCGCGTCAAGCACGTCACGCTCGAGAACCTCTTCGAGACCATCGCCGACGCCGAGGTCAAGGAGCTCAACCTGATCATCAAGGCCGACGTCCAGGGTTCCATCGAGGCCCTTCAGGACTCGCTCGACAAGATGGATCAGTCCGAGGTCCGCATCAACACGATCCACTCCGCCGTTGGCGCCATCAACGAGACCGACGTCGTCCTGGCCGACGCCTCCAACGCCATCATCATCGGCTTTGGCGTCCGTCCCGACGGTAAGGCCCGCTCCGCCGCCGAGCGCGAGGGCGTCGAGATTCGTTGCTACGACGTCATCTACAAGTGCCTCGAGGAGCTCGACGCCGCCCGTATCGGCATGCTCAAGCCCACCGAGGTCGAGGTCGCCACGGGTACCGCGACCGTCCTGGACACCTTCAAGGTGCCCAAAGTCGGTATCGCCGCCGGTGTCCGCGTCGAAGAGGGCGAGATCGCCGCGACCGATTCCGTGCGCCTGGTGCGCGACGGTATCGTGGTCTTCAACGGCAAGATCGCCTCGATGCGCCACTACAAGGACGAGGCCAAGAGCCTCAAGAGCGGTTCCGAGGGCGGCATTGGCCTGGAGAACTTCCAGGACATCAAGCCCGGCGACCAGATCGAGGGTTACCGTATCGACCAGGTTGCCCGTACCGAGTAGGGGGTAGCGCTATGAAGCAAACGCAGGCAACCCGCCGTCTGGGCGAGCAGCTTCGCGAGAAGCTCGGTTATATCCTGCTCTTTGAAGTTTCCGATCCGCGTCTCGACCTGGTTACTTTGACCGCGGTCGAGGTCGCGGTGGACCGTTCGTTCGCGCGTGTGTACGTGTCGTGCGATGCGAGCCGCTACGACGAGGTCATGGAGGCGCTCGCCAGCGCTAAGGGCCGTATTCGCAGCCTGTTGGCTCGCTCGCTCGATTGGCGTGTTACGCCCGAGCTCGATTTTCGCATCGATCGCTCGACCGATGAGGCCGAGCGCATCACGCGTGCGCTGGAAAACGTTCCCGCCACGCTTGCGATCGAAAAGGACGAGGACGGCTATCCGATAGCGGATGCCGCCCAGGAGGCAGCTTTAGATGACTAATTCCGCCGACCTCGCCTCGTGCGAGTCTGCAGATATTCAGCGACGCATCCTCGAGCTCATCGAGTGCGCGTCCTCCATTGCGATTTCGGGACATACTTCTCCCGATGGCGATGCCTTGGGCTCCGTGTTGGGTCTGGGTCTCTCGCTTATGAAGTTTTTCCCCAACAAGGACATTGCGCTGCTGCTGGCAGACGATGACCCGGTTCCGCGTATCTACCGCTTTATGGAAGGCTCCGATCGCCTGGTTCCGGCATCTGCGTACACCGGCAATCCGGACCTGTTCATCTCGGTGGACGTACCGGTCGTCGAGCGTCTCAATAATTCCGCCGAGGTGCTTCGTCGCTCCAAGCATGTGGTGTGCTTCGATCACCATCCGGCGCGCGAGGAGTTTGCCGAGCTGAGCCTGAGGCGCGTCGAAGCCGCAGCCTGCGCGATGATCATCGACCGCTTCTTGGACAATTGTGGCATTGTCGCACGTGATGACGTTGCGACCTGCCTGCTGTGCGGCTTGGTTACCGATACCGGCCGTTTTCAGTACCAAAACGCCGATGCCGCTGCGTTCCATGCGGCCTCGCGTCTGGTTGCCCACGGTGCCGATCCGGCGCGTGTGGCACTCGAGGTATATCAGAGCATGCGCGTTGAGTTTTTGCACCTCAAGTCCATCGTTATGGGCCGCATCAAGACGGTGGCCCACGGGCGCGTCGCGTATAGCTACGCGTACCAGAGCGACCTTGAGGCTTGCGGTGTCACCTCGGATGAGTGCGACGGCCTGGTTGACGTGGTGCGCTCGGTGATGGGCGTCGAGGTCTGCCTGTTCCTGAAGGGCATTGAGGGCGATACCAAGGTGCGCGGCAACCTGCGCTCCAAGGGCGACCTCAACGTGTCCGAGATCGCTGCTTCCTTTGGCGGAGGCGGACATCCCGCTGCCGCCGGTTTCTCCAACAACGGATCGATTCTCGAGACGCTCACCGTGGCACTTCCCATGCTCGCCGAGCTGGTAGGGGAGGATCCCGCTTCGGTGACCGTCGAGCTTTAACTTTTTGGATGGTACATGGCTCGTCGTACGCCTTCTCAATTGAATATGCTGCTCGCCGTCGATAAGCCAGTGGGCTGCACGTCCCACGATGTGGTCTCGCAATGCCGGCGCGCCCTCCATGAGCGGCGCGTCGGCCATGCCGGCACGCTCGACCCCATGGCTTCGGGTGTCATGGTGGTGGGCGTGGGCCAGGCCACCCGTCTGCTGGGTATGCTCACGCTCGATACCAAAAGCTACGTCGCCGACATCTCGTTTGGTGCCGAGACCAATACCGATGATGCGGAGGGCGAGGCGGTCCGCACGGTGGCTGTTGCCAACGAGCTCCGCGATCCTGCCTATGCCCGTGAGCACTTGGCCGCCATGTTGGGTCCGCAGATGCAGGTGCCGCCGGCGTTTTCGGCTATCTCGGTCAATGGCGTTCGCGCCTACAAGTCTGCTCGCGAGGGCAATGCGGTGGACCTACCTCCGCGCCCCGTCGAGGTCTATGCCGCCGATCTGATTGCTGTGGGCGGCGAGGGTGATTCGTGTGTGTGGACCGTGGCGTTCTCGGTGAGCAAGGGCACCTATATCCGAGCGCTCGCTCGCGACCTGGGCCGCGCCTGTGAGAGCGCCGCGCACATTTCCGCGCTGCGCCGCACGGCCTCCGGTGTTGTTTCCATTGGCGCCTGT
This sequence comes from uncultured Collinsella sp., assembly GCA_900541235.1. Classification (GTDB taxonomy): domain Bacteria; phylum Actinomycetota; class Coriobacteriia; order Coriobacteriales; family Coriobacteriaceae; genus Collinsella. Next base: position 69,519 of record UQIW01000010.1, on the reverse strand, counting down.
CATGTGGTCGAGGAGCTTTCTCCCGAGTCCGCGGCTGGCTTTGCCCTGGATCCCATTGCGGCCCTGGGCGCTACACGTGTTGACTTGCCGGGCAATCTTGCCGACGACCTGCTCTGCGGCCGACGCATTCCCGTTGAGCGTGCGCTTTCCGATTTCGATGCCTCGAAGGCGCCGTTTGCGTTGGTGCTCGATGGGGGACTCAAGGCGCTCGCCCGCATTGAGGGTGGCCGCTTTGTCATGGAGCACGTTTTTCCGCAGGCAATCGGCGGTGTTCGATGATGTTGTCCGCTCGCGAGCTCGCGCGTATCTTTTTCGCGGGCGAGTCGGACGAGGCTCGCATCGTTACTGCCGATACATTTGATGAGTGCGAGCACTTGGGTGCTGCCTCCATCGCCATCGGCGTGTTCGATGGCGTGCACCGTGGACACCAGGAGCTCATTGCAGCGCTTGTCCGTGATGCCCGCGCCCATGGTTGCAAGGCGGTCGTGGTCACCTTCGATCCCGACCCGGACGTCGTGGTGAGCCCTTCGCCCGCTCAAAAATTGATGACGACGGCCGACCGTCTGCATGCCTTGGCTCAGACCGGGGTCGATGCGGTGGTGGCCGTTCCCTTTACGCCAGAGGTTGCGGCACTCGACCATGTTGGTTTTCTTGCGCTGCTGTCGCGCGTGGTTGACATTCGTTCGATTCGCGTTGGCAGTGACTTTAGACTGGGTCGTGGCGGTGCTTCTGGTGTTGCCGAGATGCGCGCCTGGGGTTCCGAGCACGGCGTTGACGTGTATGGTCACGACCTGCTTTGCGAGGGCGGTGAGGCCATTTGCGCCACCCGCATTCGTCATGAGCTGGGACAGGGCCATGTGGAGCTGGCTGCTGAGTTGCTCGGCCGCCCGTATATGGTGCGCGGCGGTGTTATTCGCGGCCGTCACGAGGGTTCTGGCATGGGCTTTCCCACGGCAAACCTGCAAGTTCCCGACGGCATTCAGGTGCCTGCCGATGGCGTGTATGAGGGTCTGGTGCTCGTCGATGACACCGTGTGGCCTGCTGCTGTGAACGTCGGACTGCCGCCGACGTATGCCGACGATGCGGCATCTGCGCATCTTGAGGCTAATTTAATTGGTTATACGGGCGACCTCTATGGCGCTTCCGTTTCGCTGGCGTTTACGCGCTGGCTACGTCCCTCGCGTGTGTTCGATTCGCTGGATGAGTTGATTGCGATCGTCGAGGGTAATATCGAGGACATTCGTCACAACTTGGGTGAGCAGGGGGTGAGCATCCGTGATTAGCGATGAGGAAAAAGACCAGGTACGCGCTGCGTCCGACTTAGTCGCCATCGTGCAGGAAACGGTTGAGCTCAAGCCCCGCGGTCACGAGTTTTGGGGTTGCTGCCCCTTCCATGGCGAAAAGACGCCGTCATTCCACATTATCCCTTCCACGCAGGTGTGGCATTGCTTTGGTTGCGGTGAGGGTGGCGACGTCTTCACCTATATCATGAAGCGCGAGAACCTGAGCTTTCCCGAGTCAATCCGTTATTTGGCCGATCGCGCGGGTATTGAGCTGCATGACACCGGAGACCGCCGCGAGCGCGGTACCAAGCGTGCCCGCATCTACGATCTGTGCGCCGAGACCGCCCAGTTCTACCACACCATGCTTATGCGTGGTAAGGACGGCCGTCCGCGTGAGTACTTTGCCAGCCGCGGCATGGGTGGCGACGTCTGCCGCCGCTACTGCCTGGGCTTTGCGCCGGGCCGCAACGCGCTGGTGTCGCACCTGTCTCAGGCGGGTTTTACTCCGCAGGAGATGATCGATGCCAACGTTGCCGTGAGCCGCGGGCGCGGGCAGCTCGCCGACCGCTTCTACGACCGCGTGATGTTTCCCATCTTTGACGAGCAGGGCCACAACATTGCCTTTGGCGGTCGCATCATGGGTGACGGCCAGCCCAAGTACCTCAATACCGCCGAGACGAGCGTGTTTCATAAAAAGCGAAACCTCTACGGCTTTAATTGGGCCAAGGAGTTTATCGTCGCGCAGGATACCGCCATTGTGGTGGAGGGCTATACCGACTGCATCGCCTGCTGGGAGGCGGGGATTAAAAACGTCGTCGCCACGCTGGGCACCGCGCTCACGGAGCATCACGTCAAGACGCTCACCCGCTTTGCCAAGCGCATCGTCTATATGTTTGACGGAGACGCCGCGGGCCAGAAGGCCGCTCGCCGTGCGATTCAGTTCATCGAGCAGGATTCGATGGACCTGCGCTGCGTGGTGCTCCCCGACGGCAACGACCCCATGGAGTTCATCGCGGCGCATGGCGGAGAGGAGCTGCAGAAACGCATCGACGCTGCCGAGCCGCTTATGGACTTTGTCTACCGTTCGCTGCAGGAGTCGAGCGACATCACCACGCCGGGCGGTCGCGCCAAGGCGCTGGAGGACGCTCTCACGCTCATCTATCCGTTGCGCGACAGCTATATGATCGACACGTACTTTATCCAGATTGCCGATCTGTTGGGTTTGGATCTGGAGACCGTGCGCGCGAGCTCGGGCCGCGTGTTTCGCGACGTCGCCAAGCGCGAGGATGCGGAGCGCCGCCGCGAACAGAACTATGAACGCCAGCGGGCGCAGGCTGAGCGATCTGGTAGCGCGGGCGGTCGGTCGTCTGGTTCGCAGGGGACATCTCGTGGTGCTTGGGCATCGGGCGCGACTCCGGCCGTAGCGGCGCCGGTCGAGGAAGAACCGTACGACTACGTCCCGCTCGATGCCTGTGGCGCTGCACCAGTGGAGGTCGTCGACGACCTGCCGCCGATCGATGTGCCTGATGGTATGGGCGCTGTGTCCGCCGATGGCCCAGCAGACGCCTCGGCCCCTATGGTCCTGACCGATTTGGAACGCAAGTCCTTGGCAGGGGAGCGCGAGCTGTTGACGATGCTTACTAGCTACCCCGACCTGTTCCGCACGTATGCCGACCGCATCTGCTCCATCGAGTGGGTTGACCCGCGTCACGAGTCCATCGCATGGGCCGTTCTGGCAACGCCGCCGGGAACCGATCCTGCAGCCTGCATGGATGCGGCACGCTCGGTGTGTCCCGAGGCGGCAACGCTTGTGAGTGCCGGGCGCATCTCGGCGACGAGCAAGCACCCCACCGAGACGAACATCGTGTTTATGCTCGATACGCTCGAGCTCTACACCATCAAGCGTCGCATGCGTGCCGCACAGGCCAAGCTGCGCCGGGACCGTTCGCTCGATGATGAGGCCCGTCGTGCGCTGACCGTGCAGGCCGCGCAGGATTCGCAGCGTCAGCGCGAACTGCAAAAGTCGATCGGCGGCGTGGCGGACCCGTTCCGTTTGATCGGCCTGGAGGCCGCAGGCACCGAACAAGCCTAGATGTTGTGGTCAACCAGCGTATTCTCGCCTATATCCAGTCCTCTTTTTGGGTATAGACGTCAATGTGTGTGCTAAAGTATTGAGTCCTGTGGACTATGAAGGGAGAATCTGTGCCAAAAAAGACTGAGAGCACGGGTACTGGGCTGGAATCCTACGTTGCAAAGCTCATGGGCAACGGCTCAAACAGGACTTCGGTAACCGAGGACGAGATTCAGGTCGCCCTGAAGGATATCGATGTTTCTGACGAGCAGCTCACCGCGGTGTATTCCGCGCTGCGCAACAGCGGCATCCAGATTATCTCCGCGAGCGGTAACGACGACGCCCCCATGGACGTCGACGATGACGATAACGATACCGATACCGACGATTTCGATGACGACGACGAGCACGATTCCGGCTCGCTCGACGATCACGAGCTTAAGATGGCCCGTCAGGCCGACGCCGAGATGGGTTCTTCCAAGAGCAAGAAGAAGCGCACCGTGCGCACGTCCCGTTCACGCTCTCGCGTGCGTGGTATCGATGCCTCCACGGTGATGCTGACCGGCGATCCGGTTCGTATGTACCTCAAGGAGATCGGCAAGGTCGACCTGCTGACCGCCTCCGAAGAGGTCGATCTGGCCATGAAGATCGAGGCCGGTCTCGAGGCCACCGAGAAGCTCGAGGCTGCCGAGGCAGGCGAGCTCGAGCTCACGCGTTCCGAGATGCGTCGTCTTACGCGCATTGAGAACGTTGGCCTCGAAGCCAAGCAGGCACTCATCAGTGCAAACCTGCGTCTGGTCGTCTCCATCGCCAAGCGCTATGTCGGCCGCGGCATGCTGTTCCTTGACCTGATCCAGGAGGGCAACCTCGGTCTGATTCGCGCCGTCGAGAAGTTCGACTACCAGAAGGGTTTTAAGTTCTCCACGTACGCCACGTGGTGGATCCGTCAGGCCATCACGCGCGCTATCGCCGACCAGGCCCGAACCATCCGTATTCCCGTGCACATGGTCGAGACCATCAATAAGCTTGTTCGCGTGCAGCGCCAGCTTCTCCAGGACCTGGGTCGCGACCCGACCCCCGAGGAGATCGGTGCCGAGATGGACATGAGCGCCGACCGCGTCCGCGAGATCCAGAAGATTTCGCAGGAGCCCGTGTCGCTCGAGACCCCCATCGGCGAGGAAGAGGATTCCCAGCTGGGCGACTTCATTGAGGACTCCCAGGCCATCGTTCCGCCCGATGCCGCCAGCTTCTCCATGCTGCAGGAGCAGCTCACCCAGGTGCTCGATTCGCTTGCCGATCGTGAACGCAAGGTTATCGAGCTGCGCTTTGGCCTTGTTGACGGTCATCCTCGCACGCTCGAGGAAGTCGGCCGCGAGTTTGGCGTCACGCGCGAGCGCATCCGCCAGATTGAGTCCAAGACTCTGGCTAAGCTCCGCCACCCGAGCCGTTCGAGCAAGCTCAAGGACTACATCGAGTCATAACCTCGCAAGCAAGAAGCGCCCTCAAGCACATCCGCTTGGGGGCGCTTTCATGTAGTCATTGGGGACGTTCTTGAATGACTAGTCGTTTAAGAACGTCCCCAATGACTAGGTCGGAAAAATTCTCAAAAAAGTTCTTGCCCTGAGCTGATTCGTCCGTATAATTAACTTCGTTGCTTGAGAGCACGCACCTATTCCTCGGTAGCTCAATGGTAGAGCACGCGGCTGTTAACCGCGCTGTTGTAGGTTCGAGTCCTACCCGGGGAGCCAGGTTGTAAAACCCGTCGCTTATGCGGCGGGTTTTTTCATGCCGCGACCACTTGACTCGAACGTTGCCATATCAACATTTCGTGTCGAGGATGTAATCCCGCGACCCACCACCTCAACATGGCGCGGTCGTTGTAGAATATTTCAATGATTGCTCCCACGACATGGTGCCGCGAGCACCAGATAAGGAGATTCTTGTGTCTGAGACCATTAACGGCAGCCTGAGCGTCTCGAACGACGTTATTGCCGATATTGCCGGTTATGCCGCGATGACGTGCTATGGCGTCGTCGGTATGGCTGAGCAGCTCCAAGGCGCCGAGAGCGTGCGCCTGCTTGCCGGTCAGCGCCTCCGCAAGGGCGTGCTTGTCTCCGCCGACGAGAACGGCCTCACGGTCGATCTTCACGTCGTGCTCGAGAACGGCGTCAACATGAAGTCCGTCTGCCACAATCTTTCGAGCTCCGTTGCCTTCACCCTGCAGGAAATCGCTCAGATCGATCCCGCCAGCCTTAAGATCGGCATACATATCGACGCGCTCAAGAGCCGTCTGAACTAGCATCCGAAAACGGAGATTCAAATACCCATGATTGCAAAGACCATTCGCACCTGTTTTCCCATCGCTGCGGCTGCCGTTTCCGACAAGGCCGAGGAGATCAACAAGCTCAACGTCTTCCCCGTGCCCGACGGTGACACCGGCACTAACATGTCGCTCACGCTCGCCTCGGTGACCAAGGAGCTCTCCGCTCTTCCCGCCGATGCCGACATGGAGGCCATCGCCGGCGCCATCACCCACGGTTCCCTGATGGGCGCCCGCGGCAACTCCGGTGTCATCACCTCGCAGATCCTGCGCGGTGTGGCCGAGGGTCTCGTTTCTACCGATGAGCCCATCACATCCGCCAACATCGCCTATGCGTTCCGCCGCGCCGTTAAGGTCGCCTTCCAAGCCGTCCGTAAGCCCATCGAGGGCACGATCCTCACGGTGCTGCGTGATGTCTCGACCAAGGCCGACGAGTGCGAAAAGAAGAAGTTCTCGGCCGAGGACGCGCTCGATGCCATCGTCGTCGAGGCCTACCAGTCCGTCGCCCGCACGCCCGACCTGCTGCCCGTTCTGAAGGAGAACGGCGTGGTCGACTCCGGCGCCTTTGGCTTTGCCATCTTCCTGGAGAACTTTGTCGCCGCCGCTCTTGGCCGCAGCACCGTTGTCGAGGATTTCTCCGCCACGTTTGATTCTGCCGGCTCTGCCCGCGACGCGGCCCTCGGTCGCGTTGAGATCGAGGCTAACGACGACTGGGAGGGCTCGGAGTTCCGCTACTGCAACGAGTTCCTGTTTAAGGCCGACGCCCCGTTTGACGAGGACGAGTGCCTTAAGTTCCTGGGTTCCATGGGCGACTGCGAGCTTCTCGTGGGCGCCTATCCCGACTACAAGATCCATGTGCACTCCAACACCCCCAACCTGGTGCTCGAGCACATGCTGCAGCTCGGTCAGATCTATGAGGTCTTTATCCACAACATGGAGATGGAGGCCCACGACCGTACCGCCAAGATCCACGAGGATCAGGAAAAGGCCGCCGAGCCCGCCAAGGCGCTGGGCTTTGTCGCCGTTGCCGCCGGTTCGGGCGAGGCCGACATCCTCAAGTCCCTCGGCGTTGACGTGATCGTCTCGGGTGGCCAGACCATGAACCCCTCGACCGCCGATCTGCTGGGCGCCGTCGACCAGGTCAACGCGACCTCGGTCATCATCCTGCCCAACAACGGCAACATCCGCATGGCTGCCGAGGCCGCTGCCTCTGCCTGCACCGATAAGAAGGTCGCCGTCGTTCCCACCAAGACCGTTCCCCAGGCGTTCTCCGCGCTGTTCGCCGTCCTGCCCGATTCCGAGCTCGAGGACGCCGTCGCCGCCATGGTCGACGCCATCAGCGAGGTCCGCGATGGCGAGGTCACCCGCGCCGTGCGCGATTCCAGCGCCTCGGACGGCTCTCCGATTCACTCCGGTGACGTCATGGGCATCATCGCCGGTTCCATCGACGTGGTCGGCTCCGATGTGAAACAGGTCACCCTCGACTGCATCAACCGTATGCAGGAGGAAGAGGAAGGCGACGCGCTGACGATTCTGGCCGGCGAGGAGCTGTCCGACGAGGCCTTCCAGGAGATCGTCGACGCCATCGAGGAGGCTCAGCCCGACTTGGAGATTGATGCCCATCGTGGCGAGCAGCCGCTCTATCCCGTGATCTTCTCGATCGAGTAGGCATCTGAGCATGTCCGAGCTATGCTCCGTGCCGCGCGTCTCGGAGCGCTTTGCCCAGAGCAATGCGCTCGGCGAGGATATCGCGCGACTCAAATATGTTTCGGGTAAACGTGAGGAGGCCCTTCGCCGTCTGGGAATCCGGACGGTGGGGGACCTCCTTCTCCATATCCCGCATCGATATCTGGACTTTACCCGCTCATGGTCCATCGAGATGGCGCCCATCGGGACCGTGTGCACCATCGTTGCCACGGTCGACCGCATTGTTCAAAAGCAGCCTCGTCCGCGCATGCAGGTGACCGAGGTATCGCTCGTGGATGACACGGGTGTGCTGCAGGTCGCCTTTTTCCGCCAGCCCTGGATTGCCCAGCAGCTTAAGCGGGGTGACCGTCTGGCCGTGATGGGTAAGGTCGAGTTTGCCTACGGCTTTAAGCAGATGGCCTCGCCGCATTTTGAAAAGCTTGAGGATGGTCGTGCCGCGGGTACCATTTTGCCGGTCCACTACGTAAGTGATGGCGTAAGCCAGGCATGGATGCGTCGCATTGTGAGCGGTGCTCTTGAGCTCGTCGGCAATCCCTTTGATCCCATCCCGGCACCGCTGCGCGCAAAGCGCAAGCTCATGAGCAATGCCCGTGCGCTTCGTTCGATTCACTTTCCCTCGAGTATGGCCGAGTGCGACATTGCGCGCCGCCGTTTGGCCTATGAGGAATGCCTGTACCTGCAGCTCGCGCTTCGTCTGCGCAATGACGGCGGCTTGGTCGAGGTGGTTCCCTACGCCCACACCGCGGGTGAGCACCTTGTTGCTCTTAGGCAGGCCCTGCTGTTTTCGCTGAGCGACGAGCAGGAGGCTGCATTCCAGGATATTTTGCACGATATGTGCGATGATACGCGCGTCATGAACCGTCTGCTGCTGGGCGATGTCGGTACCGGCAAGACGGCCGTTGCCGCCTGTGCGTTGGCCGTAGCCGTCGATAGCGGCACCCAGGCCTGCGTCATGGCGCCTACGGGCGTGCTGGCTCGTCAGTATGCCGATAAGACCGGCCCTTTGCTCTCTCAGGCCGGCATGTCTTGGGCGCTCCTGACGGGCGCCACGCCGGCGGCGGAGCGCGAGCTCATCCATTCGCAGCTGGAATCGGGCGAGCTTGACGTGCTCTTTGGTACGCATGCCGTGCTTTCCGAAGACGTGAATTTTAAGCACTTGTCGCTCGTGGTCATCGACGAACAACACCGCTTTGGCGTGGGCCAGCGCAATGCCTTGCGCGCGAAGGGTCCCGGCGCGGACCTGCTCGTCATGACGGCGACGCCCATCCCGCGCACGCTGGCGCTCTCGGTCTACGGCGACCTGGACACGAGCATCATTCGCCATCGTCCCGTCCCGGGTGCCGGCGTGACGACGCGCGTCCTTACCGAGTCGAGCCGCGACCTGGCCTATGGTGCCATCCGTGAGGCACACGAGAAGGGCCAGCAGGCCTACGTGATCTGTCCGCTTGTGGAGCCGAGTGACTCGGCCGACGAGCTCGAGGATGTGCCCGGTATCGCCCGTGACGACGAGGGCCGCGTGACCGTCCCCGTGCCGCTGCACGATACGGCAACCGAGCTCGACCGCCTGCGCCTGGCGCTGCCGGGTCTTACTGTCGAGCGCCTCCACGGCCGCATGCGGGCGGGGGAGAAGGATCGCGTGATCGACGCCTTTAAACGCGGCGAGATTGACGTGCTCGTCTCGACCACCGTGGTCGAGGTGGGCGTCGACGTGCCCAATGCCACCGTGATGGTCATCGAGAACGGTGAGCGCTTTGGTTTGGCCGCCCTGCATCAGCTTCGTGGACGTGTGGGCCGTGGTACCGTGGCGGGCACATGCCTGGTCATGACGCACTCCAAGGGCAACGGTGGTACATCGGCGGCACAAGATCGCCTGCAGTCGCTCGAGAAGACCGCAGATGGCTTTACGCTTGCACAGATGGACCTGCGACTTCGCCACGAGGGCGAAATCTTGGGTTACCGTCAGCATGGTGGCGTGACCCTGCGTTTTGTCGACCTTGATGCCGATGAGGAGCTCATCGAGTGGGCGCATTTGGACGCGGTCGAGCTCTTGCGGTATGCTAGTAATCTTGACTCTGTGGCGACGCGTCCCCTGCGCGATGCGGTCGCCAAGCGATATCGACATATTTTTAAGGAGGTCAGCGGAGGATGAGAATCATCGGCGGTGAATGGCGCGGTCGCAAGATCGAAGAACCGCGCGGTCGCGATGTTACGCGTCCGACGACCGACCGCGTGCGCGAGGCGTGTGCATCCATGGTCCTATCGGCCTTCGGCTTTGATTTGGACGAGGTTCGCGTACTGGATGCCTTTGGCGGCTCCGGTGCCCTAGGCATCGAGATGCTCTCGCGGGGCGCCCGTTCGCTCACGACGTTCGAGATCGATCGCAATGCCGCGAGGCTCATAACCAAGAATATCGAGTCGCTCTGTCGCGATCGCGCGCGTTGGCGTGTGGTGACGGGCGATGTCCTTGCGAGCGCTTCGCGCGGCCGCGTGCCGGGCGGCCCCTTCGATCTGGTCTTGCTCGACCCGCCCTATGCTTTTGGTGCCAAGCCGGTCGATGAGCTGCTGCAGAACCTGGCCCAGCAGGGTCTGCTCACCCCGGGCGCCTATGCTCTGTTTGAGCATGCTGCCGCCGACGCGGGTGCACATCCTGCCGGCTTTGTAACCGTGCGTGAGAAACGCTATGGCATCACCTCGGTCGATCTGCTCCGTTGGGTCGGCGAGGGCGAGGATGACGACATCGCCACCGATGCCGATGACAGCGACGGCACGACGTTTCAGGAGGATGCCCATGAGTGACACCATTAACCGCGTCATCGTTCCGGGTACCTTCGATCCCATCACGTTTGGCCATATCGACGTCATCCGCCGCGCCCGCCGCATTTTTCCCAGTGTGATCGTGGCCGTTGCCGAGTCGCAGGGCAAAAACGGCGTGGGCACCACGTTTACGCTCGATGAACGCGTGGCGCTGGCCCGTGAGGCACTCGGTGATATCGATGGCGTCGAGGTCCTGCCCTTTACCGGACTGCTCGTCGACTTTGCTCGCGAGCAGGGTGCCGGTGCCGTGGTCAAGGGCCTACGCGCCATGACCGACTTTGAGTATGAGCTGCAGCAAGCCGACCTCAACTACCGCTTGGATAACGAGCTGGAGTCCATCTTTGTCATGAGTGCTCCGCAGTATGGCTACATCTCGAGCTCGGTTGTACGCCAGATCGCCTCGCTCGGTAGTGATGTTTCGACGTTTGTGCCGGCTAATGTGGTCGAGGCGCTTAAACATCGCTTTTCGTGACGTTTTTTATTGCCAGGTGGCATGTGGTAAACTAGCACGATGATATGTTACCTATGAAAGGAGACCGGATGCCGGGCGAGAATTTTCCTGGCGATAGGATCGTCAGCTTGGTCGATGAGCTCGAAGGGCTGATCGAGGAAGCCAAGCCGCCTTTCGGCAAGAACGCTCAGTTCAAGGTCATCGACGCCGACGTGTTCTTCAACATCCTCGACGAGATCCGCATGAGCTATCCCGAGGAGTGGCAGAAGTCCCGCCGTATCCTTAAGGAGCGCGAGGAGCTTATGGCTTCCGCCGCCGCTCAGGCCGATTCCATCATCGCCGACGCTCAGCAGCAGGCCCTCACCATTGCCGGTGAGCAGGAGATCGTCCGCCTTGCGCAGCAGCAGGCCGACGACATCCGCGATCGTGCCCAGCAGTACGAGCGCGAGACGCGTTATGCTGCCGAGGACTACGCAGAGCAGGTCTTTACGCACCTGGAGGAGAACCTCAAGAGCCTGACCGGCACCGTTACCCGTTGCCGTCAGCAGCTCAACGAGGGTGCCGCCCAGCAGAATGGTCAGTGGTAATGGCTGAGTTCCCGAGCGTTACCGTCGATCTTTCCGAGCAGCTCGAGTTTCCTGGAGATTCGTATCCGCTGACCGGTAAGGTCGATGTCGCCACCTACACGGTGGGCGAGAAGGAGTACCAGCTACAGGACGGCATCGACTACGACGTTGTCTTTACCAATGCCGGTACCGGTGTCTTGCTCACGGGCATGGTTCGCGCGCACGCCACCGGCGAGTGCGACCGTTGCCTGGAGCCCGCCTCGTTTGATATCGCCGGCGAGATCGAGGAGTTCTACCTCTTTGAGGAGCCCGAGGATCCCGAGGCCTACGAGGACGGCTACGAGCTCCTGGGTGAGGACCGTATCGTTGATCTGGGTGAGCCTATCAATGACGCGGTCGTTATGGACACGCCGTTTGTGGTGCTCTGCAAGCCCGATTGCCGTGGTCTGTGCCCCACATGCGGTTGCAATCTCAACGTCGAGCAATGCGATTGCGCCGCCCAGGCAGAGGCAGAATGGGCCGCTGCCACGGAAAATCCATTTGCAGCATTGAAGAATCTCAAGCTTGATGAGTAAAACTGTGGTAGTATCGCTACTTGCGCGTAATCGCCACACTGGATAGTTCATAAGGAAGGTCACTATGCCCGTACCTAAACAAAAGCAGGGTCGTATCCGCACTCACACCCGTCGTTCCGCCAACATGAAGATCTCGGCTGCGGCTCAGTCCACGTGCCCCCGTTGCGGTGCTGTCAAGCTCCCGCATCACGTGTGCCCCAGCTGCGGTTTCTACAAGGACCGCGAGGTTATCGTTACCGAGTAACGGTATACTCTGGATGCGATGCCGTTCCAAATGGAACCACAATGGCCGGCTCAATGAGTCGGCCATTTTTGTATAAGGAGCATTTATATGAGTAACGTTCGCGTTTGTGTAGACGTTGTGGGCGGAGACGAGAAACCTCAGGTTGTTCTCGATGGTATCGAGGCTGCGCTTGCCGCCGATCCCGATATCGAGGTCTTGGCAGCTGGCTCCGCCGAAATCGTCAATCCCTTTGCCGCCTCCCATGCGCGCGTCGAGGCCCTGGAGGCACCCGACGTTATCGCCATGGATGACGATCCCATTCGCGCCGTGATGACCAAGCGTAAGTCGTCGATCGTGCTTTCTTGCCGCGCCATTAAGAAGGGCAACGCGGATGCGTTCTTCTCCGCCGGCTCCACCGGTGCCATGACCGCCGCCGCCACCGCCTATGTGACGCCGTTTAGGTATCAGGCCGAAGGCAAGAAGCAGCCGGTGCGCCCCTGTCTGACCAATGCGCTGCCCAATCGCGCCGGCGGTCTGACGGTGCTGTGCGACATGGGTGCCAACCCCGATGTGGAGGTCGATGACATGGTGCGTTTTGCCCAGATGGGTAGCGCCTATGCCCGCGTCGTCCTGGGCATCGAGCATCCTCGCGTGGGCCTGCTTGCCAACGGCACCGAGGATGAGAAGGGCTCCAACTTTACCAAGGCCTGTTTCCCTGCTATGAAGGCCGCCGTTCCCGGCTTTGTTGGTAACTGCGAGGGCACCGACCTCACCTCAGGTAACTTCGATGTCGTCGTTGCCGATGGCATGTCGGGTAATATCGCTCTCAAAGCTACCGAGGGCGCTGCCAAGTTTTTGCTGCAGGAGCTCAAGGGCGCCTTTATGGCCTCGCTCGGCACCAAGATCGCCGCGCTGCTCATCAAAAAGCAGATGCGCGAGATTAAGGCCAAGCTCTCTGGCGATGCCAAGGGCGGCGCCATCCTGCTGGGCCTGCGTGGTGTTGTCTTGATCGGCCACGGCGCCACGTCGGTCGAGGCCGTCAAAAACGGCACGCTCGCCGCGGCTGAGGCCGTACGTGCCGGACTGGTCGAGAACGTCGCCAACTCCATGGACGGCATCGTTTTATAACAGCGGCGTTATGCGCCTCGGGGCGTGCGTCGTGGGGTAGAATCAGAACCGTGTCTTGGTACCGCCCGGGCGGTACCATTCTTTTGGTATTCATGCACTATGAGAGGAAGCGCTATGGACCGCTCCGAAATCTTCGACAAGATCGCCGAGGTCACTGCTGACGTTCTGGGCGTCGATGTTGCCGAAATTAGCGATGAGACCACCTTTGACGACCTCGATGCCAACTCGCTCGAGCGCCTGCAGCTGGTTACGGCTATCGAGGACGAGTTCGACCTCGAGATCGATGATGAGACCCTGCTCTCGCTCAACTCTGTCGCCGACGCCGTCGACGCTATCGAAGCTGCCAAGGAGGCCTAAGTCTTGGCTTTATCCGAACGACTTACGAGCGCCCAGGAGATTCTGGGCCATGAGTTCAATGACAAGGTGCTGCTGCGCGCAGCCCTCACGCATCCTTCGGCTGTCGAAGGCCAGCCAGTCTCGGCAAGCTACGAGCGCTTGGAGTTTTTGGGCGATTCCATTTTGGGTGCCGTCGTCGCCCGCTCGCTCTTTGAGTCCTATCCCGAGTTTGACGAGGGCAAGCTCACCCGCTTGAAGGTGTCGCTCGTCTCGGGCGCCACGTTGTCTGAAGTGTCCCACGAGCTGGGTATCGACGACATCATCATCTTTGGTGCCTCCGAGACCGGTACGGGCGCACGCGGCCTGCATTCGGCGCTCGAGAACGTCTATGAGTCGCTCGTGGGCGCGCTGTACCTGGATGCTGGTTGGGATGCCGCGGCGGAGTTTATTCACCGCACGCTTAAGCCGCACCTGGCTACCGAGCGTGCCGAACACCCTGCGAACCCCAAGTCGTTTTTGCAGGAGTGCGTGCAGGCCGACGGCCACGAGCCTCCGGCGTATAAGCTGATCGGATCCGAGGGTCCGGCGCATGCGCCCACCTTTACCGCCGTGGTGTTGATCGATGGCATTCGTCAGGGTCGCGGCACCGGTTCCTCTAAGAAGGAAGCCGAGGGAGCCGCCGCGCTCGAGGCGCTCGACCGTATGGGTTACACCACCAATGGCGTGATTCTCAACAAGAAGCCTGTTTAAGCGAGGAACCGTGTATCTCAAGTCCCTCACGCTCAAAGGGTTCAAGTCGTTTGCCGACCGCGCCCATATGTCATTTGAGCCGGGCCTGACCGTAATCGTCGGTCCCAACGGCTCGGGAAAATCGAACATCTCCGACTCGATTCTGTGGGTCCTGGGCGAGCAGAGCGCCAAGCAGCTGCGCGGTCAGGCCATGGAGGATGTCATCTTCTCGGGCTCGTCGGCGCGCAAGCCGGTGGGTGTGGCCGAGGTCACGTTGGTGCTCGATAACTCGGACCATATGCTGCCTGTCGACTTTGACGAAGTCGCCATCACCCGTCGCATGTATCGCTCGGGCGAGAGCGAGTACCTCATTAACTCGAGTCCGTGCCGCTTGATGGACATTCAGGACATCCTGCACGATTCGGGCCTGGGCAAGGATACGCATTCCATCATCAGTCAGGGCAAGCTCGACGCCATTTTGCAGAGCCGCCCCGAGGAGCGCCGCGCCCTCATCGAGGAAGCCGCCGGTATCTCCAAGCACAAGCGTCGCAAGGAGCGTGCGCTTAAAAAGATCAAGTCGATGGACGAGCACCTGACCCGTGCCCGCGACATCAATAAGGAAATCGCCCGCCAGCTGCGTCCGCTGGAGCGTCAGGTCGATCGCGCGCGCAAGTACAAGGAGCTGTCCTCGCGCGCAAACGAGCTTACGCAGATGCTGGCCGTTGACGAGCTGCGTTCCCTGCAGTCGCAGTGGAACGATCTGGAGAGCCGCTCCAAAGAGGGCGCGGCCGAGCTTGAGCTAGCGCAGTACCGCTTGGGCGAGAAAGAGCGTGAGCTCGAGAAGCTTCAGGTCATGCTCGAGGAAAAAGGCCTGTTTGTGGGCGATCTGGGCGAGCAACGCCGTCATATGCAAGACGTGGTCGGCCGCATTAACTCAGACATGCGCCTGCTCGAGGAAAAGGGTCACAACATGGTGTCGCGCCTGTCCGACATGCGCGGACAGATCTCGGGCTCCGAGCATCAGCGCCGTCGCGCGGTCGAGGAACTCGAGGATGCGCGCGCCCAGCTCGAGGAAGTGACCGGCGCGCATATGCAGGCCCAGGAGGACGTTAACGCCGCCGGACCTGCCGCCGCTGCTCTCCACGAGCGTCGCGTGGCGCTCGACAATCAGATTTCGCAGCTCACACGTGAGCAGCGCGATGTGCAGCGCGTTGCCGATAACGCCGCGCTCGAGCTTGCCAAGGTGAAGGACTCGCTGAGCAACGCCGAGGTCGAGGACAACATGTACGCCTCGCGCCTGGAGCAGATTGACGAGCAGCTCGAGGAGGTTACGGCCTCGCTCGAGAGCCGTCGCGACCGCGCTGAGGAGCTCGAAGGCGCACTCGATCAGGCTCGTCAAGCCCAGGTCGATGCTCGCGAGACCACCGAGGTCGCCCGCGCTGCCCTTAAGGACCTGCGTGCCCGCGAGAGCGAGGCGCGCAACAAGCTGTCCGAGGTGCGCTCGGAGCTTGCCAGCCAAAAGAAACTCGATGCCCGTATGGCCGACAGCTCGCCGCTCGTGAGCCGACTGGTGGGGGCGTTGGGCGATGACATAACGGGTCGCCTGGGTGATGTGCTCGAAGCCCCGCGCGAACTCGAAGGCCTGGTGGAGCAGCTGCTTGCCGGCGATATCGATGCCCTGTTGTTTGATGACGCTGATGCGCTCGAGCGCGCCGGGCGTGCCGCCCTGGACCAGAAGAAGGCCTCGGGCGAGGCACTGCTGGTGGCGCGCGGCGTGAGCGGCGGTGCAGCTGCCAAGGGCGCTGCCGGCTCTCGTCTGGTCGATCGTCTGTCTGTGCGCGCCGGTTATGGTCCGATTGTCGAGGCGCTGCTCGGCGGCTATTACGTGGTCGATGACTTGGCCACCGCGCTGACTGCGCCTGTCGTTGACGGTGTGACCTACGTGACTCCCGATGGCGCCCGCGTGTGCTGCGGCGGCTTGGTGCGCGTGGGGCTCGATGCCGGCGAGGCTTCGGGTGCCTTGGAGCGCAAGCGCCGCATCCGTGAGCTCGAGGGCCTGGAGCCCGATCTGGCTGCTATCTTTGAGCATGTTTCGGACCAAGTCGTCGAGGCCAACGCCGCCGTCGAGGAGGCCCGTGCTGCCGAGGGCGATGCCGCCGGCGAGATTGCCCGCCTTGAGGGTGAGCGTCGCTCGCTACTGTCCGAGATCGGCCGCCTTGAGCAAAGCGCCAACAACGCCGAGGTCGAGCGCGTGCGCATTTCCAAGCGCCGTGAGCAGGCCGCCGAGGCCGTCCGTGCCGCTCGTCCACGCGTGGATGAACTTACTCGCTCGCGTGACGAAGCTCGTGCGCAGGCGAGTGACTTGGGCTTGCAGATTGCCGAGGCCAACGATGAGCTCGACCGTGTGCGCCGCGATGACTCCGAGGCCGCCGGTAAGCTCGCCGATGCCAAGGTACGTCTGGCCCAGACGAGCGAGCGCCTGCGTTCGCTGAAGGGCCGCGTTCCCGATCTGGAGCATCGTCTGGAGGGTATCGACCGCCGTATCCGCGGAACGCGCCAGGCTTCGCGCTCGCTTGAGCTGCTGCGACTGCGCGTCGATCCCATGCACGAGCGCTACTCGGCCCTGCTGGAGCGCGCCTCGGACTGGGCCGCACGCCTTCGTGACCAAGCTTCGCTCGAGGAGGCGGACTCCGCCTCGCTCAAGAAGACCATCGAGGACGCCAAGGCCGAAGTCGCTCGCGCCAAAGATAAGGTTGATACCGCCGCCGCGACGCAAAACGAGTTCAAGGTCGCACGCGGTAAGCTCGAGGTGCAGGTGGAGGCGGCCATCAAGGCCATCACCGCCGACGGCACCACGGTGCTCGAGGAAGCGCTCATGCTTCCCGCGCCCACCGACCGTGACGCTGCCGAGCGCGAGCTCAACCAGCTCGTGCGCCAAATCAACAACCTGGGTCCGGTGAATCAGGTTGCCATGGAAGAGTACGAGCAGCTCAAGCGTCGCGCCGATTACATCGAGGAACAGCTGGCCGATCTGGAGAGCGCACGCAAGGCGCTCACCAAAATCACCGTGGCTATCGACCGCAAGATGCGCAAGGCGTTCCTGGTAACATTCGAGAAGGTCGATGCGAACTTCAGAGAGATCTTCGCCATGCTCTTCCCGGGAGGCCAGGCTCATCTGGAGATGACCGACCCAGAGCATCCGGCCGAGACGGGAATCGAGGTCGTGGCGCAGCCGCGCGGCAAACGCATCACCAAGATGATGCTCATGTCGGGCGGCGAGAAGAGCCTGACGGCGCTCGCCCTGCTTTTTGCCGTGTACCGCACGCGCACGGTGCCGTTCTACGTACTGGACGAGGTCGAGGCGGCGCTCGACGACGCCAACTTGTCCAAGCTCATCGGCGCGCTGGACGTGTTGCGTTCTGATACGCAGCTCTTGGTCATTTCGCATCAGCGCCGTACTATGGAGGACGCTGACGTTCTCTACGGCGTCTCGATGCAAGCTGACGGCGTCAGTCGCGTCGTCTCGCAAAAACTCGATCGCGAAACCGGAAAGGTCGTGAATGCGTAATGGGATTCTTTGATGCTCTCTCGCGCGGACTTGAGCGCAGCCGCGAGGCCCTCAACGAGGTCTTCTACTTTGGCGGCGAGGTCGACGAAGATTTTTGGGAGGACCTAGAGGACACGCTCGTCATGGGTGACATGGGTGCCGAGGTCGCCATCCAGGTTTCTGATGACCTGCGCGATGCCGCGGCCAAGAAGAACCTCAAGACAGCCCCACAGCTCCGTCGTGCCCTGGCTGAGCAGCTCGAGCAGCACTTTGTGCCCATTGAGCGCGATCCGTTCGCCGATACGCCGAGTTGCGTGCTGTTTGTGGGCATCAACGGCGCCGGCAAGACCACGACGGTCGGCAAGATCGCGAGCGCCATGGCAGCTCGCGGCAAGAACGTCGTAATCGGTTCGGCCGATACCTTCCGCGCCGCCGCCATCGAACAGCTCGATGTATGGGGCCAGCGCGCCGGCGTTCCCGTCATCAAGCGCGACCGCGGCTCCGATCCGGCGAGCGTGTGCTACGACGTGCTCGACGAGGCCGACAAGCGCGGCAGCGACCTGGTGCTTATCGATACCGCCGGTCGTCTGCACACGAGTCCCGAGCTCATGCGCGAGCTTGCCAAGGTGGTCAACGTGACCCGTAAGCGCGCTGGTCAAATGGCCGCCGGCCCCATGCCCGTCTATGTCGTGCTCGTAATCGATGCCGCGACAGGCCAAAACGGCCTCAACCAGGCGCTTGAGTTTAACGAGGCGCTGGGCCTGGACGGTATTATCATGACAAAGCTCGACGGCACGGCAAAGGGCGGTATCGCCATGGCCGTGGCCGAGAAGCTCAAGCTTCCCATCCTGCGCATCGGCGTGGGCGAGCAGGTCGATGACCTGCAGGAGTTCAATGCCAAAGATTTCTGCCGCGCCCTGGTGGGCGAGTCCAACTAAGGAGTGACTAGTGTTTGATTCTCTGAGCGATCGCCTCAACGACACATTTGACCGTCTGCGCGGCAAGGGTAAGCTGACCGAGGCCGATATCACCTCGGCCATGCGCGACATCCGCATGGCGCTACTCGAGGCCGACGTCAACTTCAAGGTCGTTAAGGAGTTTGTCGCCAAGACCAAGGAGCGCTGCATGACCGCCGAGGTCATGGAGTCGCTGTCGCCGGCGCAAAACGTCGTCAAGATCGTGCTCGACGAGCTCACCGAGATGCTCGGTTCCACCGAGAGCAAGCTCGTCTTTAGCAACCGCATCCCCAACGTCATCATGCTCGTGGGCCTGCAGGGCTCCGGTAAGACTACGGCAGCCGTAAAGCTGGCCTACCTGCTCAAGAAGCAGGGTCGCTCGCCGCTGCTCGCCGCGTGCGACGTCTACCGCCCCGCCGCTGCCGACCAGCTGGCAACGCTCGGCGGCGAGATCGGCGTGCCGGTCTTCCGCGGTGACGGCGCGCACCCGGTCGATATCGCCAAGGGCGCCATCCAGGAGGCCGTCGACCACCTGCGCGACGTGGTCATCGTCGATACCGCCGGTCGCCTGCAGATCGACGAGCAGATGATGCAGGAGGCCGTGGATATCAAGAAGGCCGTCAAGCCCGATCAGGTGCTGATGGTCGTCGATGCCATGACTGGCCAGGATATCGTCAACGTCGTCTCGACGTTTGCCGAGCGCACCGACTTTGACGGCGTGATCATCTCCAAGCTCGATGGTGACGCCCGTGGCGGCGGCGCGCTTTCGGTGCGCCAGGTGACCGGCAAGCCCATCAAGTTTGTTAGCATGGGCGAGAAGCCCGATTCGCTGGAGCCGTTCTACCCCGACCGCATGGCCAAGCGCATCTTGGGCATGGGCGACGTCGTCGGCATCATCGAGAAGGCCCAGGAGGCGGCTGACGCCAAGCAGCTCGAGGCTGCCGAGCGCATGCTGCGTGAGGGCTTCACCATGAACGACATGCTCGAGCAGATGAAGGCCGTCAAGAAGATGGGCGGCATGAAGGGCATCCTGGGCATGCTCCCCGGCGGCCAGCGTGCGCTCAACCAGATGGGCGGCAACCTGGACGAGGGCATCTTCGACAAGAACGAGGCCATCATCATGTCGATGACCAAGGAGGAGCGCCTGCGTCCTTCCATTATCAACGGCCAGCGTCGCGCCCGCATCGCCAAGGGCGCCGGCGTGACCCCCACCGAGGTCAACAGCCTTATGAAGCAGTGGGGCGAGATGAATAAGATGATGGGCCGCATGCGCACAATGGCCAATCAGGCGCAGGCCGGCGGCAAGAAGGGTAAGAAGGGCAAAAAGGGCAAAAAGATGCGCATGCCCAATATTCCCGGTCTGGATGCCATGGGCCTGGGCGGTATGGGTGGCCTAGGAACGGGCGGCCCCAAGTCCGATATGGACCTGCTGCGCCAGATGGAAGCGCAGATGCGCAATAAGAAGTAACGACCAGTTGAGTCGTGTATGGCGAAGGCCGCCTGGATGGTGTTCCAGGCGGCCTTCGCCGTTGTTGCGTAGTTTGTTGTGTGCGTGGCGTGTGTCGGCACCGAGGCGCTTGCCGTTAGTGGCAGCCGCAGCCCTCGTGGCCTTCGTGGTCGTGATGGCCATGGCAACCGCAGGATTCGCCATGCTCGTGGGTGTGTTCGTGGTCGTGTCCGTGGCAGTCGCAGTTGGCTTCGCCGGTCTGCGCGAGCGTGCCCGCGATGAGGGCTTCGACGCAAGCGTCGCAGCTGCCCTGGGCACCTGCGTATACCGTGATGCCGGCTTGGGCAAGCGCGTTGATGGCGCCACCGCCGATGCCGCCGCAGATGAGCGTGTCCACACCGCCGTTGGCGAGCAGGCCCGCCAGGGCGCCGTGGCCGGTGCCGCCGGTGCCCACGACCTGCTCGTTGAGCACCTTGCCGTCCTGAATGTCGTAGATCTTGAACTGCTCGCTGCGGCCAAAGTGCATAAAGATGTTGCCGTTGTCGTACGTCGTTGCCACCCTCATGGTGCCGACCTCCTTTGCTGGCCATGCGGCCGTCGTCGAGGCGATGGGGGAGTACGCGATATTGCCGCCCTCGATGACGAGCGCTCGTCCGTTGACCAGCGCATCGGCCACCTTGCGATGCGCGCGGCTGCAAATGGCCGCCACCGTTGCACGGGCGATGCCCATCTGCTGGGCGACCGCCTCTTGGTTGAGACCTTCCAGGTCGCACAGGCGCAGCACCTCAAGCTCGTCGACGGTCATGTCGATGGCATCACCGCTGGCCAGGCCATCGGGGGTGAAGCCGCGGTATTCGGGGATGATCCCGACGCGGCGCAGTTTTTCGCGTCTTCCTGCCATGCACACTCCTTATCTGACATATGTCAACAATAGGATAACGCGTTAGTCGTTGGGCGCAAGGCATTTCTGGCATATGTCAGAAAAATGCTAAGATGCCTCGTTGCCGCTTGCGGAGCCGCGCTGCCGTGCATTGCGTGTGCCGGACTAAGTGTCCAATTCGACACTCGCGCGCCTGGGCTACAATAAATCTCGCTTATAGGCGACTGACAGGAGGGTCAATGAGCAAAGCTGATCAGCAGTTTGTAACCATGTGCCGCGATATCTTGGATCATGGCACCACCACCGAGGGCCAAAAGGTCCGTCCGGTGTGGGAGGACGGCACCCCTGCCTATACCATTAAAAACTTTGGTGTCACGGCGCGCTATGATCTGCGCGAGGAGTTCCCCGCGCTCACCCTGCGTCGTACGGCGCTTAAGTCTGCCATGGACGAGATTCTGTGGATCTATCAAAAGAAGTCCAATAACGTGCATGATCTCAACAGCCATATCTGGGATGAGTGGGCCGATGAGACCGGTTCCATCGGTAAAGCCTACGGCTATCAGATTGGTCAGAAGAGCCATTACGCCGAGGGCGACTTCGACCAGATGGACCGTGTGCTGTACGACCTTAAGCACACGCCGTATAGTCGCCGCATTATGACCAATACGTACGTGTTTAGCGATCTGTCCGAGATGCACCTTTATCCGTGCGCCTATAGCGTGACCTATAACGTGACGCAGCGTCCTCTGGACGACAAGCCGACGCTCAACATGATTCTCAATCAGCGCAGCCAGGACATTTTGGCCGCGAACAACTGGAACGTGTGCCAGTACGCCATTTTGCTGATGATGGTCGCGCAGTCGGTCGATATGATTCCCGGTGAGCTGCTGCACGTGATCGCCGACGCCCATATCTATGATCGTCATGTCGATATCGTCCGCGAGCTTATCGAGCGTCCGCAGTTTGCGGCACCCAAGGTAACGCTCAACCCCGATGTGCATGACTTCTATGCGTTTACGACCGATGACCTGATCGTCGAGGGCTATGAGCACGGCCCGCAGGTCAAGAACATTCCCATTGCGGTGTAGGTGGTGCTCATGACGTGTAAGCTATCTGCTATCGTCGCCGTGTGTGACGATTGGGGCATTGGGTGCGAGGGCGACATGGTGGTGTCCAATCGCGCCGATATGCGCCATTTTGTGGCCTGCACCAAGGGCTGCCCGGTTATCATGGGACGCAAGACCCTGCTGAGTTTTCCCGGCGGGCGTCCGCTCAAGAACCGCCGCAATATCGTGCTCACCCGCGACGAGAGCTTTGCCCCCGAGGGCGTCGACGTGGTGCATAGTATCGACGAGGCGCTCGCCGCGGTTGCCGATGAGCCCGTTGCCTGGGTGATCGGTGGCGGCGATGTCTATCGGCATTTTTTGCCGTATTGCGTCGAGGCCGAGGTCACGCATAACCACTGCGTCCATGTCGTGGATACGTACTTTCCCGATTTGGAAGCCGATCCTGCGTGGGAGATTGCGCAGCGTAGCGGGGTCGCGACGATTGCCGCCGGTGAGGGTGACGAGGGCGTCGATTATGAGTTCGTGACGTATCGTCGCATCGAGGCGTAAATCGTCTGGCGTGAACGGTATCATCGGGTTGATTGAATGCATGGGGCGGCGCTTAGCGTCGCCTCGTTTGGTATAGATGTGCTGTAAAGAAGGGTGCGGGCTGGCTGCTATGACTGATGCCGTTGAGGTTCTGCGAATTGATTCGCTCGAGGACGAGCGGCTCGATGCCTACGTGCGACTGACCGAGCGTGAGCTTCGCTGCGTGCTGGAGCCGCAGAAGGGCATTTTTATCGCTGAGAGTGCCAAGGTCATCGAGCGTGCGGTTCGCGCCGGATATGAGCCGGTGAGCTTTCTTCTGGGCGAGCGCTGGCTCGACCAGATGATGCCGCTGTTTGACCAGCTTGTCGTGCGCGAGGGAGCGGGTCCGGTTCCCGTGTTCGTGGCCTCCATGGAGCTCATGGAGCAGTTGACGGGCTTTAACGTGACGCGCGGCGCGCTGGCGGCGTTCCGTCGCCCGCGTCAGATTCCGGTTGATGAGTTCTTGGGTGGCGTCGTCGAGGCGGCGGGGGAGCGCCCGGTGCGCGTGTGCGTGCTCGAGGGTATTGTCGACCACACGAACGTGGGTGCGATTTTCCGCTCGGCCGCCGCGCTCAATGTCGACGGTATTTTGGTCAGTCCGACGTGCTGCGACCCGCTGTACCGTCGCTCGGCCCGCGTGAGCATGGGCACGGTGTTTCAGGTGCCGTGGACGCGTATTGGCAGCGAGGCTCGTGTGTGGCCGCATGATGGCCTGGCGGCACTGCACGAAGCCGGTTTTTCGTGCGCTGCGATGGCGCTGACGGACGACTCCGTTTCGCTGGACGATCCTGCGCTGCAGGAGGTTGATCGCCTGGCGATCTTTATGGGCACCGAGGGTGCCGGCCTGGGCGCCAAGACTATCGCGGGCTGTGACCGAGCCGTGCGCATTCCGATGGCGCACGGGGTCGATTCGCTCAACGTGGCCGCGGCGAGTGCCGTCGCCTTTTGGCAGCTGTGCCCGCACGTGAGCAACGAGTATCACTACCAGCCGGGGCTGTATCACTAGGCAGATAGTTTGCACCGGGCTCTGACTCGGGGTGTTTCGGTCGACGTCGGTCGGTGCTAAGCTGCTATTAGCTTAGGTCTTTAATTACTGTTTTGTCGGTTGACGTACGCTTTTGGGGAGGGCGTGTGGCTAAGAAATCTACGGCTATCGATGTAACGCAGGGTGTTATTTGGCAGCAGCTGCTTTCGCTGTGCGTTCCCATCTTTTTTAGTTCGTTTTTTCAGCAGGCCTACACGCTTATCGGTACCTATATCGTCGGTCAGTTTGGCGGCAAGCTCGCGCTAGGTGGCATTCAAGCTACGATGGTGCTCACCGAGCTCTGCATTGGTTTTTGCGTCGGTGTGGGTGCTGGCTGTGCCGTTATTACCGGTCAGTTTTTTGGCCAGCACGATGACGAGCGCCTGAGCCGATCGGTCCACACGGCCATGACGCTCGCGCTGGTGGGCGGTATCGCTTTCTCGATTCTTGGCATAGTGTTCGTTGAGCCCATGCTGGTGCTTATGAATACGCCGCATGAACTATTGGCCGAGGGCGTGGCCTATGCCCGTTGCTATTTTGCCGCCATGGTTGCGGCGCTGCTGCTCAATATGGGAACGGCATTGCTGCGCGCCGTGGGCGACACGCGCGGGCCCGCTGTGATCATCGCTTCCGGCTGCCTTGTTAATGCGGTGCTGGATGTCATCTTCGTTGCCGTACTTCATATGGAGGCTCTGGGCTGCGGCATCGCGGTGGCGCTGACCATTTGCTCCAATGCCACGATGATCGTGATTCGTATGATGCACGCACCGGGTGCGTGGCGGCTTTCACTGTCCAAACTCGGCATTGATCCTGGTATTTGTAAGAGCATGATTTCGTGTGGTCTGCCGCTTGGCTTTCAGTCTGCTGCGTATTCGATTTCCAACGTTTTGATTCAGGTGTCGGTCAACTCGTTTGGTGCCGATGTCACCACGGCTTGGGGTCTTTCGGGCCGCCTGGATGGCATTGTCTGGATGGTTACCGAGGCGCTTGGCGTGTCGATTACCACGTTCTCGGCACAGAACTTTGGCGCGCGCAACTACGAGCGCATGCGAAAGGGCTACCATACGTCGCTCGTGCTGTCGTTTATGCTCATTGGTGGCCTGTCTGCCGTGCTGCTGGTGTTCTCGGGTCCGTTGTCGCGCCTGTTTGTCGACGATGCTTCGATTTCGGCGTACACCACGACCATCCTCCATTTCATTGCGCCGTTCTATGCGATTTTCTCGATTATCGAGAACGCCTCGGGTTCCATCCGCGGCGCCGGCGTGAGCTTGCAGCCTATGATGCTCACCATCTTTGGCACCGTCGTGCTCAGGGTGATCTGGGTGTTTGCGATTATGCCGTTCGATCCGTCGCTTGAGCACCTGCTGCTGGTCTACCCCGTAACCTGGTTCATTACGGCCGCGATGTTCACCATCTACCACCACAGCGGCAACTGGCTAGGCCGCGCCACTGCCTAATGATCCCTTGGGGCGGAGGAAAATGGATCATTGCTCTCCGTCGTGATGTCGATGACCCGTTTTCCTCTGTCCCCTTCGGATCAATTAGTATTCGATGCCTTGGCGGGCTAGGAGGCCTTCGTCGAAGTAGTGTTTGACGGGGCGCATTTCGGTGACTAAGTCCGCGAGGTAGGCCAACGGCAGCAGCCCGCGGCCGGTGAGCACGAGCTCCGTGGTGGCGGGCTTTATCGCAATCAGTTCCTCGACATCCTCTCGCGCCCCAACGCAGCCGTCGTCTTGCCCTTGCCGTCGCCCGTATAGATTTGAACCTTGCCGACTTCCAGTGATGCCATCTCTGTCCTTTCGTGCCCGGCGTCGGTTTATCGTCGCTTGGGTTGGG
This sequence comes from uncultured Collinsella sp., assembly GCA_900541235.1. Classification (GTDB taxonomy): domain Bacteria; phylum Actinomycetota; class Coriobacteriia; order Coriobacteriales; family Coriobacteriaceae; genus Collinsella. Next base: position 43,992 of record UQIW01000010.1, on the reverse strand, counting down.
TATTCTAGAAAGCATTATCAACCCCAGTAGATGGAGTTCAAGCAGATGGAGATGGATGACAACAAGCGTAGACGGAATATGATCCTCTACGTGCTCATCGCCTTCGTCGTCTACCTCGTGCTCTCGACCGTTCTGTTCCCTAACATCGGTCACACGCAGCAGATTACGAAGACCGATTACTCGACGTTTGTCAAAGCGCTCGATAAGAAGAGTGTCGACAAGGTCGAGTACAACACGGACGATTACTCGATTTATTACACCAAGAAGGGCGAGGACGAGAACATCGCCTATAAGACGACCGGTGTGCCGAACGATGCGGGCTTTACCGATCGCGTGCTTGAGTCTGGCGCTTCGCTGGAGTCGGTCGTTCCCGATAAGAGCTCGGGTTTGATGACCTACTACCTGCTCACACTCATTCTTCCCATGGCGATTTTCTTCCTCATTGGTTGGTGGCTCAACCGCCGCATGAAGAAGGCTATGGGCGATGACGGCCCGTCGATGAACTTTGGCGGTGGCGGTTTTGGCGGCGGCGGACTGGGTAAGTCCGGCGCGCGCGTGATCGCCTCCAAGGACGTGGGCGTGACCTTTAAGGACGTCGCCGGCCAGGAAGAGGCCAAGGAGTCCCTCAAGGAGGTCGTCGACTTTCTGGAGAAGCCGCAGCGCTACGAGGAGATTGGCGCCAAGCTGCCGCGCGGTGCTCTCCTTGTTGGCCCTCCGGGTACCGGTAAGACCCTGCTAGCCAAGGCTGTTGCCGGCGAGGCTGGTGTTCCGTTCTTTAGCATTTCGGGTTCTGAGTTCGTCGAGATGTTCGTCGGCCGTGGCGCCGCCAAGGTGCGTGACCTTTTTAAGCAGGCCAAGGAAAAGGCCCCGTGCATCGTGTTTATCGACGAGATCGATACCATCGGTAAGAAGCGCGATGGCGGCGGTTTTAGCGGCAACGACGAGCGTGAGCAGACGCTCAATCAGTTGCTGACCGAGATGGATGGCTTCGATAACCACAAGGGTATCGTTGTCCTTGCCGCAACCAATCGCCCCGACAGTCTCGATTCGGCGCTGCTGCGCCCCGGTCGTTTTGACCGCCGCATCCCCGTCGAGTTGCCCGATCTGACCGGCCGTAAGAACATTCTCGAGCTTCACGCCAAGAGTGTGAAGACCGAGCCGCCGATCGATCTGACCGCGATTGCCCGCGCCACGCCCGGTGCCTCGGGCGCCGACCTGGCCAATATCATCAACGAGGGCGCCCTGCGCGCCGTTCGCGAAGGTCGCAAGCGTGCAACCCAGGACGACTTCGAGGAGTCGGTGGAGGTCGTCATTGCCGGCCAACAGCGTAAGTCCACGGTGCTTTCCGACCACGAGAAGCAGGTCGTTTCCTACCATGAGATCGGCCATGCCATTGTTGCCGCTCGCCAGAAGGGCTCTGCGCCGGTCACGAAGATCACCATCGTTCCGCGCACGAGCGGTGCCCTGGGCTACACCATGCAGGTCGAGGAGGACGAGCGCTTCCTGACCACGCGCCAGGAGGTCCTGGATAAGCTCGCCGTCTACTGCGGTGGTCGCGCGGCCGAGGAGCTCATCTTTGGCGAGATGACGACCGGCGCCGCCAACGATATCGAGCAGGCCACCAAGCTCGCCCGTAATATGGTGACGCGCTTTGGTATGTCCGACGAGTTTGGCATGATGGCGCTCGGTACCGTGCAGAACGCGTATCTCAATCAGGACACGTCGCTCACCTGCGCCCCCGGTACGGCCGAGCGTGTGGACGCGATTGTCGCCAAGCTGATCGAGGATGCGCACGACCGCGCTTTGCAGATTCTGAAGGAGAACAAGTTTAAGCTCCACGAGCTGGCTCGTTATCTGTATAAGAAGGAGACCATCACGGGCGAGGAGTTCATGAACCTCCTCACGCGCGAGAATCCGCTGATGCCCAAGCAACAGTAATACTAGTTGCGCAGTGTCAATCGCCCCATTTGAGTGTCCATCTCAAATGGGGCGTTTTGCGTGGGGAGTGTTGTATATGAAGATCGTGGTGAGCGCCTGCTTGATGGGCGAGAGCTGCAAGTATAACGGGCTCGATAACTACCACCGCGCGTTGGTCGAGGCTTGCGAGCGCACGGGGACCGAGGTCCTCCTCGTGTGCCCCGAGGTCTTTGGCGGCCTGCCCACGCCGCGCAAGCCGTCCGAGATTGTGAACGGCGAGGTTCGTACCTGCGAGGGCATCTCGGTTGATCGCGAATTTCGCCTGGGTGCCCAACGTGCGCTCGATATGTGCGAGCAGGCGGGCGGCCCGTCCGAGATTGCTGCGTGCGTCTTGCAGGACCGCAGTCCCTCGTGCGGCGCGGGTCGCATCTACGACGGTACCTTTAGCGGTACGCTCACCGCGGGCAACGGCGTCTTCGTTGATCTGTTGCTGCGTCACGGCTATCGCGTTATACCAGCTAGCGAGTTCGACCCCAGCATGCTGGAGCAATAAAAAACCACCACAAGGGCACTGCTCCCTTGTGGTGGTTTTGGGCTAGGCCTAGAGCGTGTGGCCGTAGGCGTTGGCGGCCTTGATGGCGGCGGCGAACTTTTCGTCGGTGAAGGGCTCCGGGTTGCCTTGCTTCCACTCGTTGGTGGCGTGTGCGTATTCGCACAGGGCAGGGATATCGGTCTCGGAAAGCCCGACCTGCTCAAGCGTTACGGGCAGCCCCATCTGCTTGTTGAAGTCAGCATAGCGCTTAAGGTTCTCGGTGTCGCCCGTGTAGGCGAACAACACCAGCACGCCCAGGCTTACGACTTCGCCGTGCAGGTAGGTGCCCTCACGCGGAATGCTGCAGGTGGCGTTGTAGAACGCGTGCGCCACGCTCGAGTTGTAGTAGTAATCGTTCTGGTTGGTCAGGTTCGAGACGTAGCCCGTGTTGACCACGATGTCGAGCGCGATCTGCTTGACGGCCTCGCTCGACAGATTCTGACGAACGTCCTCAAGACCCTGAACACCATAGGTAAACAGCGGCTCGGAACAGGTGTGGGCAAGAGCCAGGCCAAGGCCGGCGGTGTGCTCCAGGTCGCCGGCGCTCGTGGCGTACTCGACTTCGGGCTGCTTGGACAGGGCGTCGCCCACGCCGGCCCAGAAGTACTCCGCCGGAGCCTCGGCGATGATCTTGGGATTGATGAAGATGTGCGCCGGTCGGTTGGGGTACGAATAGCCCTCGAGCGATCCATCGTCGTTGTAGACGACGGCAATGGCGGTCGCGGCGGAACAGTTAGAGCAAATCGTCGGCACCGTAAAGACAATCTTCTTGAGCTCGATGGCTGCGGTCTTCACGGTGTCGAGTGCCTTGCCGCCGCCACAGGCGATAAGCACGTCTGCCTGCTGGCAAGCGGGGGAGTTCACGACCTTGGCGATATTGGCGCGCGTACTGTTTGTGCCGTAGACGCGCGTCTCCAGAATCTCGACGTCGGTACCTTCAAGCGCCGCCTCGATGCCCGGCAGCGCCGCAGCTAGGGCTCGCTTGCCACCAATGATGGCGACTTTCTTCGCGCCGTACTCCGCCAGTGCGGCGGGCAGCTCGGTAAAGCAATCCTCGCCGACGGTGTAGTCGCTCATTCCGATTGTGCGCATGGCAGCCTTCTTTCGTTAGTTAAAGTGCTTTCAGGTATTTTGCTCCTAGAGAAGGCTAACGACCACGAGAAATTTCTTACGTATGAAACCAGTGTTGAGGGTTTTTCGCCGGCGCGGAACGTGCTAGCATACTCCGCATAAGCGTTGATGGGGACGAGTAGTCGGCCGTCCGCATGCCACAGAGAGCGGGGAGCGCTGAGAACCCGTGCATGCGACCGATGAAAATCACCCCGGAGCTGCGGTCCCAACGGACGTGCCGCGCAGGCACGTCTTAGTAGATATCGCCGAGATGGTCGTCGATACAGGCCAGCCGAGTAACGGATGCGAGCGCGCGAATACGCGGGCGAGGGCATCTAAGCTGGGTGGTTAAACGAAGAGCTTTTGCGGGCATACAGCCCGTTTTTGTGGCGCTTCGTCCCAGCTTGTAGGGACGGGCGCTTTTTTGGTGCCCAACGGGCGTGCGCGCCCACGACATGAAAGGGGTACCGTGGCAAACGAGTACAAGCAGACGATGAATCTGCCCAAAACCGGTTTTCCCATGCGTGCCGGTCTTTCCAAGTCCGAGCCCAAGCGACTCAAGGACTGGCAGGACAACAAGGTCTACGAGCAGGTTCTGAAGAAGAACGAGGGTCACAAGAAGTTCGTGCTGCACGACGGCCCTCCGTACGCCAACGGCCCGATCCACATCGGCCACGCCATGAACAAGATCTCCAAGGACATGATCAACCGCTACTGGATGATGCAGGGCTATGAGGTTCCCTATGTCCCCGGTTGGGACTGCCATGGCCAGCCGATCGAGCATAAAGTCGAGGAGAAGCTCGGCACCGAGAAGTTCAACCAGACCTCCACGGCTAAGATCCGCGAGCTTTGCAACAAGTTCGCTGTCGAGAACATCGAGCTGCAGAAGGCCGGCTTCCGTCGCCTGGGCGTGCTCGGCGATTGGGACAACCCCTATCTGACGCTCTATCACCAGCATGACGCCGCCGACATCGAGGTTTTCAAGGCCATGTTCGACAAGGGCATGATCTATCGCGGCCACAAGCCGGTTCACTGGTGCAAGCACTGCCACACCGCACTTGCTGAGGCCGAGATTGAGTACTCCGACGAGACGAGCCCGTCCATCTTCGTGCGCTTTGAGATGACCTCCAAGCCCGCCGGCCTCGAGAACTTCGACGGCCCGGTTGACTTTATCATCTGGACGACCACGCCGTGGACCATCCCCTCCGACCAGGCAGTTTCCCTCAAGCCCGGCGCCGCCTATGTCGCCGTTGAGCACGAGGGTCGTGCCGAGGTCATGCTCGAGGACCTGGCTCCCAAGTGCTGCGAGGAGTTTGGTTGGGAGTACACCCCGGTTATGGTCGACGGTAAGCCCTATGTGGTTCCCGCCGAGACCTTCCACCACATCCACTACAAGCAGCCGATCTTTGACGGTGTTGAGGGCGTGGCGCTGCTGGCCGATTACGTCGGTGTCGATGACGGTACCGGTATCGTCCACAACTCGCCCGGCCACGGCGTCGACGACTACTTTGCCTGCCTCAAGGAGGGCATTACCGACATCTGCATGCCGGTCGATGATGACGGCAAGTTCTACACCGGCGAGGAGTTTGGCACCGGTGGTCCCTTCAGCGGCATGGATACCGATGAGGCCAACCCGCACATCATCGAGTTCCTGCGCGAGCGCGGCACCCTGGTCCTCGAGAAGAAGATCACGCACAGCTATCCGCACTGCTGGCGCTGCAAACACCCGGTGCTCTTCCGTGCTACTGACCAGTGGTTTGTCTCGATGGACAAGACCGGCTTGCGTGAGCAGGCTGGCAAGGAGGTTCGCGAGAACGTCAAGTGGTATCCGGCTCACGCCGCCAACCGCATCGGCGCCATGGTCGAGCAGCGTCCCGACTGGTGCATTAGCCGTCAGCGCAACTGGGGTGTGCCTATCCCCAGCTACACCTGCGCCGACTGCGGCGAGAAGGTCATGAACGACGCTACGCTCGACGCCGTCATCAAGCTCTTCCACGAGAAGGGCTCTGACGCCTGGTTCACCGACGCTCCCGAGAGCTACCTGGGCGAGGCCTGCGTCTGCCCCAAGTGCGGCGGTCATCACCTCAAGGCCGATAAGGACATCCTCGACGTGTGGTGGGATTCCGGCGTGTCTTGGAAGGCCGTCTGCGAGTATCGCCCTGAGCTTGAGTACCCGGCGGACGTGTATCTTGAGGGCTCCGACCAGCACCGCGGTTGGTTCCAGAGCTCGCTGCTCACCTCGGTGGGTGCCAACGGCCATGCTCCGTACAAGGCGGTCGTCTCGCAGGGCTTCACACTCGATGGTCAGGGCCGCAAGATGTCCAAGTCGCTCGGCAATGTTATCGACCCCAATAAGGTCTGCGACGAGATGGGCGCTGATATCATCCGTCTGTGGGTTGCCTCCGTCGACACCAGCTCTGACGTCTCCATCGACCACGAGATTCTCGCCCGTACGTCCGATGCCTACCGTCGTTTCCGCAACACGCTGCGCTTCCTGCTCTCCGAGCTCGAGGGTCAGTTTGAGCCCGAGACCGACGGCGTCGCCTTTGCCGACCTGCTGCCGCTCGACAAGCTCATGGTTGCCCGCCTGACTCAGGTTCAGGCCGAGGTCGACGACGCTTACTCTTGCTACGAGTTCCCGCGCGCTTACCGTGCGCTTTATGACTTCGTGGTTACCGAGCTTTCCAACGTGTACCTCGACGCCCTGAAGGACCGTCTGTACTGCGATAAGCCCGGCTCGCTCGAGCGCCGCAGCGCCCAGACCGTGCTGGCCGAGCTCTTCTCGATGCTCATGCGCGACCTGCAGCCGATCCTGTCCTACACGGTTGACGAGGCCATGGCATATGCGCCCGCTGGCTGCGTCGATCACCAGAAGTACGCCGCGCTGCTCGATTGGTACAAGTCGCCCATCACGGTCGACGAGGCCAATGAGTTCGAGGGCGTGCTCGAGGCTTCGCTCGAGCTCCGTAGCGCCGTGACCAAGGCCCTTGAGGATGCCCGTTCTGCCGGCACCTTCACCAAGAGCCAGCAGGTCCGCGTCAAGGCGGTCGTTCCCGCCGAGATGTACGCGCTGCTGACCGGTGATAAGGCCGTCGACCTGGCCGAGTTCTACATCGTCTCCGATGTTGAGCTGACCCAGGGCGAGGAACTCTCCGTTGCCATTGAAGCTGCCGAGGGCGAGTGCTGCGACCGTTGCTGGAACTACCGCACCACCGTCGGCGAGTACAACGGCCACGCACATATCTGCGAGAGGTGTGCGAATGCCCTTTAAGGCACGGTAACTCGGCATTTTAGTTATAGGTAGAATTTGGGCGCCTTCGGCCCATTTGCTCCGCTGAATAAAAGCGGCATTCTGTTTTTCGGAATGCCGCTTTCTTTTTATGCTGGTTATTTCGCTTGTGTTGGTGGATATGTCGTGCGCTCTGCATGTGGCAATATAAGATGGATAATTGCGTTAAACGGAATTCGATTGTTCTGAGGGCAGGGGATTGATTTGGGTCGTACTGGGGATATGACGCCGCCTTTGCGTTGGCGGTTGGGTGTTGCTGGTGGGGTGGCGCTGGTTGTGCTGCTTGTTGACCAGCTGACCAAGCTTGCGGTTCGTGCCGTGGGCGACGCTTTGCATGTGACTGTTATCCCCGGTGTGATCGACTTTCTATTTGTCCGCAATATCGGAGCCGCCTTTAGCATGGGCGAGGGTCATGGCGTCGCGTTCGCTGTGTTGGCGCTTGCGGTCATTGTCGCCATTGCCGTGTACTTGCTCCGTGCGCCTCAGCTCGCTCGTCTTGAGGTGGTAGGCATGGCTATGGTTGCGGGTGGCGCCATCGGCAACGCGATCGACCGTCTGGCTTTTGGCTTTGTGACCGATTTTATTGCCACCACTTTCATCGACTTCCCTGTCTTTAACGTGGCCGATATCGGCATTACCGCGGGCGTCGTGCTCGCACTCATCGGGTACATGTTCTTGAGTCCCGCTGCTCGCGAGGTCGATGCGACCGCTGAGCTCAACGCCCGTGACGAAGCCCGCGCCAAACGCAAAGCCAAACAGCGTGGGGAGCGTGCCCGCAAGATTCGCGAAAGGAATGAGCGTTAATGGCCGACATCCATATTCTTGTTGCCGACGATTGCTCTGGCCAGCGTCTTGACGCCTATTTGGGCGCCAACGATGGCTGTCCCACGCGCTCTGCCTGCGCGCATCTGATCGAGGGAGGCGCCGTTGCCGTCAACGGTGAGACTTGTCTCTCTAAAAAGTACGCCGTACGCGCCGGCGATCGCATCTCGGTCGACTTGCCCGAGCCGCACGACCCGACCGACGTGATTCCCGAGGCCATTCCCCTCGATATCCGCTACGAGGACGACTACCTTATCGTGCTCTCCAAGCAGCGGGGCCTGGTGTGCCATCCCGCCCATGGCCACGAGAGCGGCACCCTTGCGAACGCTCTGGTCTACCACTGCGGCATCGACCATCTGGGTACCGTACAGGGTGAGGACCGCCCCGGGATCGTGCATCGTTTGGATCGCGATACCTCGGGTCTCATGCTTGCGGCAAAGGACGACGACACGCAGCGCGCGCTTCAAAATCTCATTCGCACGCGCACGCTCGATCGTCGCTATATCACGCTTGTCCACGGGCACATCGCCATGGACGAGGGCACCATCAATACCGGTATTGCCCGTTCCACGCGCGACCGCGTCAAGATGGCGGTTTCGGACGATCCTTTCGCGCGTCAGGCCATTACGACCTTTAAGGTCCTTGAGCGCTTTGATTCCACGCGTTTTGATGACGGCTATACGCTCGTCGAGTGCCACCTGTTTACGGGCCGCACACATCAGATTCGCGTGCATATGCGCCATATCAACCATGCCTGCGTGGGCGATCCGCTCTACGGCAAGTGCGATGCACGCGCCGATCAGGGTCTGACCAGGCAATTCCTTCATTCCTGGCGCGTCGCATTCGACCATCCCGTGACGGGGGAGCGTATTGAGTGCCGCGATGAGCTGCCGTGGGATCTTGCCGCGGTTCTCGACGACCTGGCTCCTCGCTCACTCGGTCGTACTGCCGCTGGCGACGAAATCGTTCCGCAGCTCGGTCTTCTCGAAGTCTAGCCAGTATTAGGTGGTTTCTTGAACTCGATTAGCCTGCGGTAAGATATACGGTTGTTTACGTAACGCGTTCTCGGGAGCCTGCATGCTCGCCTTTTTACAAACCAACACACCCATTGTGATCTTCAACCAGATTGTCGTCACGCTGCTCACGGTCTGCTTTCTGTACCAGGTGGTCTTCTTTGTCATTGGCGCTCTTCGTGGCGAGGTCGCGCCTCCTAAGGCCAAAAAACTCCATCGCTATGCTTTCTTTATCGCGGCGCATAATGAGGAGGCCGTGATTGCCAACCTCGTTCGCTCCATCAAGGACCAGGATTATCCGTCCGAGCTTATCGAGGTCTTCGTGGTCGCCGATGCCTGCACCGACAACACGGCGCAGCTCGCGCGCGAGGCGGGCGCCATCGTTTATGAGCGCAACGACCTGGCCCGCAAGGGTAAGAGCTGGGTCATGGACTTTGGTTTTGACCGCATCCTTAACGAGTATCCCGACACGTTTGAGGGCTACTTTATTTTCGATGCTGATAACGTCATATCCCGCGATTACGTGTCCAAGATGAACGATGCCTTTGACCAGGGATTCCATGTGGTCACGAGCTATCGCAACTCCAAGAACTTTGGCAGCTCGTGGATCTCGGCAGCTAATGCTACCTGGTATTTGCGCGAGGCGCGCTTTCTCAACAACGCGCGCAATATCTGCAAGACTTCTTGCGCTGTCTCGGGTTCGGGCTACCTCATCTCCGCCAGTGTTATCGAGGGCATGCACGGCTGGCAGTTCCACACGCTGACCGAGGATATTCAGTTCACCACGTTCTGCGCCATTCACGGCATTCGCATTGGCTATGCGCCGGCGGAGTTCTTTGACGAACAGCCCGTGACGTTCAAGGCATCCTGGAAACAGCGCATGCGCTGGACCAAGGGCTTCTACCAGGTCTTTTTTACCTATGGCAAGCATCTTGTCAAATCGACGTTCCGCTACCATCGCTTTGCCGCCTACGACATGTTCATGACGATCGCCCCGGGTATGCTGCTGTCGCTCATCTCGATGCTCGCCAATGCGACGTTCCTGATCGTGGGTGGACTCTCGCACGGCTTTTTGGCTACCGAAGTCGAGATGCAGGCCTGTGCCGCGTCGCTCATTATGACCTTTGCCATGATGTACCAGACCTTCTTTATCCTGGCGCTGCTCACGACTATCTTTGAGTACAAGCATATTCACTGCGCGCAAAAGTGGCGTCTGGTGACTAACCTGTTTACCTTCCCGATCTTTATGTTCAGCTATATCCCCATCACGGTGGCCGCGCTGTTCCTGAAGGTCGACTGGGTTCCTACCCAGCATGCCGTAAACGTCACCCTCGACGAGGTCATGCAAGGCGCCAAATAACCACCACCAAAACCACCGCAAAGGGGACAGGCACCTTTGTGGTGGTTTTTGCTTTTGCGATGCAGCTCGAGGAGGCGTCCGATGGTCTATATCCCGTTTTGGATTTGCATCTTTGCCGGCGTGGCAATTGATGCCCGAGAGCGACGGTTTTCCAATGGGCTTGCCGGCGCATGTGCGGTGGCGGCTCTTGCAGGCGTCTGGCTCGACCTCGGTTTGAACACAGCGCTTGACCACGCGGGTCTTGCCGTCATTGTGTATCTTGCTCTCGTGCTGACTGAGTCCCTCTGGCGTCGTCTTCGCCAAATCCCGGGCATCGGCATGGGGGATGCCAAGGCGCTCTTCGCGCTTTGCACGCTCGACCCTATGGGTGGCATCGTGGCATTTGCCGTCGCACTCCTGGCTCTGGCCCTTTCCTGCCTCTTCACAAAATCGCGCTCCCTGCCATTGCTCCCGTTTTTAGTGCCGATTTTTGCCATAATCGAGGTCGTGGGCTGCACTTTGTAACCGATTGCGCATCCTTCTTAAGGAGCATGCCATGGAATCTAATCAAGAAACGGCCGTCATTAAGGCGCGCATGGACCGTATTCCCTCAGCGTTGTCGCCCGAGCTTGTCGAGCGCATTGCCGCCGATCGTGCTTCGGGCTATGTCAACCCGTATCGTTGCAACGATGATCAGGTCATTCGTCGTATTGATCGCACTACCGACAAAGGCACGCTTATGCGTCCGGCGTTTATGCGCGATACCGAAAAGATACTTCATCTTCCGGCTTACACCCGGTATGCGGGCAAAACGCAGGTCTTTAGCTTTCGTAGCAATGACGATCTGTCACGCCGCGGTTTGCACGTGCAGCTTGTCTCGCGCATTGCGCGCGATATCGGTCGCGCCCTGGGGCTCAATTGCGATCTGATCGAGGCGATTGGCCTGGGCCACGACTTGGGACACACGCCTTTCGGCCATTCCGGCGAGCGCTTCCTCAACGATATCTATCACGAGCGTACGGGGCGTTATTTTTTCCATAACGTGCAGTCGGTCCGCGTGCTCGACGCGTTGTATGGCCGCAACGTGTCGCTCCAGACGCTCGACGGCGTGCTATGCCATAACGGCGAGTACGAGCAGCGTGTGTTTGAGCTCTCGGACATGGGCTCCTTTGACCAGTTTGACCAGACGGTTGAGGATTGCATTGCCACGGGCTATAGCGCAATTGAGCATCTGCGTCCCATGACGCTCGAGGGCTGCGTCGTTCGCATCTCGGATATTCTTGCCTACGTCGGTCGTGACCGTCAGGATGCGATCGCGGCGGGCCTGCTTTCGCCCGACGCTTTTGATGATGGCCGGGGCGGTGCCTACAACAGTTGGATCCTCACGCATGCCTCTATCGATATCGTTGAGCACAGCTATGGTAAGCCGCGCATCGAGATGAGCGAGGACCTGTTTGAGGAAATTCGCCGAGCCAAGCGCGAGAACTACGAGAAGATCTATAGCAAGGGCGGTATCGAAGGCGATTCCGAGGCGGAGCTGCGCGAGGCGTTCGTAAAGCTCTACGACCGTTGCCTGCGGGATCTAAACAGTGGCGACGAGTCCTCTTACATCTTTAAGCACCATATTTCGCGCATTGAGCAGCAGCTTTCCTACTATGATCGCACCTATGCCTGGCAGGACGACAAGGATCAAGCCGTGGTGGATTATATCGCGAGCATGACGGACGGTTATTTCTGCGAGCTGACGAGCAAGCTGTTCCCTGGTCTGGAGTTTCCGCACCGTACCTATATTAACGAACGGTAGTTCGTATTAATTCGGTATACTGTTAGTGGAAAACGTTTTTGATTGATACACGGGATGGCTATGGACGACCTTTTTTCTGCTTCGACGCGCGAGCGTTCCTTTCAGAATGCGCCGCTTGCGGTGCGCATGCGCCCCAATTCGCTCGACGAGTACGTGGGCCAGCAAAAGGCCGTCGGTAAGGGTTCATGGCTGCGTGCCGCGATCGAGCACGACGTGCTTTCGAGCGTGATTCTGTACGGGCCTGCCGGTACGGGCAAGACGACGCTGGCCCACATTATCGCCAACCATACCAAGAGCGAGTTTGTCGAGGTCAGCGCCGTCACGGGTACCGTGAAGGACCTGCGTCGTGTGATTGATGAGGCCAAGACGCGCCTGAATACGTACGACCGCCGCACCATTCTATTCATCGATGAGATTCACCGCTTCTCTAAGTCGCAGCAGGATGCCCTGCTGCATGCAGTTGAGAACCGTACCGTCATTATGATTGGCGCTACGACGGAGAACCCGTACTTCGAGGTCAACTCGGCACTGCTCTCACGTGGTCGCGTCGTGGAGCTTGAGCATCTGAAGGATGAGGATATCGCCACGCTTATTGAACGTGCGCTTGAGGCGCCGCAGGGCTTGAACGGTAAGTTCTCGGCCGATGAGGATACGGTCAAGACCATCTGCACGCTGGCAGCGGGTGACGCTCGCTCGGCGCTCACGACGCTCGAGCTTGCGAGCGAGATTGCCGTCACGCGTCCCGATACCGATGGAACGCCAGCGCCCGCGGCGGGGGAGCGCTATCCCATCACCGTGGATGACGTAAAGATTGCCAACCCGCGTCGCGGCTTTACGTATGACAAAAACGGCGACATGCACTACGACATCATCAGTGCGTTCATCAAGTCCATGCGCGGTAGCGACCCCGATGCCACGATCTATTGGCTCGCGCGCATGATCGATGCTGGGGAGGATCCTAAGTTTATCGCTCGCCGCATTATGATTCACGCTTCTGAGGATGTTGGCAACGCCGACCCGCAGGCGCTTTTGGTGGCGCATGCCGCGTTTAAGTCTGCCGAGGTCATTGGCTATCCCGAGTGCCGCATTAACCTGGCTCAGGCTGCACTCTATGTGTGCTTGGCGCCAAAATCCAACGCGTGTGAGGCTTCGATCGATGCGGCGCTGGCCGATATCCATTCTAGTGGGCTTCGCGAGGTGCCGAGTTATCTGCGCGATCGCCATCGCCCGGGCAGCGATGAATACGGTGTGTATAAGTATCCACATGATTATCCCGAAGGCTGGGTCGATCAGCGCTATTTGCCCGATGGCTTGGAACGCGGTGCATTTTGGCAGCCTGCCGGGCGCGGCTGGGAAGAGTGGCGCGTAGAGCAAAGCGAACGCGACCGCAGCGGGAATGCACCGAGGTAGCTGCTGATAATTTTGTCCCACGTTGCTGCTCTTGGCATGTTCGGTCCCCTTTGGGGTACCATGAAAAGCGTCTGTATTTCGATTCTTCCGGGAGGCTTGTATGAGTCCCATTCAAATCGCCCTGCTGCTGCTCGCCGTTGCCGGCGTGTGGGCCATCGCTGAGCTCGCGCTTACCCTGCGCAAGACCCGCAATGTTGTCGACTCGCTCGATAAGACCGTGAACGACCTCAACAACACCATCGCCGAGGCTCAGCCTGTGGTGGCAAAGCTCGATGGCGCTGTCGATGAGCTTACGCCGGCGCTTGCCCAGATGGAGCCGCTGCTTAAGTCGAGCAAGACGGCAGTTGATGCCCTTACCTCCAATCTCGTAGAGGTCGAAGCCGTGGTTCGCGACATTTCCGAGGTTACGGGCAGCATGGCCGAGGCCAGCAATGCTGTGTCGAGCGTGACCGACTCTGCCGCCGGTGCTGTGCAGAAGCTCTTCAATAAGGTGAAGGCTCCTGCAGCCGACGCCGATCGCAAGCTCGCCGCTGCCGCTGCGGAGGCCGAGCAGCCTACCGAGCGCGTCCTAATTGGCGAGGACGAGGCCGCCGCGGGCGACGATGATGGTCAGAAGTCTGTATCCAAGCCGGCTCAGTATTACACCTATACGCCCGCCGAGACCTCTGAGGAGTCCTGCGATGAGTAGCGAAGCAACCTGCCCTATCACGCTGACCGTTGCCGGTGACCCGCGTCTCGCTCGCCTTGTGCGCATGACGGCAGCCAACGTTGGTGCCCTGTGCTCTATGTCTGTCGATCGCATCGAGGACATCCGCATGGCTGCTGAGGAGGCTTTCATCTTTGGTTGCACCGCGGTCGACTGCGATGACATCACCATCAAATTCGATGTCGATGAGACCCACGTTGGCATGACTATTACCTTTGGCGACCAGGCTACGGTCGATGAAGACGACCAGGCTGCGGTGTATGCCGAGCTCATCCTCGCGAGCGTGTGCGACTCCTACGAAAAGACTACGGCGCCCCTGACGCTTTCCCTCGACCTCAAGGCGGATATCTAATATGACCGAACGTTCCCGGAGCGGAAAGACCGCTTGGGACAAGGAGAAAACTCGCGAGCTGTTTCGTCGTTACAAGGAGACCGGTGATCCGGACGCCCGTGAGCAGCTCGTCATGTCCCATATGAACCTGGTAAGGTTTCTTGCCAACAAATTTAAGAATCGCGGCGAGCCGCTCGACGACCTCATGCAGGTCGGCTATCTGGGCTTGCTCAAGGCTATCGACCGTTTTGATCCCGAGCGCGGACTCGAGTTCACGACGTTTGCGACACCCACTATCCTGGGCGAGATCAAACGCCATTTTCGCGACAAGGGCTGGAGTGTGCGCGTACCGCGTCGTCTGCAGGAGCTCTCGGCCAAGGTCAACCAGGCTACTGACAAACTTACCAACGAGCTGCAGCGTTCGCCCAAGGTTGAGGAGATCGCTGAGTATCTAGATGTGACCGTCGATGAGGTCCTCGAGGCTATGGAATCGTCTTCGGCCTATACCTCGGTGCCCATCGAGGCTCCTGGTGCGTCCGATTCCGACGATGCGCCCTCGATTCTCGACCGTTACGCCGACGATGACAACGAGCTCGACTTTACCGATGACCGCCTGGTGATCGAGGAAGCCATCCGCGATTTCTCGCCGCGTGAGCGCGAGGTGATCGAGCTGCGCTTTGTGAAGGGCATGACCCAGATCGAGATTGCCAAGAAGCTAGGCATCTCGCAGGTGCAGGTCTCGCGTCTGCTGCGCCGCACGCTTAAGAAGATTCAGGACAAGATCGACCCCGACGGAGTGATGATTCGTTCATGAGTGAGCACCCCCAACAAACCGATCGCGTGCTGCGCGACACCCGCGTTCTGACGCTGCGCATTTGGGCTGTTGTCGGCTGCATTGTTATTGCTGCTGTCATCTTTAACCTTATGGGCATCCTGGCACCGGTTATTGAGTTTCTTGCCGTTGGCTCCATCATTGCTTTTGTGATGTCCCCGATCACCAACTGGCTCGAGCACCATGGCGTGAATCGCTGCATCGGTTCGCTTATTGCGCTAATTGTTGTTGTTGCCGTGCTCGTCGGTGTCGTTTGCATCTTGTCGCCGATTCTCTTTGGTCAGATCATGGAAGTCCTGAGCCGCCTGCCCGAGCAGCTTCGTGTTGCGGGTGGCGATCTCAACGAGATGATCTCGCATGCCAAGACGCTCAACAACACGCCGCTCAAGGAGTATTTGGACGATAATCTTTCGTCGCTGGTTGCCGTGGCATCGAAGTATGTGTCTCAGATCGCTGCCGAGCTTGGCCGCGGTGTGTTCCCGCTCATCACCAATACGGCTTCGCAGTTGTTCGTGATCTTCCTTGGTCTGGTGCTTGCCTACTGGATGGCCTGCGACTACCCTCGCATGCATCACGAGATTTGCACCATCATCGGTCAGGAGAAGGAGACCTCGTACCGCTTTATGGTCGCCATCCTTTCTCGCTCTGTCGGCGGCTACATGCGCGGTATGGTCGTGACGTCCATCTGCGGTGGTTTCCTCGCCTTTATCGGTTTTATGATCATCGGTCATCCGTATGCGGCGCTCATGGCTATCTTTACCGGCATCATGCATTTGGTTCCGGTCGTCGGTCCTTGGGTGAGCGCAGCAATCGCCACGGTGCTCGGTTTCATGTTCAGCCCCATGTTGGCGTTATGGACGCTCATCGTGACGATGGTCGCGCAAAACGTCACCGACAACGTGATTTCTCCTAAGGTCATGCAGAGCTCGGTGCAGGTGCATCCCATCATGAGCCTCACGGCGCTCGTTATTGGCTCGGCACTCATGGGCCCCATCGGCATGATTATTGCCATCCCGCTTTGTGCGGCCCTCAAGGGCATCTTCGTGTACTACTTCGAGAATGAGACCGGCCGTCAGCTTGTGGCCTATGACGGCGCCGTGTTTAAGGGCACACCGTACCGCGATGCCGATGGCAACCCGGTCGCCGCCTATGACGCGCTCGGCGACGACACCTTCATCTACGAGTCCGAGCTTATCGGCAACGAGACTGCGCCCGAGGCCAAGGCCATGCCCAAGCCCGAGCTCGATAATCCCTGGATGAAGCTCTCGGGCCTTCAGCCCGATGCTACGGGCTTTTTCAAGAATCCCTTCGCCAAAGACGACGATTTCAATATGAACGACGAAACCAAAACCGGCATCGACGGCTCCATGGACGATTCGGATTCTAAATAGGTTCTATTAACGTTTCTTGAAGTTGTAAATGACAAGAAACGCGACCAAAGCGATTGATAAGGGGCCGGCTACATAGAAAAAGAGAACGTCAATTGCGCGTAGAGTGTAATAAGCCTTATCGCCGGACATTACTGTATACAATACGTATCCAAATGATGGTTGGTTTGCGTACCAGCATGAGAAGGCTAAGAGCGCTAAAAGTGCTACAACCAGAAGTGCATTCAGGACAAATCGTTTGCTTTTCATCGATCGCTCCTTCCGGGTGAATCTTATATGCAATTATACAGCAGTCCTTTTTCAAAGGATCGCGCAGTACTAAATAACGTGCACTTTCGCTGGAGGGTCGCTGTTTGGCGACCCTCTTTTTTGCACAGGCGCGGCGGGATGGTAATATCGTTACGTTTGAACTGTTTCGATGTGAAACCGAGGAGATTCCCTCTATGAGTGCTGACTACCCGTCAATGACTACGGCCGAGATTCGCTCCAAGTTCCTCAACTTCTTTGAGGAGCGCGGTCTTAAGCTCTATCCTTCTTCGTCCCTCGTCCCTGACGATCCTTCGCTGCTGCTTGCCAACGCCGGCATGAACCAGTTTAAGGAGTACTACCAGGGCAAGAAGACCATGAAGGAGATCGGCGCTATCTCCTGCCAGAAGTGCGTCCGCACCAACGACATCGATTGCATCGGCGAGGACGGCCGTCACCTGTCCTTCTTTGAGATGCTCGGCGACTTCTCCTTTGGCGGCGTCTCCAAGCAGCAGGCTTGCGCCTGGGCCTTTGAGCTCATCACCAAGGAGTTCAAGCTGCCGCTCGACCGCCTGTACTTCACCGTCTTTACCGAGGACGACGAGACCCACGACGTGTGGCGTTCTTTGGGTGTTGCTGAGGACCACATCTCCCGCCTGGGCGAGGACGACAACTTCTGGGCCGCTGGCCCCACTGGCCCCTGCGGCCCGTGCTCCGAGATTTACTTTGACATGGGCGAGGAGGTCGGCTGCGGCAGCCCCGACTGCAAGCCTGGCTGCGACTGCGACCGCTTCCTGGAGTTCTGGAACCTCGTCTTTACCCAGTACGACCGCCAGGAGGACGGCTCCATGCCGGAGCTGCCGCACCGTAACCTCGATACGGGCATGGGCCTTGAGCGCATGGCCGCCATCATGCAGCACAAGACCGCTAACTACGACGGCGATCTGATGCAGCACCTCATCAAGCTCGGTGAGGAGATCAGCGGCAAGACCTATGACGCCGACGATTACTCCGGCGCCAGCCGCTCCCTGCGCATCATCGCCGACCACTCCCGTGCTGTCGACTTTATGATCTCGGACGGCATCCTTCCCGGCAACGAGGGTCGCGAGTACGTCCTTCGCCGTCTGCTCCGCCGTGCCGTGTTCCACGGTCGCCTGCTGGGCATCGAGGGCGCCTTCCTGACCAAGTTCATCGACGAGGTCAACGCTCAAATGGGCGAGGCCTATCCCGAGTTGCTCAAGAACGTCGCGCTCGTCAAGGGTATCGTTGCCTCCGAGGAGGAGCGCTTCTCCACGACGCTCGACAACGGCCGCGTGTACCTGGACGAGGCCCTGGCAGCGCTTGCCGAGGGCGCTGTGCTTCCGGGCGATGTCGCCTTTAAGCTGCACGACACCTTTGGTTTCCCCATCGATCTGACCGTCGAGATCGCCGGCACCGCTGGCCACGACGTCGACATGGACGGCTTCACTGCCTGCATGGAGGACCAGAAGGCCCGCGCCCGCGCTAACGCCAAGGGCGACGCCTGGGGTAGCTTCAACGACGTGTGGGTCGAGCTTTCCGACAAGGTCGCAGCGACCGAGTTCGACGGCTATGACAACGATGTGATCGAGGGCGCCAAGGTTGTCGCCATCGTGCGCAACGGCGAGTCCGTCGAGTCCGCAGCCGCGGGCGAGGATGTCGAGGTCGTGCTCGACCGCACCCCGTTCTATGCCGAGATGGGTGGTCAGCAGGGCGATGCCGGCAAGCTTTCCGCCGAGGGCGTTGTTCTGACCGTTGCCGACACCAAGAACCACAACGGCCTGTATGCCCACGTCGCGCACGTTGCCGATGGCACGCTGACTGTCGGTGCCGCTGTGACCGCCGCTCTCGACGCCGAGCGCCGTGGCTTCCTGCGCCGCAACCACACCGCCACGCACCTGCTCGACGCTGCCCTTAAGCAGGTCCTGGGCGAGCACGTCTCCCAGGCCGGCTCGCTGGTGACGCCCGAGCACCTGCGCTTTGACTTTACGCACTTCGAGGCCCTTTCCTCCGAGCAGCTCAAGGCTGTCGAGGACTTGGTCAACCAGCAGATCTTCGCCTCCAAGCCGGTCGTGACCCGTGTTATGGGCATCGACGAGGCTAAGGCTGCCGGCGCTGTTGCTCTGTTTGGAGAGAAGTACGGCGATGTCGTCCGCGTCGTCTCCGTGGGCGCCGAGGACCAGCCGTTCTCTCGCGAGCTCTGCGGTGGCACGCACGCTGCCAACACCGCCGAGATCGGCCTGTTCAAGATTATTTCCGAGTCCTCTACGGGCTCGAACGTCCGCCGTATCGAGGCCGTGACCTCTAAGGGTGCTCTCGACTATATGGCCGACCGCCTGGCACTCGTTGACGCCGCCGCTGCTGCGCTCAAGTGCCGCGTCGACGAGGTTCCCGCCCGTGTGGAGAACCTGCAGGTCGAGCTGCGCGAGACGTCCAACAAGCTCAAAAAGGCTCTGACCGGTGGTTCCTCCGACGCCATTTCCAGCGCCATCGAGGGTGCTGTCGAGCTCGGCGGCTACAAGCTCGTCGTTGCTGAGCTCCAGGGCCTTGAGGCTGCCGACCTGCGCAACGTATGGGATACCGTGCACCAGAAGGTCGCCGGCCCTGTCGCTTGTGTCGTCGCCAGCGTGACTGAGAAGGGCACTCCGGCCCTGCTTGCTGCCGGCTCCGATGACGCCGTGAAGGCCGGGTTCCACGCCGGTAATGTGATCAAGCAGATCGCGGGTCTGGTCGACGGTCGCGGTGGTGGCCGTCCCAACATGGCCCAGGCCGGTGGCAAGAATGCTGCCGGCATCGCCGATGCCCTCGCGGCCGCCAAGACCGCGCTCGGCGCCTAAGAATCTAAGAAGTCACTGTGGTCGCGCTTGCGCTGGACATAGGGGAGACCAGGATTGGCATCGCCGTCTCGAGCCGTGATGGCAAGATGGCGATGCCCGTCAAGGTGCTCCCGGCCGCCGAGGTCACCGGTATGGCCAAGACGTTCCGCTACCTGGTCGAAGACTATGAGCCCGACATCCTGGTAAGCGGACGTCCCCTGACCATGGCCGGTGAGCCCGGCCCCCAAGCCGAGCGCGTTGCCGCCGTGGCGCAAAAGATTGCCGACGAGCTCGATCTTCCGCTGGAGTTTGAGGACGAGCGTCTGTCCTCGCAAGAGGCCAAGCGTATCCTGCGCGAGCAGGGCCTCAACGAAAAGCAGATGAGGGGCAAGATCGACATGATTGCCGCCAGCCTTTTTTTGCAGACGTGGCTCGATCGTAAAAACGAGGAGGTTTCGCATGCCTAGTGCTTCCGATCCGCGCCAGCCGAATCGTACACGTCAGCCGGCGTCGCGCCCTGCCCAGCCTGGCCAGCGTCCGGCACAGCCGACGCAGCGCGCAGCTCAGCCTGCCGCGCGCCCGGTGCAGTCCTTCTCTCGTTCGGCCCAACCTGTTCAACGGACGGGTCAGCAGCCTTCTGCTCGTTCGGTTCAGCATCCGGCTTCTCACGCGGCTCAGCAGCCCACTGCTCGTACGGCCCAGCCTGCAGGCGGTACCCGCTTTAAGCAGCAGGCACCTACCCAGCGAACGCAGGCCCCCCAATCGCATTCTCATCACGCCCGCGGTTCGCATGGCGTTGCTCCGGCGACCCGCTCGAGCTACAACACGCATACTCGTCGCGGTGCTCAAAAGAAGAGCTCTCCGGTTCCCATGATCATCGGCGTTGTGGTGGCGGTGCTTGCGCTTGTCGCGATCGTTTTCTTTGTCGTGCCGGCCGTCAAGGGCTTCTTTGCCGGTGAGGATACGAAGGTCACGGCTGGTCAGCAGGTTACGGTAACCATTCCCGACGGTGCTTCGGGCGATACGATCGCCTCGATTCTCTCCGAGAACCATATCGTCGAGAATCCCAAGGATTACTATGCGGCGGTGAAAAAGCTCAACGCCGATATGTCGCTCAAGCCTGGTACCTATTTGTTCACCACACTCATGGACGCGACCAAGGTTGTTCAGCAGCTCATGGAAGGTCCCAACGCGGGCTCCAATGCGCTAACTATCCCTGAGGGCCTGACGGTCGATCAAGTCGCCGACCGTGTGGCCCAGGCCTACGATGGCATCTCTAAGGAAGACTTCCTCAACCAGGCTAAGGCCTCCAACTACGTGGACGACTATAGCTTCCTTAAGGGCGCCGCCAACGACTCGCTTGAGGGTTTCTTGTTCCCCAAGACTTATTCGTTGGGCGATTCGCCGACGGTCGATGACGTGATTCGCGCTATGCTCGATCAGTTTAAGACCGAGTACAAGTCGCTTGACTTTGCGAGCTGCGAAGCCAAGATCAAGGAGCGCTATGGTGTGGAGATGTCCGACTACGACATCGTCAACTTGGCCTCTATCGTTGAGCGCGAGGGCCTCAACGCCGATCAACGTGCGCACGTGGCCTCGGTCTTCTACAACCGCCTTGCCGGCAAGCTCGACGGTCTGCGCTATCTCAACAGCGATGCGACCATGATGTATGTCACCGGTGGCGAGGTTACCGCCGACGACCTGCAGAGCGATAGCCCGTATAACACCTATAAGCATGAGGGCCTGCCGCCCACGCCCATCTGCTCTCCGTCGCTCGAGGCACTCAAGGCCACGCTTGAGCCGACCGACTCCGATGACCTGTATTTCTACATTACGCAGGACGAGGAGTACTTCTCGCAAACCTACGAAGAGCATCAACAGTCTTGGAATTAGCATGAGGATTTTTAGCCCCAAACGATACGTTGCCTCGGTCGATCGCATCGACCTTGATGCCCTGTGGGCCGACGGCAAACGCGCCATTCTGCTCGATCGCGATAACACCCTGGTGCCGCGCGACACCGAGCAGGTTCCCGCCGCGGTTTCCGCTTGGCTCGATGCCGCCCGCGCCAAAGGCTTTAAGCTGTGCATGGTGTCCAACAACTGGCATCGCGACCAGGTCATGAGCTCTGCACGCGAGCTGGGACTCGAGGCCATCAGCCACGCCATGAAGCCGGCGCCGTTTGCCCTCAAGGCGGGTCTTAAGCGCCTCGGCGCCACGGCCGACGAGGCGGTGCTGATCGGTGATCAGCTCTACACGGACGTGTGGAGCGGCAATTTTGCCGGCGTCGATACTATCCTGGTTAAGCCGCAGGCAACCCAGGACCTGTGGTACACGCAGATCTTCCGTATCTTTGAGCGCCGGGCCCTGCGCGACCTTCCCTGCGAGGAATAGGTTTCGCCATGTCTCAGCACATCAAACACGGCTGCGACCATATCTTCTTTATCGGCTTTTTGGGCGCGGGCAAATCGACGCTTGCGCGCAACGTCGGCACTATGTTCAATCGGCGTTTTATCGATACCGACCGCCTGGTCGTGCGCCGTTGCGGCAAGTCGGTAACCGAGATTTTTGAGACCGAGGGCGAGGATCGTTTTCGCGAGCTCGAGACCTCGGCGCTCCGTTCGCTCCAAAGCGAGCGCAGCCTGTTGGTTTCGTGCGGGGGCGGTATCGTCGAGACGCCGGTGAATATTGAGCTGATGCACGAAATGGGTACGTGCGTGTACCTCGAGGGCGACTTCGAGGATTCGATTCGCCAGATTCGTCGGTCCGACACGCGCCCCGATTTCCGTTCGCCCGAGCATGCCGCGCGCCTGTTTGAGCATCGTCGTCCGCTGTATCGCCAGGCCGCCGATATTACCCTTGATATTCGCAACAAGTCCTTCGAGGACGTTTCCTACCTTTGTGCCGAGATGCTTTTGGAGCGTGGACTGCTATGATTCGCCGTCAACTGATCAATTTCCAAAACCGCAGTGTCGATGTCCGCGTCGGATTGGGCGCGTTCGATGAGCTGCCGCGCATGTTTGCCTCGGCCGTGGGCAAGCCTAAGCGCGCGATGGTGGTTTGGAACGACGCCACATCCGAGCGTTTTGGTGAGGTCGTCGAGCATGCGCTGGTCGACGCCGGTTTTGCCGTGTCGCTGCTCGTCCTCGAGGTTTCGCCTGCTGGTGCCACGCTGGCCGACGCCGATGCTATCTTTGGCGCCCTGTCTGCCAACCGCATCACCTGCGACGATCTGGTTGTCGCTGTTGGCGATGCCGCAACCTGTTCGGTTGTTGGCTGGTGCGCCAACCAGTGGTGTGGCCGAACCGAGTGCGCGCTGCTGCCGACGACCTTCGACGCCATGCTCACGGTCGCGACGACCATGAAGCCGCTCGTCGCCTCGTTGGCCAATGCGCTTCCCGCTATCGCGTTCCGTCCCGAACCGGGCTTGGTTGTGTGTGATCTCGACCTTGTTCGCGAGGCGGAACCCGAGGACCTCAAGTTCGGCTATGCGGTACTTGTTGGCACCATGCTTTCGAGCAGCAAGTCCCGCTGGAATCAGTTTACTGAGACCGTCCCCGAGATTCTCGCGGGCGAGGAGGTCGCACTCGTCAATGCCGTTCAATGGTCTCAGACTGCCCGCAAGGACGTGCTGACGGCCACGAACCCGAGCGCTCGCCATGCGCTCGATTTTGGCAAGACGGGGGAGCGCACCCTGCGCGCTTGCTTGGGCGATGCCGCTTCGCAGGTCCCTGCCTACCAGCTGTTGTCCGAGGGCATGCGCTTTGAGGCGCGCCTAGCACACGATGCCTGCGACTTCGATATCGACTATGTGTTTGATCTCGATGACTGCCTGGAGGACTTTGGCATCGAGGAGCTTGCCTTCGACTTGGAGCCTGCCGCATATATCGAGGAGTTCCGCAGACAGCAGTTTGTCCGCTCGAACCGCAGCATGCTGCCGCTGCCCGCGGCGCTCGGCGCCATTCGCCTAACGAGCGTCGAGGACGAGGTTCTTGAGCGCCATGCTCACGCCTACTTGGCTTCTCGTAAAGAACTTCTCTAAGATTTATTGACTTCCATCGTCTTTCGTATCATGTTGAGGGGCGGGTTTTCAATCGGTTGCGGATCGCATGCGATTCCGTCGTTCGGTTGAGACCCGTCCCGTCTATATTGAGACAACAAGAAAGGAATCTGCATGTCTGAGTTTGCTGCCGGTCCTGCCGGTCGTATCGAGCGTGTCCGTGCCCTGATGGTCGAGCGTGGCTACGACGCCATCGTGGTGCGCGACGAGGCCAACCTTCGTTGGCTTACGGGCGTGAAGGGCGTCTTCGACTACACCTTCGAGTTCCCGCACGCTGCGTTTATTACGGCCGACCAGTGCCTGTTCCACACCGACTCGCGCTACCTCAACAGCTTTGAGGAGAACACGCCAGCCGGCAGCCCCTGGGTCTACGACATGGATGAGGGCACCATCCCCGGTTGGGTCGCCGGCAAGATCGCGGCCAACAAATGCCGCGTCTGCGCTGTCGAGGACGATATGCAGATTAATTTCTACCAGGGTATTCAGCGCGGCCTGGAGGACCGTTCCGTCGCCTGTATGCTGCCGCTGATGCACGACGATATCCGCAAGATGCGCGCCATCAAGGACGCCGAGGAGATTGAGCTCATGCGCCATGCGCAGTCGATCACCGATGCCGCCTTCCAGCACATGCTCGGCTTTATTAAGCCCGGTATGACCGAGAAGCAGGTACGCAACGAGCTCGAGAACTTTATGTTCGCCAACGGTGCCGACAGCCTGGCCTTCGGTTCCATCGTCGCGAGCGGCCCCAACACCGCCAACCCGCATGCCGTGCCGAGCGACCGCGTGATCGAGAAGGGCGATTTCGTTCTTATGGATTACGGCGCGGGCTATTGCGATTACCGCTCCGACATGACGCGCACTGTCGTGATGGGCGAGCCCACCCAGGAGCAGCTCGACCTGTACGCACTCGTGCGCCGTACGCACGAGGAGTGCGTCGCCGCCATCCATCCGGGCGTTGAGGGCAACGACATCTTCAAGCTCTCCAAGAAGATCATCGGCGATGCCGGCTATGGCGATTACTATAACCATGGCTTGGGTCACGGCGTGGGCATCGACATCCATGAGCTGCCCAACTTTAACCGCAGCAAGAATATCATCGAGGTCGGCTCGGTTATCACCATGGAGCCCGGCGTCTACCTGCCCGGCGTGGGCGGCGTGCGCCTGGAGGACTACGGCGTGGTCACCGAGAACGGCTATGAGCCCTTCACCAAGACCCCGCACGACCTGCACGTTATCGACTGCTAGTTTACTTCAGTAGATAGTTTGGGGCGGGGCGTCCGGATTGATTCGGACGCCCCGCGTTCTCTTTTTATGCGCTCGCCGCAGGCGCCGTCTGCAAGTGTATAATTTCTGTCGTATGTAATTTGGACGCTTGTGCGTTCTGCCTATAACAAGAAAGGTCGCTATGCCTACCATTTCCACCGCCGACTTCAAGAACGGCCTCGGTCTCCGCATCAAGGACAAGGTCTACACCATCGTCGAGTTCCAGCATGTCAAGCCGGGCAAGGGCGGCGCGTTTGTGCGCTACAAGACCCGCGACATCAAGAGCGGCCGCGTCGTCGAGAACACCTGCAACGCCGGCACCAAGTTCGAGAGCGTCATGCTCACCACCCGTGAGTTCCAGTACCTCTACAACGATGGCACCGACTACATCTTCATGGACAACGAGTCCTATGAGCAGGTTCCCGTTCCCGAGGACATGGTGGGCGAGAACTCCAAGTGGCTGCGCGAGAACGACATCTGCCAGCTGCTCTTCGCCGACGATGAGCTCATGGGCGTGACCCCGCCGATGTTCATCGAGACCACCATCGTCCAGACCGACCCGGGCTTTAAGGGCGACACCGTCCAGGGTTCCACCAAGCCGGCCACGATCGACACCGGCGCTGTCATCCAGGTCCCCATGTACCTCAACGAGGGCGAGGTCATCAAGGTTGACACCCGCGACGGCAAGTTCGTCTCCCGCGTCTAGCAACCAACTCTTCTAGGAGGACTCATGCCCCAGGAAATCAAGATTGACGGCATCGGGATTTCGCCCGATGTTCTGACCGCCATCGTCTCGCGCGCCGTGTCCGATGTCGAGGGCATCGCCTCCGTTGGCGTCAAGGACCTTGCCACCAACCTTGTCTCCATGATGCTCTCGTCCAAGGCCCCGGCTTCCGAGCCGGCGGTCGAGGCCGAGGTCGTCGGCGACAAGCTCGCACTCACCGTGCGCGTCGTGGTGTTCTTTGGCTATCCGTTCAAGAAACTCGCCGAGGCCGTTCGCGCTGCCGTGGTCGCCGCCATCGATGCCCAGGTTGGCGTTGAGGTCGAGCGCGTTGACGTTTGCATCGACGGCCTCGTTTTCCCCAAGGAGTAACCTTTGAGCCTTAAGGTTTATCGCGGGCGTACGCTTGCCCGCAGTCAGGCGCTGCAGCTGCTGTTCCAGGCCGAGGCCACGGACAGCCCGCTCGAGCGCGTCCTCGAGGGTGATTTCCTGATCTCGAAGGGTCCCCTCGATCCCTATGCTCTGGAGCTGTGCCGCGGTGCCTACGAGCATATCGACCGCATCGACTGTGCTCTGCGCTCCGTTGCCAAGAACTGGGATCTTATGCGCATGCCCGGCGCCGACCGCAACCTGCTGCGTATCGCCGTTTACGAGATGCGTTTCCTCACCGACGAGGAGGTCTCGGACGCCATCGTGATCAACGAGGCCGTTGAGCTTGCCAAGGCCTATGGCACCGACCAGTCCGCGTCGTTCGTCAACGGCGTGCTGGGTAAGATCGCTCGCAGCGAGGAGCTGCCGGGCGAGGACCTATACCAGGAGCTGCTGGCCGAGGATCGCGCTCGCGAGGAGGCACAGGCTGCCGAGGCTGCCGCAAAGGTTGCGGTTGCTCAGGCCGAGGCCGGCGTTCTCGACGAGGACGCTGAGGTCGCCGAGGCCGAGACCGGTACCGTCGAGGAGTAGCCATGCCAGAGGGTTCCGTCCGCAACTTCGACGAGATTTCGGACCGCTTGGACCAGATCATAGCTACCGTTCGCTCTAAGGATACGTCCTTGGAGCGTTCGCTCGATCTGTTTGACGAGGCGATTGAGCTGGGCTCCCGTGCGGTTGACATGGTCGACAAGTTTGAGCTGACGCCGCGTGAGGCCGACAAGCTCGAACAGGAATACGATGAGGATGCGGCAAACGAATCCCAGGATAGCTAGGCCGCATCTCCGGATACGAATGGTTGATGGCATTCATGAAACGCGTGCGTCTTGATGACGAACTGATTTCACAGGGCATCTGCGCCGATCGCGCGGATGCCCTTCGCACTCTTATGGCCGGCTTGGTCTCGAGTGGCGGTGAGCGCTTGACTTCGCCGGGCCTTAAGGTGATCCCGGGGCTGCCGCTGCATGTGAAGGGGCGCATTCCCTATGTTGGCCGCGGCGGTCTTAAGCTCGAAGGCGCGCTTGATGCGTTTGGCATCAATCCGACGGGCCTTGCCTGTCTGGATGTGGGCTGCTCTACCGGCGGCTTTACCGATTGTCTGCTCAAGCGCGGAGCTGCGACCGTTGTCTCGGTGGACGTGGGTCGCGCCCAGTTCGATTGGTCGTTGCGCCAGGACGATCGCGTGACGCTGCATGAGCGCACAAACGTGACGCAGCTGCCTGAGCTTGGCTATGCCGGCACTATCGACCTGGCTGTGTGTGATGTCTCGTTTACCAGCATCGCGAACATTATCGATGCGGTACTGGCGTGCCTGGCGCCTACGGGTGCATTCTGCACGCTCGTAAAGCCGCAGTTTGAGGCTCCGGCGGCGCTGGTGGGCGAGGGCGGCATTGTGACCGATTCCGCCGTGCGCCGCGATACACTCGTGGCGGCGGTTGAACTCTTTGCTGCCAAGGGCCTGTTCCCGGTCGATGTGTGCGTGTCGCCCATTCATGGTGCCAAGGGCAACGTTGAGTTTTTCCTGTACGGCACGAGATTTGACCCCGGCGATCGCTCGCAAGACGAGCTGCAATCCCAGGTATCGGTTATGAGCGAGAAAGCTGCAACGCTATGAAGGTCTTTCTGGTTCCCAATTACTACAAGCAAGAGGCGGTCGAGAGCGGCCTGATGCTCGAGCTTTGGCTGACGCGCCAGGGCTATGAGGTCGCATGGGCTGCCGACCAGCGATCGAAGATTCAAAGCACGCCTGATATTGACGGCTCCGATCTGGTCATTACGCTCGGCGGCGACGGCACGTTGCTGCGCGCTGCCCGCATCCTCAACCATCGTGAGATTCCTATCCTCGGTCTTTCCTATGGTCACCTGGGTTTTTTAACTGCTGCGAGTCCCGAGGAGCGCGACATTCTGCAGGTCGTGAGCGACGCCCTGTCCGGCGAGCTGCATGTGAGCCGTCGCGCTACCATCGCCGCGGATATCGTGTCCGTGCGCGAAGATGGTACGAAGGATGTTGTGCGCACCTTCGCCCTCAACGACATGGCGCTTACGCGCGGCCCCCTGTCCGATATGGTCGAGTTTGACATCACGGTGTCCGGTCACCATATCGACCGCCTACGCGGTGACGGTGTCGTCGTTTCGACGGCGACTGGTTCTACGGGTTACGCGCTCAGCGCCGGTGGCCCCATCGTGAGCCCTGACTATACGGGCATGGTCTGCGTACCCATTGCGCCGCACACCATTCAAGCTCGCGCTTTCTTGACTTCGCCGAGCGATGTCGTCGAAATCTTTATGTCTGATGACCGTCCGAGCGTTCCGGCGATCGCTATCGATGGACAGTTTATTACCTGCGACGGCACGGTCGAGAGCGTGGCCGTGCGCCGAGGCCCCGGCGATGTGCTGCTGCTCGACTACGGCCCCGAGAGTTTTTACAACTCGGTGAGCCGCGTATTCTACGGAGTCCGCCATGATCGATGAGATGCAGGTTTCTAACATTGCACTCATTCGCGAGGCGACGCTGGTGCCGAGTGCCGGCCTGACTGTCCTGACCGGCGAGACCGGCGCCGGCAAGACCGCGCTGCTCTCGGCCCTCAAGCTTATTTTGGGTGAGCGCGCGGATTCGTCGACGGTGCGCGAGGGCGAGGCGCTGGCGAGCGTCGAGGCGCGCCTGTTTGACGGCCCGCACGACACGGAAGGCTTCACGGTCCAGCGCAGCCTTTCCGCCGAGGGCCGCAGCCGCGTCAAGATTGACGGCCGCATCGCCAGCGTGCGCGAGCTTTCGGAGCGCGTCGGCGTGATGATGGATCTGTGCGGCCAGCACGAGCACCAGCGCTTACTCGATCCGGCGCATCACGTTGCGATGGTCGATGCGTGGGCGGGACGCTCTGCGCTCGAGGCGCTGGATGCGTACCGCGCCTGCTTTAAGGCTTCGCGGGCTGCCGCCAAGGAGGTTCGACGTGTCGAAGAGGCCTCGCGTGCGCAGGGGAGCCGCGTCGAGGAGGCGCGCTTTGCCCTCGAGCGCATCGGCGAGGTCGACCCCAAGCCGGGTGAGTATGAGGAACTCGAGAAGCTGCTGCCGCGCTCCGAACATGCCGAGGTACTGGTTGCCACGGCTAACGATGCCCATGCATCGCTTGCCGCCGAAGGGGGAGCGCTCGATGCCGTGAACAGCGCCGTGGCAGAGCTTTCCCGAATGGCTACCGTCGATCGCAAACTCGGCGACATTGCCGATGCACTATCGGATGCCTGTATCTCCCTTGAGGATTGCGCGAACGAGCTTCGTGCCTATCGCGATGGCATCGCCTTCGACCCGCGCGAGCTCGCTCGCATGCGTGAGCGGTATTCCGACCTCAAGGGTCTGTTGCGTCAGTGGGGTCCCACTATGGACGATGTTTTTGCCATGCGCGATCGCTCGCAAGAGCTGTTGTCGCTGGTAGACGATGGTGATGAGCAGATCAAGAAGGCGCGTGAAGCGCTTGGCGCAGCAGAGCATGAACTGTTCGCCGCCGCCAAGGCGCTTAAGCGTGCACGCAATACGGCGGCTCCGCGCTTCTGCCACGAGGTGGGCCGCCAGATGGCTCGCCTGGAGATGGGCAGCGCCGAGCTCGTCTGGGAGTCGCGTGATCTTCCCCGTGCTGAGTGGACGCCCGTTGGTCCTTCGAGCTACGAGCTGCTATACCGCAGCGGTGCCGGTTTGACGCCGCGCCCCCTGCGTCGAATTGCGTCGGGCGGCGAGCTCAGCCGCGTCATGCTGGCAAGTAAGGTTGTCCTCGGTAACGCGGACGGTGTCGATACGCTGGTGTTTGACGAGGTCGATGCTGGTGTCGGTGGCTCCACGGCGCGTGCGCTCGCGGGCGTGCTGGCAGATCTCGCCGCTACGCATCAGGTGATTGTCGTAACCCACTTGGCGCAGGTCGCCGTCATGGCTGACAAGCATTATGTCGTCAGCAAGGAACCGGGCGATGTTCCCCAGACGCATTTGGGCGAGGTAACCGGCGAAGCGCGTACTGCCGAGATCGCCCGCATGTTGAGCGGCGATCAGTCCGAGGCAAGCTTGGCCCACGCAAAGCAGATGCTCGAAGAAGCTCGAGGTTAGGTCGTATCAGCGGTGTTGGTGGGACAAAATAGACTGAAATTTTTGTCCCACTACGCGTTTTACTCCACAACCTTATCCGGCTGGATGAGCTCCTCGTAGTAGCTGATATGCTCACGCGCGTCTTTAATCTCGGGCAGCAGGAAGTTGTAGATGACTTCGATGATCATCGTGGCGCTGATCTTGGAGAACGCGAAGTCACCCGTTGTCAGCAACGCTTCGTGATTGACGGTATTAAAGGTGTAGTCGGCGAGGCGCGCAAGTGGGGATTTGCTGTCACTGCTGATGACGACTACGGTTGCGCCGCAGTTGCGAGCCGCTTTTGCCATGCGATTCAGTCGGCGCGATTTGCCAGAGTTTGAGATGAGCACGATGACGTCACCCGGGCGTAACGTGAGCGCAAAGCCGATTGATGTCTCGCTAATGGTGCTCGCCATGCAGCGCAGGCCCAGCTGCGAAAACTTAAACGTCGCATCGAGCGCGACCGCGTTCGTATTGCCCACAGCTGCAAACTCAATAACCCCTGCATGCTTAAAGGCATGCACAACAGCCGCCAGCGTATCGTGGTCGATTCCGTCGATGGTCGCATTAAGCTCGCTTACCTTGGCAGCCAGGATGTTCTTGAGGCTCTGCTCCATATTGTCGAGCGAGACCTCGTCGGTCAGGCCCTCGTTGCGCTGGCTTTCCAAATCCCTCGCCAACGAAAACTGAAAGCTGCGGAAGCTACCAAAGCCCAGCTTGCGGCAGAAGCGCGAAACGGTCGCTTCGGACGTGGCAGCGGCGCGCGAGAGCTGAGCCGCCGTGAGGCGTGGCGCCTCGGAATGGTGCTCCAATATATAGTCGACAATGCGCTGCTCGGACTCGCTGTATCCCTGATGGGTACTAATGAGGGAAAGTGCGCTCTTGCTACTATCGGTCATGGATGGCTCCTGGTTGGCATGATAATCTAACTCGATTTGCAATGCCATAGTATACGGGCATTTTCAATTACAAGATACACCTTGCTGTTTCAAGTGTTGATGGTAAACTTTCACCTACCGTTTACGGTTATGAAAGAACCTTTCACCGGAGAATTGCACCTTGTCTCTTCTCACGCGGACGGTAGGTTGGTATCTTTCAGTTGTGGAAAAACGCGCATTGAAGCGCGTGTAGGGGAGCGCCCGCGGGCGCTGTACTCAAGAAGGAGGGACACATGGCTAAGTTTGACATCATCGCCGCGACCGGTTGCCCGACCGGCATTGCGCACACCTTCATGGCTAAGGAGGCGCTGGAGAAGGCAGCTGCCGAGCGCGGTCTGACCATTAAGGTCGAGACTCATGGCCAGGTCGGTGTCGAGAACGAGCTCACCAAGAGTGAGATCGCTGGTGCCAAGGCCGTCGTCGTCGCAGCCGACAAGGATGTCCAGGCTGAGCGTTTCGCCGGCAAGCCCATGGTTTCCGTTGGTGTTTCCAAGGCCCTGTCCGTTGAGGCCGCCGGTAAGCTGATTGACCGCGCGCTCGCCGCCAAGGGCGACGACACGGTTGCCGCTGCCGCCGATGTCGAGGACGAGGTCGAGGAGAAGGAGTCCATCGGTCACGTCATCTACAAGCACCTCATGAACGGCGTCAGCCACATGCTGGTCTTCGTCGTTGCCGGTGGTGTTCTGACCGCCATTTCGTTCCTGTGGGGCATCACGTCCTTTGATTCGACGGCTGCCGACTACAACAGCTTTGCCGCGATGCTCAAGATTATCGGCGGTATCGCCATGAACCTCATGGTTCCGGTGCTCTCCGCTTACATCGCCGAGTCCATCGGCAAGCGCCCGGCGCTCGTCCCCGGTTTCGTCGCCGGTATGATTGCCATCCAGGGCTTGCCTGTTAACGCCGATACCGGCATGATCGACGCCGGTGGCGCAGGTGTGGGCTTTGGCTTCCTAGGCGGCATCGTCGGCGGCTTCCTCGCTGGCTATGTCATCCTGCTGCTCGAGAAGGTTTTCTCTAAAATTCCTGCGAGCCTTAATGGCCTGAAGGCAATCTTCCTGTATCCGCTGTGCTCTACCGCCATCGTCGGTCTGGTCATGCTTGGTATTTCCGGCCCCATGGCTGCCATTAACCAGGGCATGATGGATTTCCTGCAGAGCCTCGGTAACTCCGGTCCGGTGATCCTTGGCCTGGCCATCGGCTGCATGTGCGCCTTTGATATGGGCGGCCCGGTCAACAAGGCTGCTTACGCTACTGGCACCTTCCTGCTCGGTACCGCTCTCGAAGCTGGCGTCGGCACCGAGACCTACAACTTCGGCACCAACTTCATGGCTGCCGTCTCCGCCGCTTGCATCGTTCCGCCGCTGATCACCACCTTCGCCGTCGTTGTCGGCAAGAAGTACTTCAGCCAGGAGGATCATGACGTCGGTATCGTCAACCTCATCCTTGGTTGCACCCACATCACCGAGGGCGCCATTCCGTTCATGACCAAGAACATCTGGCCCGTTATGCCCATCATGATGCTCGGTTCTTCCATCGCTTCCATCTTGACCATCTTCTTCAACGTTCACGATCCGGCGCCTCACGGCGGCTTCCTGGTCCTGCCCGTTGTCGAGAACGGTCCGCTGTGGGTCCTCGCGATCCTCATCGGCGCCGTGGTCGGTGGCATCCTGTTCGTGGCTTTCAAGAAGTACGACTTCGAGAAGAACCAGAAGCCCGCTCCTGCAACCAAGCCGGTTGAGGCCCCCAAGGCCGCTGCCGTCGAGGCCCCCAAGGCCGAGGCTGCTGACTTCGTGAAGGTCGAGAACGTCTTTGTCGCCGAGGACTTCGCTTCTCGTGACGAGGCTCTGAGCTTCGTTTCCAACCAGGCTGTCAAGGCCGGTATCGCCAGCGACGCCGACGCCGTGATGAACGCCTTCCTGGCCCGCGAGGCCGAGGGCACCACGGGCATGATGGAGGGCTTCGCCATCCCGCATGCCAAGTCCGACGCCATTACCGAGGCTGCCGTCATCGTCGTCAAGGACGAGTCCGGCGTGACCGGTTGGGACACCATGGACGGCGCTCCCGTCAACGTTGCCATCGCCCTGCTCATCCCGGGCGCTCAGGCTGGAACCACGCACCTCAAGATCCTGTCCAAGGTCGCCGAGGCGCTTATGGACGAGGACTTCCGTGCCACCGTCAAGGGTTCCACCGACGCCGCCGAGATCGCCAAGACGATCAACGCCCGCCTGGTCTAATCCACCAGCTCGCGAATAACATCGCCCCCTGTATATAAGGCGGAGTCCCTCCCCAGGGTCTCCGCCCTTTTTACATCCCTCCCATAAGTTGCGGTGAAATAGGGACTGTTTATACGATTCAACCCCAAATTCAGTCTCTATTTCATCGCAACTTATAAAAGGGCATAGAGAGGGCTGCCTATCGAGTCTTTGTCGCGAACAGGTCATCAGCCAGAATTCCGTTCGCACGATATTACTCTGGACCGACCGAGTTTCCGCAGCTCGCCTGCCGGGCGGGCGCGGGTTAAGTTTGTCGCGAGTTCCGCACGCAAAGGAAAGCACTTAATGTGCTTTCCGTCTTGCGCAGGACTGTAGAGCAGCAAACTTAACCGCCCCGCCCGGCGGGCGAGCGTGCAGGAACGACATCTGTCCAACAATTCGTCCGAAACATAATGAAAAACCGTTTGATGTGAGTTAATATAAACAACGTCGTGAATCTGACTCCTGCCACATGCATGACAGGGGTTAAACACAAAAAGGAGTCAATTATGGTTTCTGAGAAGGCTACCCTCGTTAATCCTCAGGGTCTGCACATGCGTCCGGCTGGTCTGTTCGCCTCCACCATGGGCAAGTACGCCTGTGACGTGACGGTCGTCACCCCCGAGAAGGAGGTCAACGGCAAGTCCCCGATGGCCCTCATGGCTGCTGGTATCCCCTGCGGCACTGAGGTCGAGGTCAAGTGCGACGGCGCTGACGAGGCCGAGGCTCTGGCTGCTGCCATCGAGCTCATCAAGAGCGGTCTTGGCGAGTAGAACTCAAACGGGTCGCATGTTGAACAACTAAGTTCATATTTGGGGGCGCAGTGACCTGTTGTAAGGTAGCTGCGCTCTTTTGTCATGGATATGGCAAAACGCTTTATCACATGACACGGAGAGAGGAATGGGAATGTATCAGGGAGTCAACGCTTCCGAGGGCATCGGTATCGGCACCGTCATGGTCGCCGTCGATCCCGACTTGACGTTTGAGCCGCACGAGGTTGCTGATTCGGCAGCAGAGAAGGAGCGCTATCAGTCCGCTCTTTCGGTCTTCTGCGAGAAGACCCAGGCTCAGGCCGACCACATGAAGGAGACGGTGGGCGAGGCCGAGGCCGAGATCATGAGCGGACACATTGTCCTGGCTCAGGACCCGGGCATGACCGACGCCATCAACGCCGCCATTGACGGCGGTACCTGCGCCGAGCAGGCGCTCATGGACACCTCGACCATGTTCGAGAACATGTTCCTGTCCATGGACGACGAGATGTTCCGTCTGCGCGCGGCCGACATCGCCGACATCCGCACCGGTATTCTGGCCGAGCTGCTGGGCAAGGAGGTCGTCGACCTCTCCGTCCTGCCCGAGAACACTGTCGTTGTCGTGCACGACCTCACGCCGTCCATGACCGCCACGATCGATAAGGCCCACGTTGCCGGTATCGTCACCGAGACCGGTGGCCGCACGTCGCACTCCGCGATCATCGCGCGCGCCCTCGAGATCCCGGCTGTCCTTTCGGTTTCCAACAGCTGCACCGCGCTGCGCAACGGTATGACCGTTGTCGTCGACGGTGGCAAGGGTATCGTTGAGGCCGATCCCGACGAGGAGACGCTCGCTGCCTACACCGCCAAGGCCGAGGCCTTCGCTGCCGAGAAGGCAGCCCTCGAGGCCTTCCGTGGCAAGCCGTCCGTGACTGCCGATGGCATCAAGAAGATCATCGCCTGCAACATCGGTAACCCCGATGACGTGCCCAACGCGCTCGATCACGACGCCGAGGCCATCGGTCTGTTCCGCTCCGAGTTCCTGTTCATGGACTCTGCCGAGCTTCCTTCCGAGGAGGAGCAGTTCAACGCCTACCGTAAGGTCGCCAGCGCGCTCAAGGGTGCTCCGGTCATCATCCGCACGCTCGATGTGGGTGGTGACAAGGAGATTCCGTATCTGCATATGGTCAAGGAAGATAACCCCTTCATGGGCTTCCGCGCCGTGCGTTACTGCCTGGCCAATCCCGACCAGTACAAGGTCCAGCTCCGCGCTCTGCTGCGCGCTAGCGCCTTCGGTGACGTAAAGATCATGATCCCGCTCGTCACTTGCGTCGAGGAGGTCTTGGCTGTCAAGGAGCTTGTCGAGCAGTGCAAGGCCGAGCTGACTGAAGAGGGTCGCAAGTTCAACGAGAACATCGAGGTCGGCATCATGGTTGAGACGCCTGCCGCTTCGCTGCTCGCAGACCGTCTTGCCGAGGTCGCCGACTTCTTCTCCATCGGCACCAACGACCTGATCGGCTACACCATGTGCGCCGACCGTGGCAACGACACCATCTCCAACCTGTACCAGGTTTACTATCCCGCCGTGCTCCGCTCGCTCAAGAACATCATCGAGAGCGGCGTGAAGGCCGGCATCATGGTCGGTATGTGCGGCGAGGCCGCTGCCGATCCGCTGCTCGAGCCGCTGCTGATCAGCTGGGGCCTGGAGGAGTTCTCGATGAGTGCTCCGTCGATCCTGCGCGCCCGTAAGACCATCAGCCAGTGGACCAAGGCCGAGTGCGACGAGCTCGCCGAGAAGGCGCTCGCCTGCAACACCGCCGCCGAGGTCAAGGCACTGCTCGAGTCCGCAGCTCGCTAATTTGGTATCAGAGGTAACCGCGTGGTTGGAATGGGCCGGCCACGCGGCCCTCACATATACAGGGGGTACTGTAAATGTTCTACACGCTAACCGCTAACCCGGCTGTCGACATGACGGTTTCGAGCTCTCCGCTCGAGCCCGACGAGAACGTCCGCACCGGTTCGGCCAGCTACACGGCTAACGGCAAGGGCCTCGACGTGTCCTTCGCCTTTAAGAAGATGGGCGTCGACACCGTCGCGCTCGGCTTCTTCGCCGGCTTCACGGGCAAGTTCATCGTCGAGGAGGTCATGAACCTGGGTTGCCTCTGCCGCCCGGTCTGGACCGACGGTATCACGCGCATTAACACCTACGTCAACGATGGCCAGCACGAGTACGGCATCCTGAACCCTGGTGCTCCGATCACGCCGCAGCACCAGAAGGAGCTCTATAACATCCTGGACACCGCGGGCGATCTCGAGTGCCTGATCGTTTCCGGCTCCGTGCCTCCCAAAGCTACGCCCGACTTCCTGGCTCAGGTCATGGAGCACGCTCAGGCTCGTGGCGCCGACGTCGTCCTGGACCTGTCCTCCGACAAGCTCAAGGAGCTCGCTCACAAGAAGCCGCTGCTCATCAAGCCGAACCATCACGAGATGAAGGCCATCTTCGGCGTGCCGGTCGACACCGACGACGAGGTTCGCGTTGCCATGAAGATGGCTCACGACGCTGGCGTTCAGAACGTGCTGCTCACCCGTGGTAGCCGCGGCGACGCTTACTTCTCCAACGGCGAGGACATCTGGTACGCCAAGCGTGAGTTCAACATCAAGCTGGTTTCTTCCGTCTGCGCTGGCGACTGCACCCTCGCTGCGTTCCTGCACAAGTGGTACAGGGATCGCGACAACGTCGAGGAGGCCATGAAGCTCGCTATGGCCACCGGCGCCAACGTTGCCGAGTCCGTCGGCATCGGCGACTTCGGTCACGTCGACGAGTACAGCAAGCGCGTTGCTGTCCGCAAGCTCGATCGTCAGTAATCGAAACGCGACATATTCGTGCGCATGCGGCGCCCCGGTTTCGGCTGGGGCGCCTTTTTTGTTCCGTCATTGGAGAGAGATGTTCTGCCGTACTTCATCGCTTCCACACCGTTCACCGAGTTGTCCTAGCCTTTTACCGATGGGTGGAATATACTTTCACCAACACGTTACTTCGTGAAAGGAACATTCATGATTTACACGCTCACTGCAAATCCCGCCATTGACTACAACATCTCCTGCGACGGCCTTGCTGCCAACACCGTCACGCGTACCCGTAACGCCGTCTACACGCCCAACGGCAAGGGTCTCAACGTCTCGTTCACCCTCGATCACTACGGTGTCGACACCACGATCCTGGGCTTTTTCGCCGGCTTCTCGGGCGAGTTTATCGTTAAGGGCGCCGAGGCCCTGGGCGTGCCCGTCAAGCCCGTTTGGACCGACGGCATCACGCGCGTCAATGTGTTCCTCAATGCCGGACCCGACACCGAGTACAACATGGTCAACGCCGGTGCCGCCATCAACGAGGCCAACGAGCAGGAGATGTTTGAGCTCATCGATTCGCTTGATGACATGACCTGCCTGGTCATCAGCGGCTCGCTGCCTCCCAACACTTCCGAGGGCTTCTTGGCCGAGGTCCTGCGCCGCGTCAAGGCCAAGGGGGCCGAGTTCGTCCTCGATATCTCGAGCCATCAGCTGGCAGACCTCATTGCCATGGAGCCGCTGCTGATTAAGCCCAACGACGACGAGCTGCTCGATATTTTTGGCATTAAGGTGAGCGGTGGCGACGACGAGTCCGTCAAGGGCGCGATGGCCGAGCTGCACGCCAAGGGCGCCAAGAATGTGCTGCTGACTCTTGGCGGCGCTGGTGCGTACTTCTCTAACGGCGAGCACATCTGGTTTGCCAACCGCACCTTCGACGTCAAGCTGCTGTCGACGGTGTGCGCCGGCGATTCCTCGCTCGCTGCCTTCCTGTCCGTGTGGCACGACGCCCCCGAGCGCGTCGAGGACGCCCTGCGCCTTTCGATGGCTACCGGCGCCAACGTGGTCGAGTGCCCGGGCCTGGGCGACTTTGCCAAGGTCGAGGAGTATAAGAAGGGCATCGCTATCCGCGAGGTCTGCTAACTCCGGCCTAAAGCTTGAGTATTTCGAGTGGTTCGCATCCGTCTTGGGAACAGGACGGATGCGTTTTTGTTTATCGGACTTGCGTGTGCAGTGGAGGCTGTTTCTTGCTAGACTTCTTGCAGACGCAATCGATAGCCAATTTGATAGTCGCAGGAGGCCATAGGCATGTGCAATGTTTCGCTCAACGGTACTCAACCGTCCGATGCGTCCCTGCGCGTCCTGCGCGCGCTTGAAGCGGCTGGTCTTGAGGCTTGGTACGTGGGCGGTTGGGTGCGCGACGCCCTTATGGGGTACCCCAGCCACGATGTTGATATGTGCTGTAGCGGCCTGTGGCAGGAGTCCAAAGCGGCGCTCGAGGCCGCCGGCATCGCGGTTGTGGAATCGGGCATTAAATTTGGCGGAATCACGGCTATTTCCGATGGCGAGCGTATCGAGGTCACCACGTACCGTCTGGATGGCTTTTACACCGATGGTCGTCATCCCCAGAGTGTGGAGCGTGCCGCCTCGCTCGAGGACGATCTGGCGCGCCGCGACTTTACCGTCAATGCCATGGCCTGGCATCCCGAGCGCGGGCTTGTCGACCGCTACGACGGCCAGGGTGACTTGGAGCGCAAGCTGATTCGCGCTGTCGGCGATCCCAAGCGTCGCTTTAACGAGGACGCCCTGCGCATGCTGCGTGCGGTGCGCTTTGCCTGCCGTCTGGACTTTATGATTGAGCCCGAGACCAAGCGTGCGCTTGCCGAGTGCGCGCCGCTGCTCGATGCCGTGGCGCGTGAGCGTGTGGGTATTGAGCTCGAGGGCATTCTTTCGACCGGTCATGGGGGAGACGCGATGCTCCGCTATCCTGAGCTCATCTGCGCCGCCGTGCCCGAGTTGGCAGCGGGTCGCGGGTTTGATCAGCGCAGTGTCTATCATGCGTTTAACGTCTACGTGCATATCGCCCGTGTGCTGACGGTGGCGGGGGAGCTCGCGCTGTGTGACGGCGTCGCGCCCTCGTCGAGCCTTATGTGGGCGGCGTTTTTGCACGATGTGTCCAAGCCCGAGTGCTTCACGGTCGACCATGCCGGTAGCGGACACTTCTACGGTCATCCCGAGCTCGGCGCCAAGAAGGCGCGCGTCATTATGGATCGCCTGGCGCTCTCGCACGACTTGGTGCGCGACGTGTGCCTGCTCATCAAATACCATGACAAGCCGCTGCGCCCCGAGCGCTCCTGTCTGCTCAATATGATGCGCGCGCTTTCGGGTGAGGGCGTCGACACGGCCCGCCTGATTGACGAGCTCATGGACCTTAAGCGTGCCGACACACTTGGCAAGGCCCCGTCGTGCTTCTATTATGTTGAGACGATTGAGGAGATGCGCGCGCTGGCGCACGAGCTGCTGAAGGCAGGGGAGCCCTATACGCTCAAGATGCTCGCCATCAACGGCGGCGACCTGATCCGTGCCGGAGTCAAGCCCGGGCCGGAACTGGGTCAGCTTCTCAACTCCGCCCTCGACGCCGTGATCGAAGACGATATTCCCAACGAGCGCGAAGCTCTTTTGGTTCATCTCAACTTGAATTAGCTACC
Organism: uncultured Collinsella sp.; assembly: GCA_900541235.1. Classification (GTDB taxonomy): domain Bacteria; phylum Actinomycetota; class Coriobacteriia; order Coriobacteriales; family Coriobacteriaceae; genus Collinsella. The sequence continues at coordinate 4,286 of UQIW01000010.1, read as the reverse complement.
AAGTTTACCTGCGTATTCCATAACCTGCCGACAATTTTTCGGCAATTTGGAATTTCTTCTTGCGCTGACGTTTTTTGTCCCGTAATATATTTCCTCGCAGCACGGCAGTGCAGATGTCATGTGGCCCGTTCGTCTAGCGGTTTAGGACGCCGCCCTCTCAAGGCGGAGATCACCAGTTCGAATCTGGTACGGGCTACCACGCATCTGATACCCGGACTTCCTATGGAAGGCCGGGTTTTTTTATTTTCAAACAACCGTCTGCAATTCCCGTTTGAACCAGAGCTTTGCGTTCTGCCTATGGCCCTTACGGGTACAATATCCAAGATATTTTGACTGTTAGAAGGAGTCTCATGACGGAGTCCTCTCAGCATTCGTCTAAGCCCCAGGTCGAGGTTGAGGCCTCGGGCGGAGATGACAATAAGAGCGCACGCCGCGGCGCCATCTTTATCGGCGTCGTGCTGGTAGGTTATATCGTCTATCTGGTGGTAACCGGGCAGATGGGGCAGTTCTGGGCCGCTATGTCGAGCGTCCAGGCGTCATGGCTCGTTGTCGCGTGTCTTTGCATGTTCATGTACCTGTTCTTTGGCATTGTGGCCTATGCGATCGCCGTCTGGCTCGATCCCAATTCGCCCGTCGGCATCCGCGACCTGATCTCGGTCGAGGCGAGTGGCATCTTCTTTGGTAACCTGACGCCCATGATGATGGGCTCCACCCCGGCTCAAATCTATCGCCTGACCAAGGCCGGCCAAAACGTGGGCGAGGCCGGCGCCACGCAATTCACGCGTTTTATCGTGTACCAGTTTGGCCTCGTTGCCTGGGGCGCTATCCTACTGCTTGCTCGCATGCCGTTTTTTGCCGAGCGCTATGGCGACATGACGTTGCTGTGCGTCTTTAGCTTTGGTGGGCACTGCTGCATCTTGCTGGGCATCTTCGCCGTCGCGCTCATGCCTAAGACCGTCACGCGCGTCGCCCATTGCATCATCAATTGGCTTGAGCGCATTGGTGTCTCGGCCACTAAGATCGAGGGATGGCGCACGTTTGTCGATGGCGAGATCTACTCCTTCTCCGAGAAGTTCAAGCTTTCAGCCGGACATTTTTCTTCCATGCTGCTCACGGTGGTCATCACCATGCTGCAACTCGCGTTTTTCTATCTGGTGCCGTATTTCCTGATGCTTGCCTTTGGCCACCACGAGGTCGACTTTTTCTCGGTCATGGCCGCGAGCGCCTTTGTCCAGCTGCTGAGCTCTGCGGTCCCCCTGCCCGGTGGAACTGGTGGCGCTGAGGGCGGCTTTGCATTGTTCTTGGGTCATTTCTTTGGGTCGGCTTCGACCGCCGGCTATCTGCTGTGGCGCCTCATTACGTTTATTGCGCCGACCATTTTGGCTGCGCCCCTGCTGGGACTTAAGAGCGCCCACAACGAGAGCATCCATGTGCGCTGGGATCGTGTGATGCGCAAGCTCGGCCGCACGCCTCAGACGCCCTCTGCGCCCACTATGCCGCACCCCACGAATGCTGTTACCGTTGATCCCAAGAAGCGCGCTCAGAAGGCTTCTGGGACCGCTAAGCTGGCTCATAAAGCCTATGTGCGCCAGACAGGCGATGGTATTCGCGTATCTCCGTCGGCACTCAATAAGAAGAAGCATCCCAAGTCGCAGTAGGGCAGTCGTGCGTTCTTCATGATGCGGGGCATATTTGTGCTGTATGGGGGATAATCCTCTTACGTAGATTATCTCTCATCTGTTGATGAATGCTTGCATATCGAAGGGACACGCCCATGGCAACCAGCAAACCGCGTCTTGATCGTCGCATCATTCGCAGCCGTAATGCCATCCTTTCGGCTTTCGAGCGCCTGCTCATGGAAAAGCCGCTGGCAGACATTACGGTGAGTGCCATCGCGCGCGAGGCCAATGTCGACCGCAAGACCTTTTACGTTCACTTTGGTACGGTTGACGGCCTGCTCGATGCCATTGCCGTCGATGTGGTGGAGATGATTGTCGACTCGGTCGAGAAAACGCTTGCTTCTATGGACGGTGACACCAGCGAGCGCGCTCTTGGCGCGGCGGCGACCTTCTTTAAAACCGTTAATGAGGCACTGTGCAACAACTTAGTGCTCAATCGTCAGCTGATCGAGAATATTCCGCTCGATGATTTCATGGCTCGTCTTCGTGCGCCGCTCGAACATGAGATTGCCGAGCGCGATCTGCTGCCCCAAGGTCTCAAGGACGAGATGTTCGACTACTATCTGGCGTTTTTGCTGTCGGGTATTATCGGTATCTATCGCACGTGGGCACTGTCTGACGGCTCGGTTCCTATCGAGCGCGTCTCTGAGGTCGCCAACGATCTGACTCTCAATGGTCTGTCGAGTCTGGAATCTCGCTTCGAATAGCATCGATAATTCAACAACTTATAGAAGTTGCGGTGGAATAGGGATTGTTTTGGTTATTGGAAGGCCGTTCTGGTCCCTATTTCACCGCAACTTAGTAAAACTGTTTTGATGGTAAGGCGGAGCAGCCTCGAAGATGAGCCTCGAGACTGCTCCGCTTCATTTCTGAGCGTTTGTCGTGTAGGGCAGCATTAATCGCCGTTTTTGAGTATGCGGCCCTGTTTTTCGAACTTGTGCATGTCGCTATCGGCCATGCCCTGCGACTTGTCCTCGTGACGCTTGGCGTATAACGGATCGTCGGAGTCGTTCCAGATGCGGTCGGCGACAGGTGACCATGCCTCGGCGGCAGCCTGGGTCTTTTCGCGCAGCTGCTCGGGTGACTCCTTCTCGATTAGGTCGGTGCTCATTGCGCCACTCTCGGCGACCAGTTTGGGCAGCACGTCGGGATTCTCGAGCATGGGGCATGGTTTGAGGTAGTTGTCGTTAAACGGCATGTTCTCGTAGTACTTCATAAAGAGGGGAGAGCGCAGCGCGTCGAGTAAACTCACATCGTGGATGTTGGCGTTTGAGTAGTGGATGAACACGCACGGCTCCACGTCTCCGGCGGCGTTGATGTGCAGGTAGCGGCGGCCGCCGGCGATACATCCGCCTACAAACTCGCCGTCGTTTTGGAAGTCGAGCGTAAACAGCGGCTTCTTCTCACGCATTTCGCGGATAAAGTGATACATGTGCTCGCGCTGCTCGGGCGTGGGCATGAGCTCGGGGGTTGCATTGCGGCCAACCGGCATAAAGTGGAAGTACCAGCAGAAGAGTGCTCCCTCGCCGATCATCCAGTCCATGTTCTCCTCGGTAGCAACCGTATCGGCATTGGCGCTGGTCCAACAGGTGGAGATACCAAACGGCAAGTCGCGCTCGCGCAGGAGTTTCATGGCGTGCTCGATCTTTGCGTAGGTACCCTCGCCGCGACGGGCGTCGGTGGTGTGCTCATTGCCCTCGGCGCTGATGGCGGGGACAAAATTACCTACGCGAATCATATCGTCGCAGAAGGCCTCGTCGATCAGCGTGGAGTTGGTAAAGCAGAGAAACACGCAGTCCTGATGTTTTTCGCAAATTCTGATCAGGTCGTGCTTGCGGACGAGCGGCTCGCCGCCGGTATAGATGTAGATATGCGTACCGAGCCCTTTGCCCTGCGTAACGATAGAGTCGATGTCTTCGAACGAGAGATTCTGCTTGTAGCCGTACTTGGCGGCCCAGCAGCCCGTACAATGCAGGTTGCAGGCGCTCGTGGGATCGAGCAGGATGGCCCACGGAACGTTGCACTGGTACTTTTCGCGGTTCTTTTCCTGCTCTGGCCAAGCTAGCAGGTTGGCGTCGACAATGAGGGTCTTAAGCAGTTTGGTTCGCATCTGGGGATTAAGGCTGAACACACGCATGATCAGGTCATACCAATTGCCGCGGCTCTTGATGACATTGGTGAATGCCTCTCGCTGTACAGGAAATACGCGATTGGGGACCAGCTTGTTCACGAGGTCCATGATTTTGTCGATGTTTTCTTGCGGGTTGTCGTCGAGATAATCGATGAGCTTGTTGAGCGCTGCACGCTCTGCTGACCGTGTAAGCGACATGGGTATATCCTTTCACGTGTGCTTAATGTGTGATAATACCCACTTGTGGATTAAACGAAGTCTAAAGATTTGTAGTGTGTCTATTCAACGAATCAATTTAATTTGGGGTGAAGCGTTATACGCCGACACCTTCTAAGTTGCGGTGAAATAGTGTCAGATGGGGATGCGGACGATTTCTTGGACCGCGCCTAGGCGTATCCATTGGAGTGGGTATGATGAATTGGACACCTAGTTAAGAGCGAAAGGTGTTCAAGATGACCCAAAGAAGAAAGCGATAC